>JALYTW010000114.1 GCA_030854075.1 Pseudomonadota bacterium
TGCGGTTCACGAAAACGATACCGCTTAACACCCGCCGATCATCAACCCGTGGCTTGCCGTGGCTATTGGGAAAATACGGCTCCAGCCGCGCCATCTGCTCGTCGGTCAGCCAGTACAGATCGCTCATGCTCAGTCTCCTTGCGGAGACTGACAACCGCCGGATCGCGCGCAGCACCGCGACGCCCTGTGGGACAAGCGGCACGACGTGGTCGAACGCATCGTCCTCGCGCAAATCGAACTCCTGCTTCATCTGCTGGGCGGGCACTCGCCACAACGCCCCCGGCGATGGCGACGTCCCATCGTCCCAGTCGATGCCCTCGATAGAATCCCACCGCAGTCGCCGCACCATTCCTGGACGCTGCGCCGTCAGAGCGAGGAAACGAGAACCCAGCTTTGTCACCGGGCTAGCCCCGGCATGCTCGACGACATCCAGCAGCTCGCGGAGCTGGACAATATCAACGAGGGCGGGACGTCTGCCGCCCTTGGGCACCTCGTTCATGACAATCCGCAGATCAGCGGCCGGGTTGCGCGTTGTCGCACCCTTCGCCCGGGCGTAACGAAACACCGCCGAAACGCGCTGGCGCAGCCGATGGGCGGTCTCGATCGCGCCACGCTGCTCGACCTTGGCCAATACCGCGCTGACCATCATCTCGTCGATGTCGCTCACATCGTAGCCGCCAAGATCAGGCAGAATGTCACGCTAGAGGCTGGTGATGACATCGTCCGCCTGAACCGGAACCCAGCGCGGTTTTTCGTGCGCGTGCCATTGGCGTGCGAACGTTTCGAACGTCAGCGCCGACGGTGTCGACCGGACCAGGCGAATGCGCCTTTGTTCGAGACCCGGATCCCTACCAGCCTTCAACTGTCGCCGCGCCTCATCACGGCGATCCCGCGCCTCCGCCAGGCTCATCTCAGGGAAGCTGCCCATTACTAGGCGCTTCTCCTTGCCGCCAAACCGATATTTGAGGCGCCAATTACGGTGGCCGCTCGGCGACACATACAGGTGCAGGCCTTGAGAATCGGCAAGCTTATAGGCCTTCTCCCTGGGGCCGGCATTCTTGATCGCAATCACCGTCAGCATCGAAACCTCCGATACCGATCTCGGTGCCCCCGCGAGGGAATTCCATGCCCCCAACCGTGCCCCTGATGGTCGCTGGATGTGTCAAAACCGCACAGGACGTAGCTGGACGATAGATGGCCGCAAATGCCTAATTTAGTGAGGTAATTCGGATGATGTCGGCGCTAGATGAATAAGGAAGTGGCGGAGAGGGTGGGATTCGAACCCACGGTACCCGTAAAGGCACGCCGCATTTCGAGTGCGGTACATTCGACCACTCTGCCACCTCTCCGCGAGGTTGTTTCCTTGACCGCACTGGGCGGGGCCGGATGGTCTGGGGCGCGCCCTAACCCATGGATTTGGTGGGTGCAAGCGGCTCGGCTTGTGCGGCGCGGAAAGACCATTAGATTGGGGTCATGCCCCGACATGATCCCATCAGCCCCGATTCCATGCGCCCCGACGCCACGCGGGCGGTTCCCACCATCGACCTCGCCGCTCCGGCGATCGCGCATGCGCGCTTTTCGATCGGCGACGTCGTGCGCCACCGGATGTTCGATTTCCGCGGCGTGATTTTCGATGTCGATCCAGTCTTCGCGAATACCGAGGAATGGTATGACGCGATTCCCGAGGGGATCCGCCCGACCAAGGATCAGCCCTTCTATCACCTGCTCGCAGAGAACATGGAATCGAGCTACGTCGCTTACGTCAGCCAGCAGAATTTGGTGCGCGACGACAGTGACGAGCCGATCGAGCATCCCGCGATTTCCGGGTTATTCGGCGATTTCGCGGATGGTCGCTACCCGCTGCGCCGCGAACATCGCCACTGATCGGGCGGCGTCGGCCTTGAGTCAGATCGGGGAGGTGTCGTTGACCCCTCCCCTTTTTTCATGCGCGGGTCAGAAGTCGAACGCGACCCGGCCGTAGAGGAACCGCCCGTTGAAGCCGAACGGCGACAGGGTGGAATAGGGCAGGAAATAAGGATTGTTGCCGAACACGCCGCCCACAGGCGATCTGGTCGGATAGACATCGAACACATTGTCCGCGCCGACCGCGAATTCGATGCCCCTAAACGGCTTCACCCGCACCTCGACGTCGGTGACCCATTTGGGCTCGAGCGTGAAGTCGGACGGTGATTGGCCCGCGGGCACCGTGAGATCGGTTGATCCGCCCGCCGAGACCACTGTGCCGTAGCGGTTGGTCCGCGCAGTGAAGCCGATCGGGCCGTTATCGTAGTCGATCCCCATGTTGAGCTTGTCCTTGGGCTGTCCGTTGGTCAGACGGATCGACTCGGCGCGCCCATAGAGGATGATGTTCGGCAATGACGGCAACACCGCGCGCTTGGTGATCGCCTGGGTATTGTAATTATACCCCGCTGTCAGCCGGATCGTGCCGATCCCCATGTCGGGCAGGCGATACGTGCCAACGATGTCGACCCCCTCGGTCTTCGTGTCCGCGCCGTTGACGAAGAACCGCGCCGAGCTAACCCCGACGATGCCGTTCGCGTTGAGCAGATTGACGACCGCGGTTCCGGTTAAATTCTCGGTTAGCAGTACCCGGTCGCGAATCCGGATGTTGTAATAATCCGCGGTCAGGCTGAGCCCGGGGATGAGATCGAAGGTAACCCCACCGCCGAAGTTCAACGCCTTTTCGGCCTTGAGCGGCTTCGATCCCAGCGCCACCGCGACCGGGCTCGACACCGGCACGGTCAGCACGTCGAGCAGCGTCGCGACGCCGCCGACAAAGGTGGAATTGGTCGATGTCGTGCTGAAATATTGCTGCGCGAGGCTCGGCGCGCGGAAACCGGTCGACACCGATCCGCGGATTGCGAGGCCGCGGACGAGCTCGAACCGGCCCGCCGCCTTACCGTTCACGGTGCTGCCGAAATCGCTGAAATGCTCGTATCGCCCCGCCAGCTGGACGCTCAGACGATCAGATACGTCGGCATCCAATTCGCCATAGCCTGCGAAGCTGTCGCGCGAGACATCGACCTCGTTTTCGGGTTTGAACCCCGGAAACACCTGCGCCCCCGGCGCCGCACCACGCGCCGCGAATTGCCCAGCCACGTAACTCGCAACTTCACCGCGGAAAATCCGGAAATTCTCGTTGCGATATTCACCGCCGAACGCGACGCCGAGCGTCTTGAAGAATCCGACGTCGAACTTGTGGCTGATGTCGAGATTGGCAACAGTTTGCCCCGCCGCGAGCCCGCCTGCTTTGAACCGCTTCGGACTGTCCACCCCGCCCAACGAAACGTTGAAGCTGTCGATCGTGTCATACAGCAATTTGTTGGTGCCATAGACGACCGACAAATCGCCGCTCCAGCCATCGATGAAATCGCCGCGGACGCCGCCCGCGATCGAAATATCCCTGATCTCGCTTTGGATCTTGGGCAGGAACCCGTCGGCATAATAGGGCACGGATATCGTTGTGGACGCTGCAAAGTCGCGGTTGCGCGCGTCGTTGGGGCGACGAAAGTATCCCGCGCCACTGCCATCGCGAATGCCATAGCTGCCGAAGGTGTAGAGCTCGTACTTGCCAAGCGTGGTTCCCGCATTGAGGAACAGATTGTAATCGTCGGTCAGCCCGTCGCCATAGGCGTGGTTGAAGCGGTTGAAGCTCGGTTCGCGCGGATCGCCAATGGTCTGATATTGGCGGCGCGGGTCGGCGCCCGAGCGATTGGTCGGCTGGCGATCGCGGAACTGGCTGGTGAAGACGAAATAGCTGCCCTCCGCCATCGGCAGCCCGATCGAAGCGGCAAGCGTCAGCGTATCGCCATCGTGACGGACGCGCTCATCGCCGTAATTGAGCTGGAGCAGATCGTTGTTGCCGCCCCCCGCCACCGCGACGAGCGGCAGCCCGTTCGGGCCGACCGCCACCCCGGTGACATCGCGCACCCCATCCATCTTGGTACGATACTGGCCGAAGGTCACCGACCCGCGCACGCCGGGGCGCTTCGACAATTGAATGTTGATGACTCCGGCGATCGCATCCGACCCGTACAGCGACGACGCGCCATCGCGCAGCACCTCGATCCGGTCGATCGCGATTGGCGGGATTTCGTTGAGATCGACCGCGCCCGATCCGCGCCCGACCGACCCATTGAGGTTGAGCAGCGCGGACTGATGCCGCCGCTTGCCATTGACAAGCACCAGCGTTTGGTCGGGCGCGAGCCCGCGCAGCGTCGCGGGGCGCAGCGAATCGGTGCCGTCGGTGAGCGATGGCTGCGGGAAATTGAACGACGGTACGAGCTGGGTCAGCAGCTTGTTGGTTTCGGTATAGCCGCCGTTGGTCAGTTGATCGCCGCCGATGACGTCGATCGGAACCGGGCTGTCGGCGATCGTTCGGCCCGCAATCCGGCTGCCGGTGATCAGAATATCTTTCTGCGGATCGACGGTGTCGGATGCCTGGGTATCGGCCGGCGCAGTTTCCTGCGGCGGCGTGGTGACGGCCTGCGCGTCCGCAGCGACCGCCAAAGCGAACGGCGAGCAGCCGATGACGAGCAACCCAAGCAACGAACGACGCATGGCGTGATCCCCCAGTATAACGAAGCAGCCCCCTGCCCGCTTCTCCACGACACTTTATGAGCCGCAGCCATCGTAACAAGACCATAATAATGCGATGATCGATATTGCGCTCCGGTTGTGGCCGCTCTGCCACAATGCCCCTCGCCACGCCTTCGCGGTTGACAGGTGGGGCGCGCTCACTTAGCTGCCTCCCCTCATCCCGACGGGCTTGCTCGTGCGGGCACATGTAATTTGGGAAGTGACTAAAGCCATGTTCGCTATCGTGCGCACCGGCGGCAAGCAGTATCGCGTCGCCGCCGGAGACAAGATCGTCGTCGAAAAGATCGACGGCGACGCCGGATCTTCGGTAACCCTGGGCGACATTCTGCTCGCGGGCGAAGGCTCCGAGCTCAAGAGCGTCGAAGGCCTGACCGTGACCGCGGAAGTGATCGCGCAGGCGAAGGCCGACAAGGTCATCGTCTTCAAGAAGCGCCGTCGGCACAATTATCGTCGCAAGAACGGCCATCGCCAACAGCACACGATCCTGAAGATCACCGCGATCGGCAGCGAAGAAAAGAAGAAGGCCGCCCCCAAGAAGGCAGCCGCCACGTCGCCCGAGGCCGATGCCCCGGCCGCGCAGGCGTAAGGAGTAGTTCGAGATGGCACATAAGAAAGCAGGCGGTTCGTCGCGCAACGGTCGTGATTCGGCCGGTCGTCGCCTTGGCGTCAAGAAGTTCGGTGGCGAGATCGCGATCGCGGGGAACATCCTCGTGCGTCAGCGCGGCACCAAATTCTATCCCGGCACCAATGTCGGCATCGGCACCGACCATACGCTGTTCGCGCTGGTCGATGGTCGCGTGACCTTCAAGGAAGGCAAGCTTGGCCGAAAGTTCTGCTCAGTCGAGATGATGGCGCAAGCGGCCGAATAACCTCGGGTAACCGGACGGGTTGCCCACCAGGGTGACCCGGTAGCTCCGCTCAGGCGGCGCCAACCAAATCAGGGAGACGGGTCGCCCCGGCTCCCTTTTTTCTTGCTCCCACAACATCGGTGTCGCGAGCCCGTCATGGTGACGTGCTTGGGGCGTCGGCAGGTGAGGAGTGCCGAATGATGTTCGCCCGGACGAAGAGACTGACCTTGCGGCCAGGCTGGCCCGAGGATGCGCCCGCGCTACACGCCGCGATCGCGCATGAAGATGTCGCGATGAAACTTGCACGGCTGCCCTGGCCGTATCGGTTGGCGGATGCAGCCGCGTTCCTGGCGCTGCCGCGCGGCGCGACCGACGCGTCGTTCCTGATCTTCGACCACGCGCATGGCTGCCCGCGTCTCGTCGGCGGGGTGGGGCTGATGCCAGGCCCCGACACGTATGAACTTGGGTATTGGTTGACGCCCGCCGCCTGGGGCCGCGGCTATGCGACCGAAGCAGCGCGCGCCGTGATCGAGATGGCGCGCCACGCGCTCCCCGTCTCGCGCCTGAGGGCCCATCATCAACTGGATAACGCGGGTTCGGCGCGCGTGCTGGCCAAGCTCGGCTTTCGTCAGATTGGTACCGAGTCGCGCGCTTCGCTCGCACGCGGCAGGATGATCGAGTGCGCAACCTGCGAACTCGACCTCACCGAAGGAGGCGACCCCGAAATGCAAATCGCCGCCTGATCCCGACATCGCCATCGACGTCGCGCCCGCGCGATCACGCGTAGGCGGACTCGCGACGATCGTCCTTAGGCATGACCGCGTCCCGATAATCGCTCTCGGCGAGCGCGATCAGGGCGCGGTCGTCGTGGTTCCACGGATGGAAACCGGGAAGGAAATAGCTGAACCAAACCCCCGCGACCTTGCGCGCCATGCCCGGTCGCCCGACCGCATACCAGGCGAGCCGCAACCAGAGCTTCGGCCCGGCCAACTCGTCCTGCCGCAACAGTTCGATCATCCCGCGGCGCCGACCGTGGAAGAATTGCCAGGTCGTCCCGAGCATGACGAGGGATTTGATCCGCCACCGCCTGAACCGCGACCAATCGCGCGTCCCATGGAGCCAGGTATCGTAAGCAACGCCCTTGTGCTCGATCTCTTCGGCCGCATGCCAGCGCCACAATGCCACTGCCTGCGGCTCGCCGCCCGCCAAATGCGCGGGGTTCGCGATCAATTCGTGCGCGATCATCGCGGTAAAATGTTCGAGCGCCATCGTCGCTGCCAGATGGACGACCGGCGGCAACCCGTCGGACAGCGCCAGCGCCTGATCGACGTGACGATCGAGCAGCGTGACGTCATATCCTTGATCAACGACATGGCGATTGAACGCGACGTGTTCTCGACTGTGGACCACCTCTTGCTTGACGAACGCGCGAATTTCGCGCGCAAGCTTCTCGGACGTACCCTCGCGAAAGGCTTTTACGCTGTCGCAGAAGTACGCCTCTCCCTTGGGAAAGGTGATCGAGAGCGCATTGTAGAACGCGGTCGCAATTGGATCGTCGTTCAGCCAATGGCGCTTCATCGCCGTGCCGCGAGCGAAGCGCACATCGCGCGGGGTGATCGTCAAGTCGGTGGGACTGGTGGTCTTCGCCATGATAGAACCCTTTATTGACATAAATGTAAGTAACCGCGCCCTTAGTGTCAATCGCCGCGCCTTGCGTTCCCCCCGAAAACCGCCGACAGCCTCCGACATGTCCGTTACCCCCCTTCCCGTTCGCCGACGCCTGCCCCCCGAAGAATCGCGCGATGCCGCGCTGGAGGCGGCGCGGGCGCTGCTGGTCGAGGTCGGCCCACAGGCGGTGACGCTGAAGGCGGTCGCATCGCGGATCGGGCGGACGCATGCGAATGTTCTCCACCATTTCGGGTCCGCCGCGGGGCTGCAGCAGGCACTGATCGAGCGGATGGCGGCGTTCATCACCTCGACGATCCGCGACGCGGTGCTGCGCCAGCGCGATACCGATCAAGAACCCGGCGAAGTCGTCGATCTCGCCTTCGAAGCCTTTGGTGAAGGTGGTGCGGGCGCGCTGGCGAGTTGGATGATCCTGAGCGGCAACGAGAATGCACTCGACCCGATCTTGAAAGCGATTCACGATCTGGTCGAAGAACTTGCCGCCGATCATTCGAAGCCCGATCGCCCGATCCAGGACGAGACGCTCCAGCTGGTGTTGATGGCGCTGGGCGATGCGTTGTTCGGGGGGCCGCTCACCCGCGCGCTCGGCCTGCCCCGCGATCGCGCGCGTGAACTGGCCCGCGCAATGATGCTCCAAGTCGGGAACGCATGAGATGCATTTTCTCGATCAGGCCAAGATCTTCGTCCGCTCCGGTGCGGGCGGCCCGGGGGCGGTAAGCTTCCGCCGCGAGAAGTTCATCGAATATGGCGGCCCCGACGGCGGCAACGGGGGCAAGGGCGGCGATATCGTGTTCGAAGCGGTGGCTGGACTCAACACCCTCATCGATTTTCGCTACACCCAGCATTTCCGCGCGCCGCGCGGCAAGGGCGGGTCGGGCAGCAACCGCACGGGCGCGGGCGGCGACGACCTTGTCATCAAGGTCCCCGTCGGCACCCAGATTCTCGACGAGGACCGCGATGAGGTGCTCGCCGATTTCACCAAGGTCGGGCAGCGGGAGGTCATGTTCCGCGGCGGCGACGGCGGGCGCGGCAATGCGAGCTACAAGACCTCGACCAACCGCGCACCCCGCCAGCACGGCACGGGTTGGCCGAGCGGCGAGGCCTGGGTATGGCTGCGGCTGAAGCTGCTCGCCGACGCCGGATTGGTCGGGCTGCCCAACGCGGGCAAATCGACCTTCATCAACCAGGTGAGCAATGCGCAGGCCAAGGTCGGCGAATACGCGTTCACGACGACCCGTCCGCAGTTGGGCGTCGTCAGCCACAAGGGCATCGAATTCGTGGTCGCGGATATCCCAGGGCTAATCGAGGGCGCCGCCGAAGGTGCGGGGATCGGCGACCGCTTCCTTGGGCATATCGAACGCTGCCGCGTGCTGCTCCACCTGGTCGATGCCAATGACGAGGATGTTGCGACAAGCTATCGCATCGTCCGCGACGAACTGGTCAATTACGGCGCGGGATTGGCCGAAAAACCGGTGGTCGTCGCGCTCAACAAGATCGACATGCTCGACGACGAACTGATTGACGCGCTGTCCGCCGAACTCGTGGAGGCGAGCGGCGCGGACGTGATCCCGATCTCAGGGGTCAGCGGCACCGGGGTCGACTGGGCACTCGACACGTTGATCGAACAGCTCGGGCCATCGCCACACTCGGGAGCCGTCGACGCGCTTGGCGACGACGACGGGGAAGACCCGATCGAATGGTCGCCGGTTTGAGCGGTTGGGGCCGCCCTGATCGCGTCCTGCGACATGACGAAATCGCCGCACGCAATTGATTGCGATGGCGTCGGCGGGCTATCCCGCGGCCATGAGTCTGTTCCCGCCCGTCTCCTGCCCCCGGCTGGTCGTAAAGATCGGCTCGGCCTTGCTCGTCGACGCCGCTGGCGGGGTTCGACGCGATTGGCTCGGGGGGATCGTCGCCGACATCGCCACGCGGCAGCGCGACGGGCAGCAGGTCG
Source organism: Pseudomonadota bacterium (assembly GCA_030854075.1). GTDB lineage: Bacteria > Pseudomonadota > Alphaproteobacteria > Sphingomonadales > Sphingomonadaceae > Sphingomonas. The sequence continues at coordinate 9,109 of JALYTW010000114.1, forward strand.
TCATCGTGTCGTCGGGTGCGATTGCACTCGGAGCACGGCGGCTTGCGCTCGCCAAGGCGGGTCGCGCGACCCTCGAAGACGCACAGGCCGCGGCGGCGGTCGGCCAGATCGCACTGAGCCAAATCTGGGCCGAAATACTGGGGACGGAGGGCATCACCGCGGCGCAGATGCTGGTGACGCTGGGCGACCTTGAGGATCGCCGACGCTATCTCAACGCCTCTGCGACCCTCGACCGGTTGCTAAGCCTCGGCGTCGTCCCGGTGATCAACGAAAATGACAGCGTCGCGACCGCGGAAATCCGCTTTGGGGACAACGACCGGCTCGCCGCCCGGGTCGCGCAGGCGGCCGGCGCGCATGGCGTCGTCCTGCTCTCCGATGTCGACGGGCTGTACGACCGCAATCCGGTGGTGCCCGATGCGGTGCACATCGCACGCGTCGACCGGATCGATGGAGCGATCGAGGCGATGGCGGATCGCGGCTCCGCGTCGGGAATGGGATCTGGCGGCATGGTGTCGAAGATCGCGGCGGCGCGGATCGCCAACGCAGCGGGCGCGAATTTGGCGATTGCGAGCGGACGGGTCGACCGGCCACTCTCGGGCGGGGACCGGCATACGCTGTTCGTCGCGGAGAAGAGCGCCTCCGCGCGCAAGGCATGGCTCGCGGGGGGTCTTACCACCAGCGGGCGGGTGACGATCGACCGGGGCGCGGCGGAAGCGTTGCGCGCGGGCAATAGCCTGCTCGCCGCCGGGGTGACGGCGATCTCGGGGGATTTCGCGCGCGGCGATCTGGTCGCGATCGACAGCCCCGACGGACCGGTTGCGCGCGGACTGGCGGAATATGACGCCGCCGACGCGCTGCTATTGCTCGGCACGCGGCGTGAAGAGCAGGCAGCGCTGTTGGGTTATGCGCCGCGCGCGGCTTTTGTGCATCGCAGCCATATGGCGCTGCTGTGATCCTCGCCGTCACCGGCGGCACCGGGTTCGTGGGGAGCCGCACCCTCGACCGCGCGCTGGCGGGAGGCCATCGCGTCCGTGCCCTCGCTAGGCGCGTCCAACCGGAGCGGCATGGCGTCACCTGGATCGCGGGTGCGCTCGATGATGGAGCAGCGCTCGCCGAACTCGTCGACGGGAGCGACGCGGTTATCCATGTTGCAGGCGTGGTCACCGCCGACCTTGCTGGATTCATTGCAGGGAATATCGAGGGGACGCGTGCGATCGTCACCGCGGCACATAACGCTCGGGTCCGGCGGTTCGTCCATGTCTCGTCGCTGTCAGCACGCGAGCCACAGCTGTCCGATTACGGCTGGTCGAAGGCCGAAGCGGAAAAGGTGGTCGAGGCAAGCGGACTCGACTGGACGATCTTGCGTCCCGCCGCGGTCTTCGGCCCCGGTGATATGGAGATGCGCGATCTATTCCGCGCCGCCAAGCTGGGGCTTGCGCTGCTGCCGCCGCCCGGCCTGATGTCCGCGGTCGCGGTCGACGATCTGGCGCGGTTGCTCGTGACCGTCGCCGAACGCGGCGCGGTTCGCACCATTTATGAAGTCGATGATGGCACCAGCTGGACGCACGCAGATTTCGCGCGCGCGATCGGGGCGGCGGTGGGGCAGCGGGTGATGCCGCTCCACCTGCCCCGCGCACTGATGCTGCTCGGCGCGTGGGTCGATCGGCGGCTACGCGGGGACCAGGCAAAGCTGACCCGCGACCGCGTCGGCTATTTGACGCATCCCGACTGGACCGCCCAGCCCGACCGCCGTGTTCCTGCCGATCTTTGGTCGCCCGAGGTGGACACGCGCGTCGGCCTTGGGGAGACCGCACGGTGGTATCGTGACAACGGGCTGCTATAGCGCCGCAACGCCGCCGCATTTGGCTGCCACTCCGGGAATTACCATGACCGACCGCCAGCTCATTTTGGTCACGATCACCGCGCAGATCGAGCCGTTCAACAAGAAGGGTGTCGCAGTAGCCGATGCGACCAGTTTCCAGGGCGATCTGGAATGGGACAGCCTGACGGTGATGGATTTCGTCGCTGCGATCGAGGACGAATTCGACATCATCATCACGATGAATATGCAGGCCGAGATCGAAACGGTCGGCCAGCTCGTCGATGCGGTCGTTAAACTGAAAGCATGACATGACCGAAACCGGCCTCCAGAACGAGAGCATCGATTTCGACCCGCCTGCGGTTCTCCCCGGGCGCGACCTGATGTCGAAGTTCGACGCGCTGATCGCCGAGCGCAAGGCATTGATCGACACCGGGGTTACCGATCCCTTCGCGATCGTGATGGAGCAGGTGAAATCGCCGACCGAGGCGGTGATCGCGGGGCGCGACACCATCCTGCTCGGCACTTATAATTACATGGGGATGACTTTCGACCCCGACGTGATCGCGGCGGGCAAGAAGGCGCTCGACGAGTTCGGGTCGGGCACCAATGGCAGCCGCATGCTCAACGGCACCTTCCACGACCATATCGAGGTCGAACAAGCGCTCCGCGAGTTTTACGACGTGTCGGGCGCGATCGTGTTCTCTACAGGCTATATGGCCAACCTCGGGATGATCTCGACGCTCGTGGGCAAGGGCGAATACATCATTCTCGATGCCGATAGTCACGCGTCGATCTATGATGGCTGCCAGCAAGGCAATGCCGAAATCGTCCGGTTTCGCCACAATTCGGTAGAAGACCTCGACAAGCGTCTAGGACGATTGCCGAAAGAGCCCGCCAAGCTGGTCGTCCTCGAAGGTGTCTATTCGATGCTCGGCGATGTCGCGCCGTTGAAGGAGATGGTGGCGGTCGCCAAGCAACATGGCGCGATGGTGCTGAGCGACGAGGCGCATTCGATGGGCTTCTTCGGCCCCCATGGGCGGGGAGTCTATGAAGATCAGGGGCTCGGCGGCCAGGTTGATTTCATCGTCGGTACGTTTTCCAAATCGGTCGGGACGGTCGGCGGATTCTGCGTGTCGAACCACCCGAAGTTCGAGGCGATCCGCCTCGCCTGCCGCGCGTATATCTTCACCGCCAGCCTGCCGCCGAGCGTCGTCGCGACCGCCGCGGCGTCGATCCGCAAGCTCATGCACGCCGACCAGAAGCGCGCGCAACTATGGGAAAACGCGCGGTCCTTGCACGGTAATCTCAAGGCGATGGGGTTCAAGCTCGGCACCGACACCCCCGAAAGCGCGATCATCGCGGTGATCCTGGACGATCAGGAACAGGCGGTGACGATGTGGCAGGCGCTGCTTGATGATGGGCTTTACGTCAACATGGCGCGACCCCCCGCGACGCCAGCCGGCACCTTCCTGCTACGCTGTTCGCTAAGCGCCGAACATACCCGCGAACAGGTGACGCGGATCACCGAGATGTTTCGCGTGGCGGGACGCGCCGTGGGGGCGATCGGCTGAGCTGACACCCGCGGCTTTCCCAGAATCGTGCTATGAGATAGATAAGCACAGATGACGCGGAACGAGGGCGACACCGAGCCGGGAAGGCTCCTGGGAGGCGACTCGACATGGCGCACCATTTTGCTCATCGTGATGGGCTTGCTCGGCGCGGCGGTACTGGTGGCATTGATCGTGACACTCGGCGACGCCACTCGCCAGCGCGACCGTGCGCTTAAGTTACAGGCGCACAGCTATGACGTGATGATCGTTGCGCGAACACTGTCGGGGACGATCGCTCGGTCGGAGGCGTCGCTGGGCCGCTATGTGATCAGCGGTGACAAACGGCTCGGCCAGATCTATTTCGATCAATGGCGCCTCGCGGAATCGCAGATCGACAGATTAGCACAGTTGACCGCAGACAGTTCCGCTCAGCGACGGTCGATTGCTCGACTGCGCGCCGCGTATCGGACGCGCGGCGACGAGCTTTCGCTGACCGCCCTGAGCACCAGCTACGGCAAAAACGACCAGGCGCTGGCGCGCTATTATGACGGGCGAGAAACGGCATCCTTGACCGCTATCGATGATACGCTTAGCGGCATCAGCACTCGTGAGCGCGCGCTGCTCTCGGAACGGTCCGCAGAAGCGATGCGCGCCGTCGACCAGGCAAGCCGGGTCGCGGGCATCCTGGCGGCATTCGGCATCTTGATCGTGGTCGGCGCGATCGCGCTGGGTTGGCTGACGCTCCGCGCGGTCGGCGATCGCGCAACCGCCCGAGCAGAGGCGGACATCGAACGCGACCGGGTCGAGGAACTGGAAACCGCGGTAACCGCTGCGACCAGCGATCTACTCCGCCAGGAAGCCAAGCTGCGCCAAATCCAGAAGATGGAGGCAGTTGGGCAGCTGACCGGAGGCATCGCACATGATTTCAATAATATGCTGGCGGTCGTTCTGGGCGGATTAGAACTCGCACGCCGCAGCGTTGCATCTGATCCGCTGACCGCCTGCCGACATATCGATAACGCGACCGATGGGGCCAATCGCGCTGCCGCGCTGACCAGGCGCCTGCTTGCCTTTAGTCGAGAGGATGCGCTGAAGCCCGAACCGATCCGCGCGGGCAGGCTGGTTGCGGGCATGTCCGAATTGCTCGACCGCACTTTGGGCGATGCGATCACGCTGTCTACCCGTGACGATTCTGATAGCTGGCGGGTGCGCGCCGACCGCGTCCAGCTCGAAAACGCGATCCTGAATCTGGCGGTCAACGCGCGTGATGCGATGGCCGGGCGCGGTATCATCACGATCGCAACCGGCGCCGCAACGCTGACCGAGCACGAAATCGATCACTGCGCCGCGGGCGACTATGTCTCGATCGCGGTCACCGACGATGGCTGTGGGATGGCTCCCGAGATAGTCGAGCGGGTCTATGAGCCATTCTTCACAACCAAGGAGGCAGGCAAAGGCACGGGACTGGGGCTCAGCCAGATCTTCGGACTGGTACGCCAACTCGACGGCGAGATTACGATCGCGACGATGGTCGATCAGGGCACGACCGTCACGCTGTACATCCCCCGCGATCTTGGTGAGGAAAAGTACAGCGACGTGATCGCCCCCCAGCCGACTGTTCCGGCGCAGCCCGCGATGCTGGACATCCTGGTCATCGAGGATGACCCCAGGGTGCTCACCGCCACGATCGAGGCACTCGACGAACTTGGCCATCGCTGCATCGCGTGCGACGCGCCCGATAAAGCGGCGGCGATCCTTGCCGAACGGACCGAGATCGACTTGATCATGACCGACGTCCTGATGCCGGGTCAGACCGGACCCGAGCTGATCGCGCAGGTCGGCCCGCGCTTTCCCCATATCGCGGTGTTGTTCGTCACCGGCTATGCGGGGGAGGTGAACGCCCGCGAATTCGGCGACTATCCGGTCCTGCGCAAACCCTTCACCTTAACCGGGCTGGAACTGGCGATCGATGACGCGATGACCGCGGATCGCCCTGCCCCCGTGGCACAGGTCGCCGCAGAATAGCGGCGCGCAGGTCGGTTGTTCCGAGCAAACAACCCGCCGGATCGCGTGCGCTTAACCAGGTGACGACCCCCGCGGCCTGCCCTATATCCCCGCCACCCGCCGTCCGAGCACCACGCCTTCATGAAATCCATCGACCGCTACATGGCGCGACTGATCGCGGTGCCGTTGTTTTCGACGCTGATCATCTCGGCGATGCTGCTGATCCTCGATCGGATCCGGCGATTGTTCGATTTCGTCGCGACCGAAGGCGGCCCGGTCAGCGTCGTGTGGCGGATGCTCGCGAACCTGCTACCCGAATATCTCGGGCTCGGCATTCCGATCGGGCTGATGCTCGGCGTGCTCCTCGCGTTTCGGCGCCTTGCCGCCAATTCGGAACTCGACGTGCTGCGCGGGGTCGGGATGAGCTACAATCGGCTACTCCGCGTCCCGATGATGTACGCAATCGTCCTCGCCGCGCTGAATCTCGCGATCGTTGGCTACGTCCAGCCAATCGCGCGCTATTATTACGAAGGCCTTCGGTTCGAACTGCGCACCGGCGCGCTGGGCGCGTCGATCAAGGTCGGCGAATTTACGCATCTTGGTGATAAGATGACGATCAGGATCGAGCAGAGCCGGGACAAAGGACGCGATCTCAGCGGTATCTTCGTCCAGGCAAAGTCCGACAAAGGCGACTCGATCGGCGTGACGGCGGAACACGGCGAATTTTTGGCGACCGACGATCCCAATACCATCATCTTTCGCCTGACCAACGGTACGCTGATCCACGATAGAGCCGACTTCAAGACACCGCGCGTGCTGACGTTCAGCAACCACGATCTTCCGATCCCGCTGCCCAAGTACGAGAATTTCCGGACCCGCGGTGGCCGCAACCTCGAATATACGCTGCCCGAACTCGCTCGGACCGGTCAGCAGGCTGGAACCGAGCAGCTGCGAGATTCGAGCCGCGCCGAGTTCCACTTCCGCCTGGCGGAGGTCGCGACGATGTTCCTGTTGCCATTCCTGGGGCTCGCGCTCGGGGTGCCGCCCAAGCGCTCCAATTCCGGGTTCGGCGTCTTCTTCGGGATTGTGATGCTCGTCACCTATCACAAGGTGAACGAATATGCCGCTGCAATCGGAGAACTGGGGCGCATCGATCCGTTCTTCGCGCTGTGGGTGCCGTTCTGTATTTTTGCGGGGCTGGTCGGATGGATGTACTATACGATCGCCTACGTTCCTGGCGGCCAGCCGATCGGCGCGATCGAACGTGTCTTTGCCAAAATCGCAGCAGCGGCGACGAACCGCCTGCCCGGCCGCCGCCGCCAACGCCGCAAGGAAGAGGCGCTATGAGGCACCTGCTCGAATTCTTCCCGTCGCGGACCATTGCGTTCTATATGTCGCGCCTGTTTCTGGTGCGGACACTGTCTATCCTCGGCGCGATCGTGCTCGTTCTCCAGGCGCTCGATCTGTTGAGCGAATCGGGCAACATTCTCGCGGTCGCGGGTAACGGACAGGCGCAAATTCTGACCTATGTTGGGCTGCGCATGCCGCAAATCGTCGCGTTCGTGCTGCCGTTTTCGGTGTTGCTGGGCACGATCCTGACGCTGATCACAATGAACCAGAACAGCGAGATCATTGCGCTGAAGGCGGCGGGTTTATCGGCACATCAGGTGCTCGCGCCGCTGCTGTTTGCTAGTCTGGGCGTTGCGATCGTCAGCTTCGCGTTCAACGAACGTGTCGCCACCCGCGCGACCGCGACGCTCGATCAATGGAAGGCGGTCGATTACGGCCCGCTCCCGATCGATCGCGGTGATCGCAGCAACGTGTGGGTACGCGACGGCGCCGACCTGATCGAAGTCGCGCAGGTAAAGGGCCGCGGTGAGCAGGTCCGGCTCGGCGGGATCACGATCTATGACCGCGCTGCGGGCAATCTGGTCTCGATCATTCGCGCGCCGACCGGCCACCGTGTCGATCACGCTTGGCAGATCGGCCCCGCGACCCGGTTCGACGTCGCGAGCGGCGATTTGATCCCGCTGGGCACGATGATCGTCGCCAAGGATGTGCGGCCCGATCAGTTTACGCTTGGCAGCATCAACGCCGATGGACTTGCGTTCGGGGATCTGCGCCGCGCGATCGGCGACCTGCACGACGCGGGGCGGCCCACCAAGGCACTCGAGGGAACGCTGTGGCATAAGCTGTCGGGGCCGCTGTCAGCAGTCCTCATGCCGCTGCTCGGCGCGGTCGCCGCCTTTGGCATTGCGCGTTCCGGCAAGCTGTTCGTTCGCGCAGTGATCGGAATGGCGTTGGGGTTTGCGTATTTTGTGGCCGACAATTTCGCGCTCGCGATGGGAAATCTCGGCGCGTACCCGCCCTTCCTCGCGGCATGGGCACCGTTCCTGCTATTCTTCCTGATCGGTGAAGCCGTGCTGATCAGGACGGAGGAATAATACCGCCCGTTCGTTAGCGCGCCAGCGTCATCGTGCTCCGCGCGATCTTGCCGACCAGCCCAGGCAGGCCGCGATAATTCGCCTCGTGGAACCGCGATTCCGGACCTAGCGCCACGCTCAAGCGCCGGTGTGCCTCGCCGAGCGCGTGATAGGGCAGACCGGGCAACAGATGATGCAGCGCATGATAGCGCAGCCCCACCGGTGCCCACAACGCGGGCAGCAGCACCGGCGGCGGCACATTGACCGAATCGAGATACTGCGCGGTCACCGTCATCGGCTCGCCTTCGTTTTCCCACAGATGCGCGACGAGGGTGCGGACCTGGTTGGTCACCGCTACCGCCGACACGATCGCAAAGACGATCCCGAAAGCGCGGAGCGGGATCACCCCGGTCGCGGTCATGACGACGATCGCGATCGCCCACAGGCTGGCGGCGGTCTCGATCCGGGTCCACTGCGCCTTTGCTTCGCCCTTGGGCGCGCGGCGACGAAACGACGGGTTGATTGCCAGCGCCGAATACCGCTCGACCACGATCTTGCGCAACGCAGGTACGATCGCCGACAGCGGTGAAAGCACTGCATAGCGAACCAGCAACGCCAGCGGCGCAAGCGCGGACACGACGATAAACACCGGCAACGTCCACGGCTTCATCAGCGCGAGCGGCAGATATTCGGGGTCCTCGGACGTGCCGTAGCGTGTCTTGGCGTGATGCAGCGTGTGAACCCCCTCGTACATGAACGACGGGGTCAGCATCGGCACACCGACGAGCGCGTTCCAGCCAAGGCGGAAACCGGGGACCGCGGCATGCTTGATGTGACTAAGTTCGTGGATGAAGCTGATCGCGCGGTAGAGCGCCAGCATCGAGGCGATGCCTGCGAGCACGACCACTGTCGTCGCCGACGCGGTCACCGCGATCGCCAGCGCGCCGTAGCCGATCAGGACCGACGCGATCAGGTCGGCCCAATAGACCGCCGGGCGCGGCGGGTTCAAATCGCGGGTCAGATCGGCCGCAGTACGCAGCATCGCCTTGTCGTCGGCAGCACGATGGCGCGGCACTACCG
>JALYTW010000116.1 GCA_030854075.1 Pseudomonadota bacterium
CGGCGGTCTCGCGGAACGCGGTCTGGATCGAGCGTTCATAGGCCGCGAGCGCGACGTCGCGCTGCGCCTGGGTATAGCGCACGTTGGCGACCCCCGCCCCCGCGCGGAACAGCGGATAGCTGATCGACGGCGCGACCGAATAGTTGAACGCGCCCCCGGTGAAGAGTGATGACAGCGCAGTCGACGCGAACCCGAGGATGCCGGTCAGCGAAATCCGCGGAAACAGCGCCGCGCGCGCCGCGCCGATTTCCGCATTGGTCGCGCGCAATTCATATTCGGACTGGACCACATCGGGGCGGCGCAACAGGATCGAACTGTCGAGCCCCGCGGGCAGCGTCGCGATCGTCGGCAGCGCCTGGTCGATCGACGCGGGGAGCAGCGCGGGATCGACCGGCGCGCCGACCAACAGCTGGAGTGCGTTGACGTCCTGCGCGAGCGCGGTGCGCTGCTGCGCGAGATCGGCGTTGGCGGTTTCGAGCACCTGTTGCGCCTGGCGAAGGTCGGTGCGCGGTGCGACCCCGCCTCGGAGCCGCGCATCGGTGAGCCGCACGCTCTTCGCTGCGCTGAGCGCGGTGTCCTGCGCCACCTTGAGCAGACTTTGGTCCGCGGCATAGCTGACCCACGCGGTCGCGATTCCGCCGACCAGCGTCAACCGGGTCGCGCGCGCGGCCGCCTCAGTTGCGAAATAGCGGTCGAGCGCGGCACCGGTCAGCGAGCGGATCCGCCCGAACAGGTCCAGCTCGAACGCGGTGGTGCCGACATTGGCGCTGAATATGCTGTTCGATCTGCCGGTCGAACCGATCGATCCGGTGGTGCCGGTACCCGTGCCGCCAGTCCCGGTTCCCACGCCGGTGTTACCGGTGCCCGTTCCCCCGGTTGTGACCGTCGGGCTCACGCCGTTGCCGCCGCCCGAATAGCGATAGCTGCCGCTCGCATCGACTTGGGGCAGGATATCGGCACGCTGGACGCGATATTGTGCACGCGCCGCCTCGATATTGGCCGCCGCAATACGCAGGTCACGGTTGTTGGTAAGCGCCTGCTCGATGATCGACTGGAGCCGCGGGTCCTGGAACACGTCGCGATACGTGATCGCGGGTAGCGTTGCCTCAGACTGGCGTAGATACGCGTCGCCGACTGGCCAGGACGGCGGCACCGGCAGCGCGGGCTCGATATAGCGGGGGGCGAGCGAACACCCCGCGAGCGTGGTGCCGACGACGAGCGACAGGAGGAGGGTGCGGCGCATCAGGCGGGCTCCGGCGCGGTCGAGCCGGGGGTGGCGGGGGGCATCGGCGGCGCGGGGGGCTGGTCCTCGCCCGCCGGATGATAGCCGGTCGGGCGGCCGCGCACCTTGGCGATGCCGTCGCGGATCCCGCGGCGGACCATCACGAAGAAGAACGGGATGTAGAACACCGCGAAGATCGTCGCGGTCAGCATCCCGCCGATTACCGCGGTGCCGATCGCGATCCGGCTGTTGGCGCCTGCCCCAGTCGACACCGCCAGCGGCATCACCCCGAAAATAAACGCAAAGCTGGTCATCAGGATCGGGCGCAACCGGATCCGCGCGGCTTCCAGCGCGGCATCGATGACCCGCGCGCCCTTGCGCTCGGCCTGTTCGGCGAATTCGATCATCAGGATCGCGTTCTTCGACGCCAGCCCCATCGTCGTCAGCAGACCGATCTGGAGATAGACGTCGTTGGTGAGCCCGCGCAGCGTCACGAACACGATCGCGCCGACCAGCCCCAGTGGAATGATCAGCAGCACCGCGACCGGGATCGACCAGCTTTCGTACAGCGCGGCGAGGCACAGGAACACGACGAGGATCGACAGGCCGTAAAGGAGCGGCGCCTGCCCCGACGACAGCCGCTCTTGGAACGTCAGCCCAGAATACGCGACGCTGGTCCCCGGGATTTTCGATGCGAGCGTGGTCATCGCGGCGATCGCGTCGCCCGAACTTTTGCCCGGTGCTGCGGAGCCCTGGAATTCGTAGCTCTGGATGCCGTTGAAGCGCGACAGCAGGACAGGTGCGACCTCCCAACTGGTTTTTGCGAACGAGGAGAAGGGGGCCATCTGCCCGCTCGATCCGCGCACATACCATTGATCGAGGTCGGACGGTTTGGACCGATACGGCGCATCGCCCTGGACATAGACGCGCTTCACCCGGCCGCGGTCGGTGAAGTCGTTGACATATTGCCCGCCCCACGCAGTCGACAGCGTCGAATTGACGGCTTGTTGGCTGAGGCCGAGCACCGCCAGCTTTTCGGGGTCGACATCGACATGCACGGTGGGAACATCGGGCAGTTCGGACAGGCGGACCCCGACCATCGCGGGGTCCTTCATCGCGTCCGCCAACAGCTGGTCGCGCGCGGCCTGGAATTTGGTCAGCGGCATCCCGCTGGTGTTCTGCAATTCGATCGTGAACCCGTTCGACTGGCCGAGGCCGCGCACCGCGGGCGGCACCAGCGCATAGACCCGCGCATCGCGGATGTTCGCGAACGCGCCCGATGCACGCTGGGTGATCGCGTCGGCAGTGTTCTCCTTGCCCTTGCGGTTCGACCAATCCTTCATCGCGATGAAGCCGAGCCCGGTATTCTGGCCGCCCGGCGCGCCGCCGCCGCCGATGCCGCTGACCGAGAACATCGTCTTCACGTTGTCGGCTTCCTTGGTCAGGAAATAATGTTCGACCTGTTGCTGGACCTGCGCGGTGCGGTTCTGCGTCGCACCCGGGGGCAACTGGAATTGAACGATTGCTAGGCCCTGATCCTCGGTCGGCAGGAAACCGGTCGGCAGCCGCAGGAACAGGATCGCGAGCAGCGCCACGATCGCAAGATAGATCAGCCCGAACAGCCATTTGCGCTCGACGACGGTGCGAACCCCGCGCGAATATTTCTCGATGCCCGCGTCGAACGTTGTGTTGAATTTGGTGGCGGCGGATGAAAACCACCCTGCGATGCGGGGAAAGCGCCGTTCCAGCCAGGTGCCGTCCCGCGCTTCCTGGCTCTTCTGCTTCAGCAGCGTCGCGGTCAGCGCGGGCGACAGGATCAACGCGACCAGCACCGACAGCACCATCGCCGAGATGATCGTGAGCGCGAACTGGCGATAGATCACCCCGGTCGATCCGCCGAAGAACGCCATCGGCAGGAACACCGCCGACAGGACGAGCGCGATCGCGACCAGCGCGACCGTGATCTCGTCCATCGATTCGATCGTCGCCTGGCGTGGGGTCATGTCCGGATTTTCGTCCATGAGCCGTTCGACATTCTCGACCACGACGATCGCGTCGTCGACCAGCAACCCGATCGCGAGCACGAGCCCGAACAGCGTCAGCGTGTTGATCGAGAACCCCGCGAAGTAGAACACTCCAAAGGTACCGAGCAGCACGACGGGCACCGCGATCGTCGGGATCAGCGTCGCGCGCCAGCTTTGCAGGAACACGAACATCACGATGACGACCAGGATTACCGCCTCGATCAGCGTCTTGACGACCTCATCGATCGACAGCTTGATGAAATCCGTCGAGTCATTGGCGTACGCGATTCGATACCCGGCCGGCAGCCCCGCCGTCTGCTCGCTGACGAATTGCTTCACCAGCTCGGCCGTCTTGAGCGCGTCGGCACCGGGTGCCATCAGCACCGCGATACCCGCGCCCGGATGCCCGTTGACGCGGCTGCGTGCGGCGTAGCTTTCCGCGCCGAGTTCGATGCGCGCGACGTCCTTCATCCGGACTGTGGCACCGCTGTTTTGTGTCTTGAGGATGATGTTGGCGAATTGTTCGGGAGTTTGCAGCCGCGACTGCGCGGTGACGGTCGCGTTGAGATACTGGCTAGGCGGCGATGGCTGGCCGCCGAGTTCGCCCGCCGCGACCGCGGTATTCTGGTTCTGGATCGCGGTGACGACGTCGCTGGGGATCAGCTGGAAGCTCGCAAGCTTTGCGGGATCGAGCCAGATCCGCATCGCATATTGCGCGCCGAACACATTGGTGTCTCCGACCCCCTTGATCCGCCCGAGCGGGTCCTGGAAGTTCGAGACGAGATAGTCGGACACATCCTGGTTGGTTGCCCGGTCGGTGGCGTCGAACACCCCGATGACCAGCAGGAAGTCGGGGTTCGACTTGCGCACCGTCAGCCCCTGCTGCTGGACCTGTTGCGGCAACCGGGGCAGCGCCTGCTGGACCTGGTTCTGGACCTGGACCTGCGCGATGTCGGGGTTGGTGCCCTTGGCGAAAGTGAGGCTGATCGACACCGACCCGCGCGACGAGGAGGAAGAGCTGAAATACAGCAGCCCGTCGATCCCGGTCAGCTGTTGTTCGATCACCTGGGTCACGCTGTTCTGCAACGTTTCGGCGTTCGCGCCGGGGTAATTCGCGCGGATCGACACCTGCGGCGGCGCCACGTCGGGATATTGCGCGATCGGCAGCGCCATGATCGCGCCGATGCCCCCCAGCATGACGATGATCGCCAGCACCCAGGCGAAGATCGGGCGATCGATGAATATCCGGCTCAGCATGATGCGTCAGCCCGCCTTGCCCGCGCCCTGTTGGCCCGCGCCCTGTTGGGGCGGCTGGATGCGTTCGGGGGTGTCGGCGGGCACCGGCTTCACCGGCTGGCCCGGCTGAAGCTTGGACAGCCCCTGGGTGATTACCTTCTCTCCGGGGGACAGTCCTTCGGTGACGACCCAATAGGCACCCTGCGCGCGGTCGGCCTTCACCGTCTTCTGAACCGCCTTGTTGCCTGGCCCGATGACGATGACGGTCGCATTGCCCTTCGGATCGCGGCTCACTGCGGGTTGCGGAACCAGGATCGCGCGCTGGTTGATCGATTGGATCAACCGCGCGCGGACGAACATGCCCGGCAGCAGCAGTCCTTCGGGATTGGGAAACCGCGCGCGCAGCGTCACCGTGCCGGTTTGCGGGTCGACCAGCGCTTCGGAGAATTCGATCGTCCCGGCATAGCCGTAATCGCTGCCGTCTTCGAGCATCAGGCGCACCTTCGCGGCGGCGGGCACGGTGCCCCCCTGCGCCAGGCTGCGGCGCAGCGCGAGGATGTCAGCGGAGGATTGCTGGATGTCGACGAACATCGGGTCGAGCCGCTGGATCTGCGCCAGCGGATCGGTCTGGCTCGCGGAGACCAGCGCGCCGACGGTGAACAGCGATCGCCCGATCCGCCCGCTGATCGGCGCCGGGACGGTGGTGAAGCTGAGCGTGACGCGCGCGCTGTCGAGCGCGGCCTTGGTCTGGCCGACCGAGGCCTGCGCCTGGCGCGCCTGTGCGACCGAATTGGTGTAATCCTGTTTCGAGACCGCTTCGATCTCGGCAAGCGGCTTGTAGCGTTGGGCCTGAATCCGCGTCGCCTCCGCGCTCGCCTCCGCGCTGGCGAGATTGGCCTGCGCCTGGTTCAGCGCGGCGCGATAGGGGCGGGGATCGATCTCGTAGAGTTTCTGACCCTTTTTGACGAAGCTGCCCTCCGTAAAGAAGCGGCGCCGAATCAGTCCGTTGACCTGAGGGCGAACGTCAGAACTTTCGAACGCGGCGGTACGGCCCGATAATTCGGTAACCACCGCGGCATCGGTCGCGGTGACGGTAACATACCCGACCGTGGGCGGCCCCATGTCGCCCCTGCGCTGCTTGTCGTTACCCGCGCCGCACGCCGCGAGCGTCACAGCGCCGACGATCGTGGCGAAGGCGATACCTCGCCGCCGGTTCGATGGAATGGCTGACACTAGACGTACCTGTTGCTGTCGGTTCCGAACGAACGCCCGGTCAGAGCGCTCCACCCACGAACTCGGCGGCAGTTGGTGCTGAGCCGAGAATTGTGCATGTGCGAGCGGCCTTGCAACAACCCCCGCGACAAATCTAGACCGAATGGTAAAGAAATACATGGCTGACCTAAATTTCGCTGACCTCAATTTCGCTGACCCAAATTTCGACGCCGACAAGCGCGCCGCCGCGCTGGCCGCGGTCGCAGAGGTGCGCGCCGATATGCTCGTGGGGCTGGGAACCGGGACGACCGCTGCGTTTGCGATCCGCGTACTCGGCGACCGCGTGGCGGCGGGACTGGCGATCCGCGCGGTCGCGACGTCCGATGCCAGCGCCGCACTGGCGCGGGACTGCGGAATCGAAGTGATCGACTTCGCCGAGGTGCGCCGGGTCGACCTGACGATCGACGGCGCGGACGAGATCGACCCGCAGTGCCGCGCGATCAAGGGCGCGGGCGGCGCGATGCTGCGCGAAAAGGTCGTCGCGGCCGCATCGCGGCGGATGATCGTGATCGCCGACGGATCGAAGCGGGTCGAGGTGCTCGGCGCCGCGCGGGTCCCGGTCGA
>JALYTW010000123.1 GCA_030854075.1 Pseudomonadota bacterium
CGCGCAAGGGTGAAACTGGTATCCATAGGCATGTCCATTGCCCTCATATAATGGCGGCAGCGTGGCAATTCGAGGGTAAGGGCTTGTTGCGAGGACCGAGCCAGTCGGTTGGAGTATGCCCGGGACGGTCGACATCTGCCTCGCCTTCGTCATCGTTGCTGGCTAAAGCGCGGACATTATCAGCAGAGGTGACCTAGTGGCGACCAACCTGACGATCCGGCCCGTCGTGACCAAGCGGGACCGCAAGACCTTCGTCGAACTGCCCTTTCGCCTCTACAAAGACGATCCCCACTGGGTACCACCGCTCAAGAACGAGGCGCTGGGGTTGATCACGCCATCGAAAAACGGCTGGTTCAGCCACGCGAAGGCGCAATTGTTCTTCGCGGAAGAGGGTGGGCGCGTCGTCGGGCGCATCTCCGCGCATATCGATACGCTGGCGCTGACGATGCCCGCCGCCCAGGGGTTCGGTCCCGGGGTCGGCCAATGGGGGCTGATGGACGCCGAGCGCGAAGACATCTTCCAGGCGCTGCTCGCCCGTGCCGAGGAATGGCTACGCGCTGAGGGCATGACCCGCGCGCTCGGTCCGATCAGCATGTCGATCTGGGAAGAACCGGGGCTGCTGATCGAAGGCCATGATCATGCGCCGACGATCATGATGGGGCACCACAAGCCCGAATATCGCGGCTGGATCGAGGCGGCGGGCTACGCACCGGTCAAGCAGTTGATGACCTACGAACTCGACATCACGCAGGAATTTCCGCCGCTGGTAAAGCGGATCATCAAATCCGGCGAGAACAACCCACGGATCGTGGTGCGCGAGGTGAACAAGAAGAAATTCGAGGAGGAGGCGGCGATCATCCTCCATATCCTCAACGATGCGTGGTCGGACAATTGGGGCTTCGTCCCCCTCACCCCGCCCGAGATCGACGATGTCGGGGTCAAGCTGAAACCGATCGTGTTCAACGATCTGATCCGGATCGCCGAGCTCGACGGCAAGCCGGTCGCGTTCATGATCACGCTGCCCGACCTCAACGAAGCGATCGCGCCGCTCAACGGCAGGCTGCTCCCGTTCGGCTGGGCCAAGCTGCTGCTGTGGCTCCGCAAGCCCAAGGTGCGGACGATGCGCGTGCCGCTGATGGGGGTGGTCAAGGAGCTGCAATCGTCGCGGATGGCGGGGCAGCTCGCATTCATGATGATCGAATATATCAAGCGCGCGTCGGTCGAAAAATACGGCGCGAAGCGTGGCGAGATCGGCTGGATCCTCGACGACAATCAAGGGATGCGCTCGATCGCGGAGACGATCGATAGCCGGGTCAACAAGGTCTATCAGGTCTACGGCCGAACCCTGTAGCGCGCCCTACTCCGGTTTTTTCGCTTTCCTGCCGAACGGGATTTTGATCGTCACCGCCATCCCCTGGCTGGTCGCGCCGGGGAGGTCGTTCTGAAAGGCGTGGATGTTGCCCCCGCCCCCGCCCGGCAGCCGGAAGGACAACGGATCGGTGGGGCGTTTCGCAGCATGATCGGGCAGCGTGTCGAGCCGATAATCGGTGTCGTTCTGACCGCAGACCACGATATCGCCGCTGTCGTCCTCGATCGAGCACGGCGCGGCGATTTTGGGGGAGCGCAATTGCGGGGGGATCGGGGGGCCAGACACCGTCTGGATGAACAAGACCATCATCAGCACGGGTGGAGACTAACTGTCGATTGCGTCACTATTTAGACGGTGAAACTTTCGCCACAACCACAGGCACCCTTTGCATTGGGATTGTTGAACACGAACCCCGCAACGAAATCGTCCTCCGCCCAGTCCATCGTCGATCCGATCAGGTACAGGATCGATCCGCCGTCGACGTACAGCGTGCCGCCGGGGGTATCGATCTTCTCGTCGAACGCTTTTGCCTCGGTGACGTAATCGACCGAATAAGCGAGCCCCGAACATCCGCGCTTGGGGGTCGACAGCTTCACCCCGATCGCGTCGGCGGGCGCCTTGGCCATCAGATCCGCGATCCGCGCGTGCGCGGCCGCGGTTAGGTTCAATGCGGCGGGGCGGGAGCGTAACGTTGTAGCCATGTCAAAACTCCGTTCGTGCTGAGTGTAGTCGAAGCACGTTGGGAAACGCCGATGCACGCCCTTCGCCTTCGCTCAGGACGAACGGCTCTGGATAAGCAGCCATCAGAGCATCCCCAATTCGAGCTTGGCCTCGTCGGACATCTTTTGCGGATCCCACGGCGGATCCCAGATCAGATTGACGTCGGCGAACGCGACGCCGGGCACCGCGGCGACGCGCATCTCGACCTCCGCGGGCATCGATTCCGCGACCGGGCAATTCGGCGTGGTCAGCGTCATCATGACCACCGCCTCGCCGCCGTCGGAAACCTCGACACCGTAGATCAGGCCGAGGTCATAGATGTTCACCGGGATTTCGGGGTCGTAGATGCTCTTCAACGCCTCGATGATCGCCTCATACAACTCGCCGCCGGGCTCGCCCGACGCATCGACCTGCGGCTTTTGCGCCAAGAAACCTTCGAGATAATCGCGCTTGCGTTCGAACGTCTCGCTCGCGGTTTCGCCTGCGCCATCGACGCGCGCCTTGGGCGGCGCTGCGACGCTGTCGACTTCCTCGGTTTCGAAACTGCTCATTCGAAAATCCCTACCCAAAAATTCGCGTTACTCTCTCGATCCCGCGCACCAGCGCGGCGACATCCTGCGGGCCGTTATAGACCCCGAAGCTCGCGCGCGCGGTCGCCTCGACGCCCAGCGCCGCCATCAACGGTTGCGCGCAGTGGTGGCCCGCGCGGATCGCGACCCGCTCTTCGTCCAAGATGGTGGCGACATCGTGCGGATGCACCCCCTCGACCGCGAAACTGACGATTCCGGCGCTGTTTCCCGGGCCGAACAGCCGCACCGAATTGAGCTGCGAGAGCGCGTCGCGGGTCTCGCGGACCAGCGCGGTTTCGTGCGCGTGGATCGCGTCGAGGCCGATCCCATCGACGTAGTCGATCGCCGCATGCAGCCCGAGCGCGCCGATGATATGCGGCGTCCCCGCCTCGAACCGACCCGGCGGCGGGGCATAGGTGGTGCGATCGAACGACACGCGGTCGATCATCGACCCGCCGCCCTGATACGGCGGCATCGCGGCGAGCAGGTCTGCCCTGCCCCACAACACCCCGATCCCGGTCGGGCCGTAGAGTTTGTGCCCTGACAGCACGTAGAAATCGCAGCCGATATCGGCAACGTCGACCGCCATGCGCGGCACCGCCTGGCACCCGTCGAGCAGGATTTTTGCACCGACCGAATGCGCGATCTCGGTCGCGCGCTTGGCGTCGAGCACCGAGCCGAGCACGTTCGACACATGCGCCAATGCGACCAGCTTGTGACGCTCGGTCAACATTGCCGCCATCGCGTCGAGATCGATGCGGTGGTCGGCGGTCAGCGGGATCACGTCGATCGCCGCGCCGACGCGTTCGGCGACCATCTGCCACGGGACGATATTGCTGTGATGTTCGAGCAGCGACAGCAGGATGCGGTCGCCCGGTTTGAGATGCTCGGCGGCCCAGCAGTGCGCGACGAGGTTGATCCCCTCCGTCGCGCCGCGAACGAAGATGATCTCATCGGGCTGACCGCCGATGAACCCGGCGACCCGGCTGCGCGCGGCTTCATATGCCACCGTCATGTCGGCGGATCGCTGATACACGCCGCGATGCACCGTCGCGTAGGTTTCGCCATAGCCGCGGGTGATCGCGTCGACGACCACTTGCGGCTTCTGAGAGGTCGCAGCGGTATCGAGATACGCCCAGCCCGGCGGAATCGCGGGAAAATCGGCGAGCGCGTCGAGCGCCACTTCGCTCGGACGGGGCCGGACCTGACCGCTCATCGACCGACCGCCAAAATCGTGACATAATTGTCGCGACATTGACGACTGTTACACGGAATCGATGTTTTGTGCGGCGCTGTCCACGTGCCGCCGATCCAAGGCGTGACGAGAAGGTCGAACAACATCGTTCGGCCATCGCACCGCGTTGCGATGTAGGACAGCGCGGTCACAACGCCGCCTCCAGCCACGCATCCGCATCCGCCTCGAATGCCGCGCGGACGGTATCGTCGGCAATCCGCCCCAGCGCATCCGCGACGAACGCATGCGTCAGCAGCGCGATCGCGCGCGGGGTCGGGATACCGCGCGACTGCATGTAGAACAGCGCCGCCGCATCGAGTTCGCCGACCGTCGCACCATGCGCGCACTTCACGTCATCGGCGAAAATCTCGAGCTCGGGCTTCAGGTTGATCGTCGCGGTGCGTTTCAGCAGCAGCCCGCGCAGCGATTGCTCGCCGTCGGTCTTCTGCGCATGTCGCGCGACATCGACCGCCGCGGCGAGGCTCGCGGTCGAGCGATCCGCCGCGACCGCGCGCCAGAGCTGGTGCGACTGGCCGCCAACTGCATCGTGGAGCACCCGCACCGCGCATTCCTGCTGCTGGGTCCCCGCGGTCAGCAACGCCCCGCCATATTCCGCCGATGCGCCGTCGCCATCGATCGTGATGTGGGCATCGATCCGCGATCCTGCGGCCCCTGCGCCGAGGAACGACGTAACGAGGCTCGCGCCCTCGCCCAGCCTCGCTTCCTCACGCAGCGACACGAAGCCGCCCTGCTGGAGCAGCCGCACGCTGCGCATCAGTCGCGCTGCCTTGCCGAGCTCGACCCGGAGAAAGCGGTTGGCCCAGCCTGCGCCGACATAGGTTTCGACGACCTGCGCAACCGCGGCTTCGGCAAGGATGATCGTCGCAGGCAGATGGTTCTGGCCGCCGGTCGCGACGTGGACGATCTGGACCGGATCGGCGACGGCGTCACGACCGAGACGCAGCGCCCAACCATCGCCCTTGGCGCGTTTGCCGAGGACATGCTCACCGGGCGCGACCGGCTCGATCGTCACGCCGCCAAGTTCACTTTTCGCCGCGTCGAGCACGCCACCGACAAACAGCAGCCGCGCGCCGGGCAGGTCGAGGAAATACTCGGCGTCATCCACCACCGGTCCCAACGCTGCCGCCGCCGCGAGCCCGCCGAGATCGGCCCACCGCCACGCTTCGGCGCGGGTGGAGGGAAGGTCGAGGACGCTCATAGCTCCTCATGGTGAATGGGGACGATCGCGGTGACCATCATGCCGCCACCCCGGCGTAACCCTCACGCTCAAGTTCGTGCGCCAGTTCGGCGCCGCCGGTGCGGGTGATGCGGCCGTCGTCGAGGACGTGGACGAAATCGGGCTTCACGTAATCGAGCAGCCGCTGATAATGCGTGATCAGCAGCACCGCCTTGTCAGGGCCCCCCGGTTTCTGGCGCATGATCCGGTTGATGCCGTCGCCGACGATCCGGAGCGCGTCGATGTCGAGCCCGCTGTCGGTCTCGTCGAGGATCGCGAAGCGGGGATTGATCACCCCCATTTGGACCATTTCGTTGCGCTTCTTCTCACCGCCCGAAAAGCCGACGTTGACCGGGCGCTTGAGCATCTCGGCATCCATGTCGAGCAGCCTCGCTTCCTCGCGCGCCAGCTTGAGGAATTCGGCGCCCGACAGCGGCTTCTCGTCGCGCTGCCCACGCTGCGCGTTGAGCGCTTCGCGGAGGAACTGGACGTTGGAGACGCCGGGGATTTCGACCGGATATTGGAAGCCGAGAAACAGGCCCGCCGCGGCGCGTTCGTGCGGCGCGAGCGCGAGGAGATCGACCCACTCGCCATTTCCGCTACCCTCCGTTTGCCCTAAGCCTGTCGAAGCGCGTTGATCGAGCGTCCCGCCCTCCTCCCGTGCTTCGACAGGCTCAGCACGAACGGGATGGGGGGCGGCACGGAACATCACCGATCCCGCGGTCACCTCATAACCGGGGCGTCCGCCGAGCACATAGCCCAGCGT
>JALYTW010000148.1 GCA_030854075.1 Pseudomonadota bacterium
AACTTGGTCTGCGGCATCGCGCCTTCGGCCGAATCGACCAGCAGGATGACGCCGTCGACCATCGACAGGATGCGCTCCACCTCGCCGCCGAAATCGGCGTGGCCGGGGGTGTCGACGATGTTGATCCGGGTCTTGTGGCCCTTGTGGTCGTCCCACTCGACGCTCGTGCATTTGGCGAGAATCGTGATCCCGCGCTCCTTTTCGAGGTCGTTCGAATCCATCGCGCGCTCTTCGATGCGCTGGTTGTCGCGGAAGGTGCCCGACTGGCGGAACAGCTGGTCGACCAGCGTGGTCTTGCCGTGATCGACGTGCGCAATGATCGCCACGTTGCGGAGGCTCATGAGAAATCCCGATGTCAGAAAGAATGATGTGCGCGCGCCCATAGCTCAATTGTTGCGGCGCGGAAAGGGCGGGCCGAACGACCGAGTGAGGGGACGGTGCGTATCCCGTCTGCGATCGCGCTGGCATCGTTGGTGTATTGTTTCTATATGACACTTGAATGCGGGAGACCTAAGCGTCACCATGATCCCCGCGCAATGGAGACTATCGCGATGGCGACGACCCCCCCGACGATGACTGCCGAGCAGGAGCTGACGCTCACCCCGCCCGATCCCGTGCCGACGGTGACCGCGGCGAAGGCGGCGGGGCTGGTGCCGATCGACGAGGCCAAGCGCAGCGAGCTCGAATCGCGGGTCGACACCTTCGTCGACGAACTCGTCGCGCAGGACGTGAACAGCCCCGAATTCGGGCGCCGCGTCGATGCGATCACCGCGATGGGGCAGAAGGAAATCCGCGACGCCGCGGGGCAGTCGAACCGCTTCCTCGATCGCCCGGTCAAGGCGATGGACAAGGATACCGGGGTCGGCAAGGATCTGACCGCGCTGCGCCGGACGGTGGAAGAACTCGATCCGGGCAAAAGCGGCGCGTTGTCGAAGCGCAAGAAGATCCTCGGGATCATCCCCTTCGGCGGCAGCGTGAACAAGTATTTCGACAAATATCGCTCGTCGCAGAGCCACATCAGCTCGATCCTGAAGAGCCTCGCGTCGGGTAAGGACGAGCTGTTGATGGACAACGCCTCGATCGACACCGAGCGCGCCAACCTGTGGACCGCGATGGGGCGGCTCGAACAGATGGTCCATCTGTCAAAGGTGATGGACGAACGGCTCGAGGACAAGGCGAACGCGCTCGACGCGACCGATCCCGCCAAGGCCAAGGCGATCCGCGAAACCGCGTTGTTCTACGCGCGCCAGCGGACCCAGGATCTGCTCACCCAGATGGCGGTGACGGTGCAGGGCTATCTGGCGCTCGATCTGGTCAAGAAGAACAATGTCGAGCTGGTGAAAGGCGTTGATCGCGCGTCGACCACCACGGTCTCGGCGCTCCGCACCGCAGTCACTGTCGCGCAGGCGCTGACCAGCCAGCGCCTCGTGCTCGACCAGATCACCGCGCTCAACACGACGACCGCGAACATCATCGATTCGACCGGGGCGCTGCTCAAGAGCAACACCGCGCGGATCCACGAACAGGCCGCCGCCTCGACCATCCCGCTCGAGACGCTGCAGCGGGCGTTTCAGAATATCTACGACACGATGGATGCGATCGACACGTTCAAGCTAAAGGCGCTCGACAGCATGAAGACGACGGTCACCGCACTCGGTACCGAGGTCGAAAAGTCGAAGGGCTATATCGCGCGCGCCGAGGGGGCGAGCCAAAACGCGCTGAAGGGCCCGGCGGATCAGTTCAAGCTGGAGGCGCTCTGACGTGAGCGAGGTCGACGACGCAATCGCGGCGGCACGATCGTCCTGGGCGCGGATCAGCAGTGCGGACGACGGATTGTTCGCGCCGACCGAGCGGCGCGCGACGGCGACCCATGCGATCGGCCAGCGCATGACGCGAATCGCGATCGCGGATGGCGCGATTCTGGTCGCGGCGGTGGTCATCGGGATGTTCCTGCCGCTCGGGATCATGGGAGCGCTGCTGTTCATGGCGCTGCTGGTTGCGGCGACGGTGACGCTTGCGGTGTGGCCGGCCGAGAATCGCGCACCGCCGCCGCCCGAGAAACTCCGCACCGTCGACATCAAGATCCTGCCCGCACAGACCCAACGCTGGCTCGCTGCGCAGCGCCAGACGCTCCCCGCGGCGGCACGCGGGGTGGCGGAGAAGATCGCGGCGCGACTTGCGATATTGTCGCCGCAGCTTGGCAAGATCGATCCCGATACCGAGGCAGCGTTCGAGCTGCGCCGGCTAATCGGCGAACAGCTCCCCGCCTTCGTCAACGATTATGCGCAAGTTCCCGCAACGCTCCGCACCACCGCGCGCAATGGCAAGACGCCCGATGCGGAACTGGTCGACGGGCTGACGCTGATCGAGCGCGAGATCGCGGACATGACCGAGCGGCTGGCGCAGGGCGACCTCGACAGCCTCGCGACGCGCGGGCGGTTCCTGGAGATGAAGTATCGCGGGGACGCCGATACTCATCAGTGATGGGGCACGCGCTTGCCGACCCGCCCGGCGGCATCGATGATGTATTGCCACGCCACCCGCCCCGATCGACCGCCGCGCCGGGCCGCCCAGCCTAGCGCTTGGTCCGGACTGGCCGCGACGTCGTAATGCGCCGCATAGGCGGCGACGATCGCGAGATAGCCGTCCTGATCGAGCGCGTGGAAGCCCAGGCTGATCCCGAAGCGGTCGGCGAGCGCGAGCTGATCGTCGATCGAGTCGCGCGGGTTGATCGCGCTGTCCTGTTCGGCGATATCGCGCGGCACCAGATGACGCCGATTGGCGGTCACCGCGATCCGGACATTGTCGGGACGCGTCTCCACCCCGCCCTCGATCAACGACCGCAGCACCCGCGCATCGCCCGGCGAATCGAACCCCAGATCATCGAGGAACAGAAGGAACGGTCGGTCGACGCTCGCGAGGCGATCAAACAGCGTTGGCAGGCGATCGGTCAGCGCCACCGCAACCAGCGCCAAGGCCGGTCGGTCATGCCGGATCGCGGCGACCGCACTCTTCACCAGCGCCGACTTGCCGGTTCCCCGTGCGCCCCACAGCAAGCTGTCATGCGCCGCCGCGCCCCCCGCGAACCGTTCAAGATTGTCGAGGAAGGTCGTCTTGTGTCGATCGATGCCGATCAACAGGTCGAGCGGCATCGGTGAAAACCGACGGACAGTCGCCAGCGCCTGCCCATCCCACGTGAACGCCGCGCCATGAGTCAGGTCGTCCGCGGTCGCCGGCGGGGGGGCCAGGCGGTCGAGCGCAGCGGCGATGCGGCTCAGGGGGTCTTCGGTCATGGGACGGGTGATGACGCCGTCGCCGCATCGCCGCAAGCCGCGTCAGCGCGCGGCCTGCTGCGCATGCGCGCGGATCGTCGCATTACCGGGATCGAGGATCAGTGCCTTGGCGAACAATTGTCGTGCGCCCATCACCTCCTGATCGGCCGCGAGCGCGAGACCGTAGGCGTCCACGACCGCAGGATCGAGCGGCGACAGCGCGTACGCAGCCCGCGCGTACCGACGCGCCACGGCGCCATCACCGGCGGCGACGTACGCGAGGGCAAGGTCCGTCAACAGCGTGGCGTTGCGGTTTCCCGTGATGTGTCGCAGGGCCTCCAGCAGTTCGATCGCCTTCGCTCCCGCTCCGCTGGCGACCTGCCAATGCGCGCGGAGCCGCTGGGCGACGATGCTTTGAGGATTTTGCTGAAGATACAGCGCCAGGGTGATGGCGGCTTGCCTGGCATGCCCGGCCCGCCCGAGCGCATCGACCAGCCGGAGCATCGTCGGCTCGTCGAACGCGAGGTCGGCGGCGCGGGTATAGGCGCCTATCGCCTCGCCAACACGACCCCCGGCATTGAAGGCATCACCCAGCGCACGTTGCAGCGCCGGGTCTCCCGGTGATTGCGCCGCCAAATTCCGCGCCAAATCGATGCCGATATCGATATCACCGGAATCGATCCGCCCCCGGATCAGCGCCACCGCCAGCGACGGATCGCCGGGTGCCCGCGCCGCATCCTGCGCGATCGACGCCAGCTGGCCATCGATCGCGAAAGTGCCGGATGGTCGGCTGGACCCGGTTGCGGCGCGATCGAGTTGCCGCCCCGCCGCCGCTCGATCCCCCAGCCGTTCCGATGCCCGCGCAGCCAGCGTCAGCGAATAGGTGTCGGCATCGCCCCGCGCGATCAGCGGCCCAAGCATCGCGAGTGCGCCCCGCGCATCCCCCGATCGCAACAGCGCCGCTGCGAGCAGGCGGCGCGCAGGTAGGTTCAGCGGCTGCCGCTCGACCAGCTGTCGCCACGACCCGATCGCCTGTTCAGACCGGCCATCGACATAATCGAGCGCCCCCGCGAGCAGCATCGGACCCGGGATCCGATTGCCGATCGGACCCGCGCGTTGGAAGAGCGAGCGGGCAAGCGTGGTCCGGCCCGCACGCGCCGCCAGCGTCGCCTGGAGGTAGAGCGCCTGCGGACTCCCCGGTCGGGCGGCGAGCGCCTTGCGGGTCGCGGCGAGCATCTCCGCATAATGCCCCAGATCGCCAAGCGTCGCGGCATATTCGATCAGCGCGGGATAATAATAGGCATCGCGGCGCAACGCCGCCGCGAACCAGGGCAATGCAGCGACGAGGCCGTAGCGGGTCCGCACGATTTCGCCCTGGACCGCCAGCGCGGATGGATCGCGCGGTGCGAGTGTGGCGGCACGCGTCGCCACCACACTCGCACCGGCAACATCGCCCGCCTCGATCCGGAGTTGCGCGAGATCGACCAGCGCGGGCGCGACATTCTTGTGCCTCGCCACCAGAGAGGCCAGCAGAGGAGCCAGCAGAGGAGCCAGCAGGTGCTCTGCCGCCTGACGTTGTCCCTGCGCTGCGAGAATGCGAGCGTGGGCGCGGATCGCCATTTCGTCGCCCGACGGTGCTG
>JALYTW010000093.1 GCA_030854075.1 Pseudomonadota bacterium
GAACATAGAGTTCGCACAACAGATGCGACACGCGTTCCAGCGTCGTGCGTCGGCCCATGCTCACGATGGTCGCGCGCAATACGCCTTCATCGACGAGCTGGGTCCACCAGAACGCTTTGATCAGACCGGGTCGGGTGTCGACCAGCGCTTCCATTTCTTTGCCCGGTATCGTTGCGACCTTGGCCTTGGTGATCGTCGCAATGCTGTGATCCATCTCCGCCAGCAACGCCACGTGCATGTCGCAGAAGTCGCCGGGCATCATGAATGCGATAATCTGGCGGCCACCGTCGGGCAGCATCTTGTACCGGCACGCCCAGCCTTCGAGCATGACGAACACCGAATTGGGGCGATCGCCCTCGCGGATCAGATCGACATTGGGCGGGAATATACGTGATTGATGGCACGCGGCGTCGAGCGACTCCTCGTCCACGCGATCCAGCGCAGCGTATCCGCGCAACTTGTCGACAAACGCATTCGCCATGGTCGCCCACCTATCCTACGGGCAGCGCACCCTTTTCATGGACGACGCGATCGCCACATAGATTAGGGTTGTCGCGCGGGAACACCGCCGCGTCCATAAGACGCATATCGACGGCATTCGATCCGCAGGCGCCGTCGGCAGAGAGAGCATTCTCCCGCCTGACAGTCTGAGGCGGAAATCATGTTCCACAGCGCCAACGAGAATAACACTCCGATACCAGCCGCACCGCTAGAGCCGGATGCGCACGGTCAGGCGGCATTGATGCTCGCGGAAAGCATCCTGCATGCGTTGATGGAGGGTGGCACCTTTACCGTGGCGCAGGCCTTGTCGGTGGTGGCGACCGCGCAGGAGATCAAACGAGAGTTCGCCCAACTCGAGGGCGAATCGAAGGGCCGCATGCAAGCGTCACTCGACATCCTGAACACGATCGCGGGCAGCCTGGAAAAGGAATTGCCCTGAAGGCACGTCACCCGGAGGCACATTCGGCAATATTTTCAGAGTCTAAACTACAATCAATCGCGCCCCCCGGTTTATCGTCAACAAGCCACGCTTGATCCTGTGAATTCCCCGGAGGCGTCGCGATGCTCGAACACCTGTCACTCTTGAACCGGCGCCATATGCTCCGGGCGACGATGGCTTCCGCCGTCGCTGTCGGCGTAGCGGGGTGCGCGCGGATCGTGCCGCAAGGCCTCGGCCTGGCACTGACGCCCAGCTTCCTGACCGACGCGCCGGTGCTCAACTTCGCGCTCAACCTCGAATATCTCGAGGCCGAATATTATCTGCGCGGCGTCAACGGAGTGGGCCTCGCCGAAGACTTGCTCGGGCCGAAACCGCAAGGGGTCACCGGGGGGCGCCAGGTCGCGTTCCGCACGCCCTATATACAAGAGTTCATGGCGGAGATCGCCAACGACGAGAACAATCACGTCACCTTCATCCGCCGCGCGATCAAGGGGCACCTGCTGGTCGAGATGAGCCGCCCGGCAATCGACTTCACCGGCGCTTTCGCCGCGGTCGGCGAACTCGCTGGTCTCGGTGCGGGGTTCGATCCTTTCGCCGACGAAGAATCCTTCCTGCTCGGCGCGTTCCTGTTCGAAGATGTCGGGGTCTCGGCCTATACCGGCGCCGCCAAGCGCATTTCCAGCGACATGAAGGTAGCGGACGCTGCAGGTATCCTCGCGGTCGAGGCGTATCATGCCGGGCTGATCCGCGCGCAAATCGCCGAAATGGGACCAGCGATGATCGACAAGGCCAACGCCATCACCAAGGCGCGCGATACGCTCGACGGCGATGTCGTCGCGGAAGCGCCGACCACGCCGGGCCGGCTCAGCATTTCGAATACCGACGACAATGGGTTGGCCTTCCCCCGCGAAGTTCAGCAGGTGCTGAACATCGCTTACGGCACGCCAGGCAAGGACGTGAAACGCGGCGGCTTCTTCCCCCGCGGGTTCAACGGCGTCGTCCGGCACACGGACCTTGACCGCAACCGCCGCGAGGGAGTGGCATGATGACCGACCAGATCACGACCTCGCTCAGCGCTGGACCCGACGATGCGCCGAACAATCCTTCACGCGCGGCGCTGTTTGCCGCACTCGCCGCCGTCGGCGGGGCCGCGATGATTTCGACGCCCGCTCAGGCCGCGAACCTATCAGACAATGACATCCTCAACTTCGCGCTTAACCTCGA
>JALYTW010000163.1 GCA_030854075.1 Pseudomonadota bacterium
TCGTTGACGTTCTTATAGCCGAACTTCTCGGTCATCGCCTTGGCGATGCTGTCGTCGTACATCGACTTCATGCGGGGCTTGTAATCAGCCATCGATCTGGTCTCCGGTCTTGACGGCCACGCGGACCTTCTTGCCGTCCTTGGTTTCGAACCGGACGCGGGTCGGCTTGCCGTCCGCGGTCACGTGCGCGACCTTGGATACGTGCAGCGGGGCTTCGATCTTCTCGAGGCCGCCCTGGGGGTTTTCCTGGGTCGGCTTCTTGTGACGCGTCGCGACGTTGACTCCGCCGACGATCACCTTGTCGAGCTTCGGCATGGCGAGCGTGACCGTGCCGGTTTTGCCCTTGTCCTTACCGCTGAGGACGATGACCTGGTCACCCTTCTTGATGCGAGCGGCGGCCATTACAGCACCTCCGGCGCAAGGCTGATGATCTTCATGTGCTTCTTGCCGCGCAGTTCGCGCACGACCGGGCCAAAGATCCGGGTGCCGATCGGCTCCTCGTTCTTGTTGACCAGGACGGCAGCGTTCGAATCGAACCGGATGGTCGATCCGTCGGCACGATGGATATCCTTGCGGGTCCGCACGATTACCGCGCGGTGAACATCGCCCTTCTTCACACGGCCACGGGGCTGCGCTTCCTTGATGCTCACGACGATGATGTCGCCCACGCCGGCTACCCGACGCTTCGACCCACCGAGCACCTTGATGCACTGCACCCGCTTCGCGCCGCTGTTGTCAGCGACGTCGAGGTTGGACTGCATCTGGATCATCGATCCGCTTCCTTCTCTTCACTTGGGGTGGATACCGACCCAGCCCCGCCTTGTTTGATTGATTACGCCGAGGGCGGCGCGGCCGCAGCCTCTTCGCCCGACAGGTCGATCCGTTCGGGCGTCGCGTGGGTGTTGACCCGATCGACGACCTTCCAGGTCTTCAGCTTGGAGATCGGCGCGGTCTCTTCGATCCGCACGGTTTCGCCCTGCTTGAATTCGTTCGCCTCGTCATGGGCGTGGTACTTCTTCGAGCGACGAATGATCTTGCCATAGAGCGCGTGCTTAACCTTGCGCTCCACGTTCACGACCACCGTCTTTTCGCCCTTGTCGGACACGATCAGTCCGGTCAGCACGCGCTTCGGCATGATTGTATCCTTACTTCGCCGACGCGGCGCTGGTGCGCTGCGTCTGCAGGGTCTTGATGCGCGCGATATCCTTGCGGACCTCACGCACGCGGCTGGGGCGCTCGAGCTGGTTGGTCGCCGCTTGAAAGCGGAGGTTGAACTGCTCGCGCTTCAGTTCGCCGAGCGACTCGCTGAGTTGATCGTCGGACTTGCCGACGAGATCGGTTTTGGGGGTCGACTTTGCCTTGCTCTGGGCCATCTTACTCGCCTCCGAGATGCGAGGTGTCGCCGAGACGAGCGACCACCTTCACCTTGATCGGCAGCTTCATCGCTGCCCGCTCGAACGCCTCAGCGGCGATCTTGCCTTCGACACCGTCGAGCTCGAACAGAATCCGACCCGGCTTGACCCGTGCAGCCCAGAATTCGGGCGAACCCTTGCCCTTGCCCATGCGGACTTCGGCGGGCTTCGACGACACCGGGACGTCAGGGAAAATACGGATCCAAAGACGACCCTGGCGGCGGATATGACGCGTGATCGCACGGCGAGCCGCCTCGATCTGACGCGCGGTAATCCGATCCGGCTCCATCGCCTTCAGCCCATACGAGCCGAAGTTAAGCGAAAAGCCGCTCTTGGCGTCGCCCGAGATCTTGCCCTTGAAGGCCTTGCGGAACTTGGTCTTTTTCGGTTGCAGCATGTCTGTTCCTGACCGTTAGCGGCGATCGTCGCGCGCGGGGCGCACGCCGGACGTCTGCGCTTCCATCATCAACCGATCCTGTGCCATCGGGTCATGGCCGAGGATCTCACCCTTGAAGACCCACACCTTGACGCCGCACACTCCATAAGACGTGTATGCGGTGGCTTCGGCGTAATCGATGTTCGCGCGCAGCGTGTGCAGCGGAACCCGGCCCTCGCGATAGCTTTCCGAACGTGCGATCTCGGCACCGCCGAGACGGCCGCCACACGCGACGCGGATGCCGTCAGCACCCAGCCGCATCGCCGACTGCACCGCACGCTTCATCGCGCG
>JALYTW010000176.1 GCA_030854075.1 Pseudomonadota bacterium
TTCACCGCGCACGGCGTGATCATGATCTTCTTCGTCGCGATGCCGATCGTGACGGGCCTCATGAACTATGTCGTCCCGCTCCAGATCGGCGCGCGCGACGTGTCGTTCCCGTTCCTGAACAATTTCAGTTTCTGGATGACCGCGGCGGGCGCGGCGATCGTCATGATGAGCCTGTTCGTCGGCGAATTCGCGCAGACCGGCTGGCTTGCGATGCCACCCTTGTCCGGGATCGGCGCCAGCCCTGGGGTCGGGGTCGATTATTACATCTGGTCGCTCCAGATCGCGGGCATCGGCACGCTATTGTCCGGCGTCAATCTGATCGCGACGATCGTCAAGATGCGCGCGCCCGGCATGTCGATGATGAAGATGCCGATCTTTTGCTGGACCGCGTTGTGCACCAACATCCTGATCGTCGCCGCCTTCCCGGTGCTCTCCGCGGTGCTCGCGTTGCTCAGCCTCGATCGCTACGCCGACACCGCGTTCTTCACGAACACGCTGGGTGGCAACCCGATGATGTACGTCAACCTGATCTGGATCTGGGGCCACCCCGAGGTCTACATCCTGATCCTGCCGATGTTCGGGGTGTTCAGCGAGGTCGTCTCGACCTTTTCGGGCAAGCGGCTCTTCGGCTACACCTCGATGGTCTATGCGACCTTGGTCATCACCGTGCTCGCCTATCTCGTCTGGCTCCACCATTTCTTCACGATGGGATCGGGGGCCAGCGTCAACAGCTTCTTCGGAATCACGACGATGATCATCTCGATCCCGACGGGTGCGAAGATCTTCAACTGGCTGTTCACGATGTACCGCGGCCGGGTGCGGTTCGAATTGCCGATGATGTGGTCGGTCGCGTTCATGATCACCTTCACGCTCGGCGGTATGACCGGCGTGCTGCTCGCGGTGCCGCCCGCCGACTTCGTGCTCCACAATTCGCTGTTCCTGGTCGCACATTTCCACAATGTGATCATCGGCGGCGTGCTGTTCGGCGCGTTCGCGGCGATCAATTACTGGTGGCCCAAAGCGTTCGGGTTCAAGCTCAACCAGTTCTGGGGCAAGGTCAGCTTCTGGTTCTGGGTGATCGGCTTCTACTTCGCGTTCATGCCGCTCTATGTGCTGGGGCTGATGGGCGTGACGCGCCGGCTGCGCACCTTCGACGATCCCAGCCTGCAGATCTGGTTCATCATCGCCGGGTTCGGCGCGTTCCTGGTCGCGATCGGGATCGGTGCGATGCTGGTGCAGTTCTACGTCAGTATCCGCGATCGCGAAAAGCTGCGCGATCCGACCGGCGATCCGTGGAACGGCCGCACCCTCGAATGGTCGACCTCCTCGCCGCCACCCGACTATAATTTCGCGTTCACGCCCGTCATCCACGACAATGATGCGTGGTGGGACATGAAGGCGCGCGGGTACCAGCGTCCGGTGAACGGCTATGCCGATATCCACATGCCGAGCAACACCGGCACCGGGATAATCCTGGGCGGGCTCAGCATCGCGTTCGGGGTGGCGATGATCTGGTACGTCTGGTGGCTCGCCGCGCTCGCCTTCGTCGGCATCCTCGCGGTCGCGATCGGTCATACCTTCAACTACAAGCGCGATTTCCACATCCCCGCATCGGGGGTCACCGCGATCGAGGACGCCCGCACCGCCCGCCTCGTCGGAGCAGCAGCATGACCGCCCCCGTCGTCGCGTTCGACCGCGATCAGTTCCATCTCGCCGAGGAACCGCACCACCCCGAAGGGTCGAGCACGATGCTCGGCTTCTGGCTCTACCTGATGAGCGATTGCCTGATCTTCGCGATGCTGTTCGCGACCTATGGCGTGCTCGGCACCAGCTACGCGGGCGGGCCGGGGCCGAAGGAATTGTTCGAGCTGCCGCTGGTCGCGGTCAACACCGCGATGCTGCTGTTCTCCTCGATCACCTACGGCTTCGCGATGCTGAGCATGACCGAGGGCAAGCGCGGTGCGACGCAGGGCTGGCTCGCGGTTACCGCGCTGTTCGGCCTCGCCTTTCTCGGGATCGAACTCTACGAATTCAGCCACCTGATCATGGAGGGCGCGGGGCCGCAGCGCAGCGCCTTTCTGTCGTCCTTCTTCACGCTGGTCGGCACCCACGGGCTCCATGTCACCTTCGGGCTGATCTGGCTCGTCGTGCTGATGGTGCAGGTCCAGATGAAGGGGCTGATCCCCGCCAACCGGCGGCGGCTGATGTGCCTGTCGCTGTTCTGGCACTTCCTCGACGTGGTCTGGATCGGCGTCTTCACCTTCGTCTATCTGATGGGAATGCTGCGATGAGCCCCCCTTCCTTACACACCGCTGGGCATGTCGAGGCTGGTCCGCTGGACCACGCGCACGACGACGAGGAATCGCACGGCTCGCGCAAGGGCTATTGGCTCGGCTTCGCGCTGTCGGCGGTGCTGACCGCGATCCCCTTCTGGCTGGTGATGACGCTGACGCTCGGCAAACAGGCGACCGCGCTGCTGATCATG
Source organism: Pseudomonadota bacterium (assembly GCA_030854075.1). Lineage (GTDB taxonomy): Bacteria > Pseudomonadota > Alphaproteobacteria > Sphingomonadales > Sphingomonadaceae > Sphingomonas. The sequence goes on from JALYTW010000176.1 coordinate 2,486, forward strand.
GCGTTCGCCGCGGTGCAGATGGTCGTCCACATGATCTTCTTCCTCCACATGAACCGTCGTGCGGAGGGGGGCTGGTCGATCATGGCGCTGCTGTTCACGATCGTCATCGTCGGGATCGCGCTCAGCGGCTCGCTCTGGGTGATGTACCATATGAACGCCAACATGATGCCGATGCAGGCCGCGAGCGACATGGGGTGACGCGCACCCGAGTCTTGCGCGCCGTGGTTGGCGCGGCGTGGATCGCCGCGATTCTCGGGCTGATCGCGCTCGGCACCTGGCAGGTCCATCGGCGCGCGTGGAAGCTCGATCTGATCGCGCGGGTCGACGCGCGGATCCGCGCCGCGCCGATGCCCGCCCCCACCACCGCGGGGAAGGACGACGAATACCGCCGCGTCCGCACGACCGGGCGCTATGTCACGGGGCAGGACACGCTGGTTCAGGCGTCGACGGTGCGCGGGCCGGGCTGGTGGGTGATGACCCCGCTCGCGACCCCGCGCGGCACCGTGCTGATCAACCGTGGCTATGTGCCCGGTCGCGCCACCCCCGCGCCGCCGCCGGGGGCGGTCACCGTCACCGGGCTGCTCCGCCTGACCGAACCCGGCGGCGGGTTCCTGCGCCACAACGACCCCGCCGCGAACCGCTGGTATTCGCGCGACGTCGCCGCGATCGCGCAGGCCGATCGGCTCCGCCTCGCTCCCTATTTCATCGACGCCGATGCCGCACCCGCCGCGCCCGGCCAGCCCGTCGGCGGGCTGACGGTGGTGTCGTTTCCGAACAGCCACCTCGTCTACGCGATCACATGGTATACGCTGGCGATCATGACTGCCGCGGGCCTGCTCTACTGGATCACCTCGCTCCGCCGCGACCGGCGGCGCGGATGATCGCGGCAACGCCCGCCCCCGCCCCGGTCCCGGTCCCAGTCCCGGTCGGCGACCGCGCGGGGCACGACAACATGCTCCAGCTCGTCCAGCTGCGCTGGCTCGCGGTGGCGGGGCAACTCGCGACGATCCTGCTGACCCAGTTCGCGTTCGGGATCGCGCTGCCGCTGGTCGCGATGCTGGGCGTGCTTGCCGGGCTCGTCGCGCTCAATCTGGCGAGCATGGCGCTGATGCGCCGCCGCCGCACGATCACCAACGGCGAGCTGTTCGGCGCGCTGCTGCTCGACGTCGCCGCGCTGTCGGCACAGCTCTATTTCAGCGGCGGCGCGACCAATCCCTTCGTCTCGCTGTTCCTGCTTCAGGTCGTGCTCGGCTCGGTGTTGCTCGCTCGCTGGTCGAGCTGGGCGCTCGTCGTCGCGACCAGCTTCGCCTTTGCGCTGCTCACCGCGATCTATCGCCCGATCGCACTACCCGCCGGGTTCCACCGCAGCCTGTTCGCGCTCCATATCCAGGGGATGTGGGTGTGCTTCGCGCTCGTCGCGGTGCTGCTGGTGATGTTCGTCACCCGGATCAACGGCAATTTGCGCGCGCAGGACGCGCATCTGGTCGCGATCCGCCGCCAGGCCGACGAGGAAGAGCATATCGTCCGGATCGGCATGCTCGCTTCGGGCGCCGCGCATGAACTCGGCACGCCATTGTCGTCGCTGTCGGTGATTCTCGGCGACTGGCGGCGAATCGATGCGATTGCGCGCGACCCCGATCTGGTCCGCGACGTCGAGGAGATGCAGGCCGAAGTTCAGCGCTGCAAGGCGATCGTCACCAGCATCCTGTTGTCCTCGGGCGATCCGCGTGGTGAACAGTCCGCTGCGACGAGCGTGCGTGCGCTGTTCGACCGCATCGTTGCCGATTGGGCCGCAGCACGCGATTTCGACAAGGTCCGCTATCGGGATGAATTTGGCCCGGACGTGCCGATCGCCGCCGACGTCGTCCTGCAACAGGCCGTGTTCAACCTGCTCGACAATGCCGCCGAGGTCTCGCCAGCGGTGATCGACATTACATTGTCGCGAACCATCGATACGTTGGTACTCACCGTCTGCGACGAAGGACCCGGCTTTGCCCCTGAACAGCTCGCCAATCTCGGCAAGCCCTACAACAGTAGCAAGGCCGACCTCGGGCGCGGGCTCGGGCTGTTCCTGGTCGGCAACGTCGCGCGCAAATTGGGCGGTGCGCTGACGGCGCGCAATCGCGAAACTTGTATCGGTGCCGACGGGCGCAGCGGCGCCGAGGTCACGCTCCGGCTCCCGCTCATTGCGATCCGCCTCGGGATTGATGGTGGACGGTAAGCCGCTGCTGCTGATTGTCGAGGACGACGCGGCGTTCGCGCGAACGCTGGAGCGCTCGTTCGAGCGCCGCGGCTATGAGGTCTTCGTCGCGGATGGCCCGGCCGGGGTGGAGGCACTGCTTGCTACCCACGTACCGACCTATGCGGTGGTCGACCTCAAGCTCGCCCAAGCCTCAGGTCTGACGTGTGTCGAGACCCTTCACGCGCGCGATCCGCGGATGATCATTATCGTCCTGACCGGCTATGCCAGCATCGCGACCGCGGTCCAGTCGATCAAGCTCGGCGCGACGTCGTATCTGGCCAAGCCGGCCAATACCGACGACATCGAGCGCGCGTTCGGGATGACGATCGGCGATCCCGGTATCGCGATCAGCACCAGACCGACCTCGATTAAGAC
>JALYTW010000179.1 GCA_030854075.1 Pseudomonadota bacterium
CGCCCAGGGCCAGCTGCGCCGGTTCCGCGCGCGCTCGCTGAACACGCCGCGCAGCAACCCCGCGGCGGGGACGCTCCCCGCTTCGGTCAACGGCCCCGCGGTGAACGCGAGCGCGATCAGCAGGCCATAGGCGGCGGCCAAGCCCAGCGGCGCGACCTCGATCGCGAATCCCGGCGCGACCGGCAACAGATCGCCGGCAACCCACAGGATCGCGGGAACCGCAAGCATGCCGGCCGCCAAGCCAGCCGCGATCCCCCCCGCCGCGACGACCCCGATCTGGAGCAGATAGGCGCGCGCGATCAGCCCCGATGTCGCGCCGAGGATCTTGAGCGCGGCGATGCTGCTGCGCCGTGTCGCGAGATAGGAGGTGACGCCATTGCCGACCCCGATCCCCGCGATGACGAGCGCGGACAGACCGACCAGGAGCAGGAACTGTCCCATCCGCTCAATGAACCGCGCCGCACCGGGCGAGGCATTGTCGCGGGTCTTGCTTTCCCACCCCGCGGTCGCGAAGGCGCGCTTGAACCCGGTCGCCGCCGTCGCGGGGTCGGTACCGGTCGGCAACCTCACGCGATACTTGCCCTCATAGAGGCTGCCCGGCTGGATCAGACCCGTGCGTGCGATCCCGGCGTCCGAGGCGATCGCGACCGGGCCGAGCGTGAAGCCTTCGCCCAATCGATCGGGTTCATCGGCGATGACACCCCCGACGCGGAAGGTCGCGGTGCCAAACCGGAGCGAGCCGCCGACCCTTGCGTCGATCCGATCGGCGAGCGCCCGCCCGATCCACACCGCGCCCGGTCCCGGCGCATCGACGCGCCGCCCGTCGGCGAGGGTCAGTGCGCCGTAGAGCGGGTAGGCGTCGTCGACCCCCTTCAGCTCGACAGGCACGCTGTTTTGCCCAGCGATCGCGGTCGCCTGCATCCGGACGGTGGTCGAGACGGTACCGAGCTGCATCATCGCGGCGAGCTCGACGGGGGTTGCCGCGCGTTGCGACACCGCGAACTCGACGTCGCCGCCCAGCAACGTGCTACCGCGCGCGGCGAGCTCGCGCTCGATGCTCTGGGTCAGGCTGCCGATCGCGGCGAGCGCGCCGACGCCGAGAAAGAGGCACACCAGCAGCAGCCGGAGCCCCCTGAAACGCAGATCGAGCTCGCGCCGCGCGAACCGCCAGCCGAGCGCCCAGTCGCTCACTTCAGGCGGTCTTCGGTGATCATGCCATCGGCGAGGACGACGATCCGGTCGCACCGTTCCGCAAGTGCAGCGTCGTGCGTGATCACGACCAACGTCGCGAGCGCGGCGGCGCGGCGTTCGAACAGCAGATCCATCACCGCCTCTCCGGTCGCGGCGTCGAGGTTACCCGTCGGCTCGTCGGCAAAGACCAGCGCGGGGCGCGGTCCGAGTGCGCGCGCGATCGCGACGCGTTGCTGTTCGCCGCCGGACAGCTGCGCTGGATAATGATCGAGCCGGTGCACGAGGCCGACCGCCGCTAGCTCCGCATCGGCGCGCGCGAAGGCGTCGGGCACGCCTGCCAGTTCCATCGGCACCGCGACATTCTCGCGCGCGGTCATCGTTGGCAGCAGGTGAAAGGCCTGGAGCACGATTCCGATCCGCCCGCGCCGCGCACGGGCGAGCGCATCCTCGTCGAGCGCGCTGAAATCCATCCCATCGACCATCACGTGCCCGCTCGATGCGCGTTCGAGCCCCGACAGGACCGCCATCAGCGACGACTTGCCCGATCCGGAAGGGCCGAGCAGCGCGATGCTTGTGCTCCGAGCGACGGCGAGGTCGATGCCTTTCAGGATCGCGGTCGGCGTCGCGCCGCCGCTACCGCCGAGCGACAACCTTATATCGCGCGCGGCGATGACCATATCGGGGGCAAGATCGATGGGCATGGGAAGGGACGTTTCGTTGGAGCGACTGGGGGAGCGACTGGGGGATCAACGGAGAGAGCAACAGGGCGCGCGACGGGCAACGCGTTGGGCGATCGGAGGCTTGGCCCTTCAGATCATGTTGCTGGCAGGCTGTGACAAGGCCCCGGCATCGGCCGTCACGAACGACAGCGCTACTGCTGCCGCAACCGCGGCGCCCGACGTCGCGCGCCCGGCGGGGCCGGAGCGGCTGATCCTGGCGTTCGGCGACAGCCTCTATGCCGGATACGGCCTGTCGCGTGGGCAATCGCTGCCCGATGCGATCCAGGCGCGGTTGCGCAAGAATGGCGTCAACGCAACGATCGTCAATGCCGGGGTGTCGGGCGACACCAGCGCGGCGGGTCTCCAACGACTGGGGTTCGCGCTCGATAACCTGACGCGTAAACCGGATCTCGTGATGATCGGGCTTGGCGGGAACGATGTCCTGCGTCAGATCGGGCCAGCCGAAACCCGCGCCAATATGACCGCGATGATGGCGGAGCTCGCCAAACGGGATATTCCGGTCGTGTTGACGGGGATGAAAGCCCCGCCCAATCTCGGCCCCGATTATGCCAAGGCGTTCGACGCGATCTGGCCCGATCTGGCGAAGCGCTACGATGCCGCGCTGTATCCGTTCATCCTCGATGGCGTGATCGACCGGCCGACGCTGCTCCAGCCTGACCATATCCATCCCACCGCCGCGGGCGTCCGGGTCGTCGCGGATCGCCTGTTGCCGGTGGTGCAACGAGAACTGGCGGATACCGCAATTAACCGGTGAGTCGCGCGGCGAGGTGGGTTCAGCACCGTCGCGACCTACTATCCCCACCTGCGCATCGCGGCTTGCAGGGTTGGGCGCACTACCAGGAAACCGCGATACGCGCGTTCGAGCAGGTTCAACACCACCGGGTTGCGCGCGGCGAGGCCGAGCGGACGCAACACCGGAATTGCGCGCCACATCGCTGCAAACGCCGCGGCCCCGGACAGCAATTCGCCATTCTCACGCGCATGAAACCGCGCGAGCAACGCGGTCCGATCGACCGGGCATTCGCTGCCGTCCTGCGCTACATCGACGAACCGGATCGCGCCCGACCGGTCGAGCCGTCGCATCAGCGCGATCTCGCGCCGGCACAGCGGGCAGCCGCCGTCGTGCCAGACGGTCAGCCGGTTCATCGGCGGCGGTGCCGGACTGAAGCCTGCAAATCAACCAAGCGCAACGTTCACGGCGCGCGCGAGCGCAACCACCGCGTCGATGAGCGACGATCCAGCGAACGGCCCCAGGAACAGCGCACATAATACCACGCCGATCAGGCGCATGATCGTGCGTTCCTGTGCGGCACCCAACGCCCGCGCGGGCTCCGGCTCCGGATCAAAGCCATCGGGCGGCGGCGGCCACGCGGACGAGTCGAAATACATCGCTCCCATCCTATCCGGAAGTGCGCCATCGCGTCACCCCGGTCGGGCCGCGGTTTACCGTTTCCGCTTCTTGCGGGCGGCGTAGCGCGCATCGCGTGCCGCCTTCAGCTCTGCGTCGGTCGGTTGGGGACGCTCCACCGCTGGCGCTTCGACGCTGGCCGCTGCTGGCACCGGCGCCTTCTCGTCCGATTTGGCCGCCGATTGGGCGGCATTGGCTGCCTCGGCTTCCTTGGCTTCCTTGGCGGCGAGCTTCACCGCCCGTCGTTCCGCCGCGGCAGCTTCGCGCGCCGTCGCGGCTGCCTGTCGCTCGGCGACTACGGCGGGGTCGGGTGCCGGCCGGTTCCGCAGGTTGTCGAGCGCCGCCTGCTTGGCGGCGCGGGCCGCCGCGGTGCGCTCGTTGAAATCGGGAACTTTGTAGCCTGCCATGGAAATCCGCTTCAGTAAGACGATCGGAGTGATCGCCAATACGGCCCCCTTAGCAACTTCGCCACCCAGATGCCGAAGCAATTGCCATGCAACCGCGATTTCGTCGATCCACCGTCGCGACCGACCCGATCCTTGCCGCCGTCACTGCATCGGGATCGGCTTACCCATCACCATGACATAGGCGACATGCGTCACCGCCGCCGGATCGGTGAGCGGATCACCCTCGACCGCGATCAGGTCGGCGCTTTTGCCGGGATCGAGCGTCCCCGTCTCCGTCGCGAGGCCGAGCAGGGTCGCGCCGCCCTTGGTCGCTGCGATCAACGCGTCGCGCGGACTCATCCCTGCTTTCGAGACCATCAAGCCGATCTCCTCGGCGTTGCGGCCGTGCGGATAGACTGCGGCGTCGGTACCGAGCGCGATCGGGACGCCCGCCTTGTACGCCTTGCCCAGCGCGACGCCCCAGGCGTCGAGCGTCTGGCGACCCTTTGCTTCGCTGCTCGCGGTGTACATCCCCTTGCCCATGTACATCTGCAGCCCGCTGAACGCCATCAGCGTCGCGGAGAAGTAGGTGCCGCGCTTCTTCATCTCGGCGATGTCGGCGTCGTCCGCAAAAGTGCCGTGCTCGATCGAATCGACCCCCGCGCGCACCGCCGCCATGATCCCCCGCGCGCCATGCGCGTGCGCGGCGCATTTCAGCTTCAGGCTGTGCGCGGTATCGCAGATCGCCTTCATCTCGTCGTCGCTGAAATGCTGTTCGAGGCCGAGCGTGCCCGGATCGAGGACGCCGCCCGTCGCCATGAACTTGATCGCATCGACCCCCAGCGCTGCCATCCGGCGGACCGCCTTGGTGCATTCGAGCGCGCCGGTGCAGACCCAGAAATTATCCTCGCCCGAAATCGCCTTGGCGAGGTCGGGGGCGAAGCCGACCGCTGGATCGGCATGTCCGCCGATCATCGAGAGCCCTGCGCCGGCGACCTGGATCCGCGGGCCGGGAAAGCTGCCCTCGCGGATCGCATCGCGCATCGCCAGCACTGCGGTGGGCGCGCCGCCGAGATCGCGCAGCGTCGTGAAGCCCGCGCGCGCAGTGATCAGCGCATTCGAGAGCCCGACGGTCGCGGCGTAAGCGTCCGAATATTTGGTCGTCAGACCCTGGTACCAGGGTTCGCCCGAGCGCGAGGTGAGGTGGACATGAACGTCGATCAGCCCCGGCATCACGGTCTTGCTGCGCAGGTCGACGACGGTCGCTCCGGCGGGGGCGGTCGCGCCGTCGTCGATCCGGGTGACGCGCCCGTCGGTCACGATAACCGTAGCAGGTCCGCGCAGGGGCTTGGCGGCATCGACGATCAGATGACCGGCCTGGATCGCATAGGTTTCGGCCTGCGCGGTGGTTGCGACGAGCGCGAGCGCGGCCGCGGCGATGAATTTGAGCATGTGTTTCTCCCCCTTGGCGTACCTCTTAGGCAGGCCGTGAAATCCTGTCACCCCCGCCGAAGGAACCCGGTGAAGTGGCCCGGTGACGCGACACCCGGTGACGGGGGGGCACCGAGGCGCTACAGCGCCCGCATGCAACGCCCCGCGCTTTCGGTCGTCATCCCCTGCTACAACGAGGCGGCGTGCCTCGAATTGCTGTATGCCCGCGTCGCCGCGGCCGCGCGGGCGGCGGTGGGCGACGATCACGAGATCGTGTTCATCAACGACGGCAGCCGCGACGACAGCTGGACCGTCATGCAGCGGCTCGCCGCCGCCGACCCCCGCCTCGTCGCGATCAATCTGTCGCGCAACCACGGCCACCAGCTCGCGCTGACCGCGGGGCTGGACTTGTGTTCGGGCGCGCAGATCCTGATCATCGACGCCGATTTGCAGGATCCGCCCGAATTGCTCGCCGCGATGCGCGACATGATGACCGCGCAACGGGCCGACGTCGTTTATGCGGTACGCCGCAAGCGCGACGGCGAGACGATCTTCAAACGGGCGACCGCGTCGATGTTCTATCGCGTGCTCGACCGGGTCACCGACACTCCGATCCCGCTCGATACCGGCGATTTTCGGCTGATGACGCGCCGCGCGCTCGATGCGTTCCTGGCGCTGCCCGAACAGGCGCGCTTCATCCGCGGGATGGTCGCGTGGGTCGGGTTTCGCCAGGTACCGTTTCCCTACGACCGCGCCGAACGGCACGCCGGCGAAACCAACTATCCGTTGGCCAAGATGATGCGGCTCGCGTTCGACGCGGTTACCGGCTTCTCGACCGCGCCGCTGCGGTTCGCGAGCCATGCCTCGGTCCTGCTCGCGGGGCTGTCGTTGTTGCTGCTCGTCTATATCGCCTGGGGGTTTTTCGAGGGATCGCCCGTCCAGGGCTGGACGTCGACGATGCTCGTCGTCGTGGTGCTGAGCGCGGTGCAAATGTTCGTGCTGGGCATGATCGGCGAATATCTCGGGCGGCTGTATATCGAATCGAAGCGGCGGCCGCTCTATTTCGTCGCCGATATTGCCGGACCGGTTCAGGGCCATGCGACGCTTGGGTTCAACGCGGTGGAGGCGAGCCCGTCAGACGAGCCGACCGCTGCCGTGCGCCCCGAGCTTGTCGAAGGCCGTGGATCTCAGGGTGTCTCGACAGGCCCGGCACCAACGGGACTAGCTCAGCCAGGAATGGCCAGCGTGACGATCGAGACGCCCGGAGTCATCGGCACCCGGCCGACCAGATAGCGTTCCAGTCCGAAGACTTTCTCGAACAGCGCGTTGAGCGGCTTGGCGGGGGGCGAATCGTCGCTGTCGTCGCGCCCGGTTAGCCGTCCCGCGATTCGCGCCGCGGCCGCCAGCGGGAACAGCAGTGAGTTGAAATAGCTGAGCTTGACGGGGGTCAGCCCCGCGTCGCCGATCGCCTTGGCCAGCGTCGCCTTCGAATACCGCCGGTGATGGTGGTTGACGACATCGTGCGCGCTCCACAACCATTGATGTGCGGGGACCGCGATCAGGATCTTGCCGCCGGGCTTGAGCAGCGTCTTCATCGCGACGAGCGCCGCGACGTCGTCCTCGATATGCTCGACGACATCGAGCACTGCGACCAGATCATATGCCCCGCGTTCGATCCCGGGGAGTGTCGGGAGCGGGGCGTCGCCGACGGGTTCCCCCAGCCGCTCGCTCGCAATCGCGCGCGCGGCGGGATCGATCTCGATCGCCTCGACGGTGCCGAACCGCGCGAGCATCGGCAGATTGTGCCCGGTGCCACAGCCGATTTCCAGGATTCGCGCGGCCTTTGGCAGGTCGCCATAGCGTGTCAGATAATCCGACAGGATCTCGCGCCGTGCGCGATACCACCAATGCGTCGAATCATGCGCCGCCATGCGGTCGTAGACGATGCGATCCATATCAGGCGAATACCCAGTTGCGCTGCAGCCAGAAAGTAACGAGCGGCGTAACCAGCACTGCAGGCACCAGCGGCCACCACGTTGCGCCGTGCGTCATCGGCCCGGTCAGAAGCCAGATGAACCCCTGATTCAGTGCGAAGCCGAGCAATTGGACCATGAGGAAACGGTGTGAAGTGCGCGAATCGCGCGTCCCGTGCCCGCGGAAACTTATGCTGCTGTGCGCCACCTTGCCGACGGCTGTTGCGGCGATAAACGCGATCACACCCGCGATCGTCGGCCATTCGGCACCATCTCCAAGCCAGTAGAGCCGATTACCGAATGTTGCGATTGGCCAGTATACTGCCGAATAAAAAACCGTCACCGCCAAACCCGTGACCCCGAATCGCAGGAGCTGGCCAAGCATGCCGCTCGATCTCATCGTTTCGATCCGTCCCGCCACCACCGTCACGCTTTCCTCATGATGCGTCAGGCATTAGGGGCGGATGCGCGGGAGTGAAACCGGATAGTTCCGGTCTGTGGGACGACGACATCTTGAACCAACAATTGCGCGGCCAGATCGAAGCCGAGCTCGACCGCCACTGGATCCGCCTGACGCTCCTCGCCTGGCTGTGCGTGACGATATTCTACGTCTGGAACGACTGGAACTATGTCCGCTGGCTGTCGCTCGGCGATACCGACGACAATATGCGGCTGATGCAGGTTCGCGGCTTGCTGAACGGGCAGGGCTGGTTCGACCTCACCAATTACCGGCTCAACCCGCCGACCGGGTTCAACATCCACTGGAGCCGGATCGTCGACCTGCCGATCGCGGGGCTGATTCTGTTTTTCCGGCTATTCACGACCAACGCCTGGGCGGAACGGCTGGCGTGCGGGATCGCGCCGCTGATCCCGCTGTCGATCACGATGATCGGCATCGGCGCGACGGTTCGGCGGCTGGTCCACCCGCTCGCCTGGCCGCTGGCGGTGGTATTTCTGCTCGCCACATCGGTGACGATGCTGATGTACCTCCCCGAACGGATCGATCATCACGGCTGGCAGCTCGCGATGCTGAGCCTGACGGTCGCGGGCCTGTGCGACCCAAAGGCGGTCCGCGCGGGGCTGATCGTCGGACTGTCGAGCGCGGTGTCGCTGTCGATCGGGCTCGAGATGCTGCCCTATGCCGCATTTGCGGGCGCGATCCTGACGCTGCGCTGGATCTGGGACCGCGACGCGGCGACGCGGCTCGGGGTGTATGCGGTGGCGCTTGCGGGCGGGACCGCGGCGGGGTTCGCGGGGTTCGCCTCCTACGCCAATCACGCGATGCGGTGCGATGCGCTGACCCCGGTCTATCTCTCGGTGATGGTCGCGGCGGGGGTTCTGCTGTTTACGCTCGCTTGGCTCAATCCCGCGTCTCGTGGGCTGCGCTTTGGGCTGGCGGTGCTCGCGGGCGCGGTGATCGTCGCGGGCTTCGTGCATTTCTTCCCGCAATGCCTCGGACGTCCCGAACAAGTCTCGCCCGAACTCCAGCGCAACTGGCTCGACAACGTCCGCGAGGCGAAACCGATCTACAAACACCCGTTCCGGCTCGCCTTCCCGATGGCGGCGCTGCCGGTGGTGGGGGTCGTCGGGGTCGCGATCGGGACGTGGCGCGCGCGCGGCACGCCCGCGCTGCTGGGCTGGGCGTGCGTTGCGCTGTTCGTTACCTTCGCCAGCCTGATGCTGCTGTGGCAGGTCCGGGTCGGCCCCGCCGCACAGCTCATGGCGATCCCCGGATCGGTCGCGCTTGCCTGGATCATCCTGCCCTGGCTGCTCAATCACCGCTCGATTGCGGTGCGGGTGTTCGGCACGGTCGGCGGGTTCCTGATCGTATCGGGACTGTTCGCCGGGCTGATCATCAAATACCTGCCGGTCGACCGCCCCACCGCGTATACGCGGCGGGTCAATCTCGCGACGAGCAGCTGTATCCGGTCCACGGTGCTCTCGAAGCTCGATTATTATCCCGCGCAGACGATCTTCACCTTCGTCGACCTCGGCCCGCGGCTGATCACGCTGACGCATCACGACGCGATTGCGGGGCCGTACCACCGCAACGGCGCGGCGATCCTCGATGTCCAGCATGCGTTCGGCGGCACCCCCGAACACGCGCGCGCGATCATGAAGCGGCATGGCGCAACATTGCTGCTGCTCTGCCCGAACGCCGCCGAATCGACCAATTACCGCGCGCGCAATCCGGGCGGGTTCTACGACCAGCTCGCGCATGACGAGGTGCCCGCGTGGCTGACCCCGCTGCCGTTGCCCAAGGGATCGCCGCTGCGGCTGTTCCGGATCGACTGATCCGCCGATCGCCGAACCCCGGCGCTATCTCAGAACGATCTGCAGCCCGTCGATCACGAACTGAACCGCGAGCGCGGCAAGCAGCACGCCGAGCAGCCGCGTGATCACCGCCTCGATCTTCTGCCCCAGCACGCGCATGATCGGGCCCGCGGCGAGCAGCGCGACCAGCGTCAGCAACAGGATCGTCATCATCGCCGCGAGCACCGTCAGGGTCCGCTCGATCCCATCGTTGCGCGCCATCAGCAGCATGACCGATGCGATCGACCCCGGCCCCGCGATCATCGGCATCGCCATCGGGAAGACCGAGACATCGTCGGCGTCGGGATCGTCCGCGATCTTTTGCGCGCGATCCTCGCGGCGCTGGGTGCGCTTTTCGAACACCATTTCGAGCGCGATCAGGAACAGCATGATCCCGCCCGCGATCCGAAAACTGCCCAGGCTGATCCCGAGTCCTTTCAGCAGATCCTCGCCGAACAGCGCGAAGACGAGCAGGATCGCGGTAGAAATCACCACCGCCCGAATCGCCATGCTGCGCTTTTGCGCCGCGCTCGCTGCTGCCGACAGCCCGGCATAGATCGGCGCGCAGCCGGGGGGGTCGATCACCACGAAGAAGGTGATCAGCGAGGAGACGTAGAGTTCGATCAGCGTGCTCACGATCTCACACCCCCGGCTCGGCGACACCCGCACGGCGGCAGGCGGCGACCAGCGTGTTGCGCAGCAGGCACGCGATCGTCATTGGCCCGACCCCGCCGGGCACCGGCGTGATCGCGCCTGCAACCTCGACCGCCCCCGCGAAATCGACGTCGCCGACCAGGCCGTTTTCCGTCCGGTTGATGCCGACATCGATGACGGTCGCGCCGGGTTTGATCCAGTCGCGCTGGATGAAGTGCGCAATGCCGACCGCGGCGACGACGACGTCCGCGGCGCGGACCCGCGCGGCCAGATCGCGCGTCCGGCTGTGCGCGATCGTCACCGTACAGTGTTGCTGGAGCAGCAACTGCGCCATCGGTTTGCCAACGATGTTCGACCGTCCGACGACGACCGCGTCGAGCCCGGCGAGATTCTGGTGAATGTCCTTCAGCAGCATCAGGCAGCCGAGCGGGGTGCAGGGAACGAGCCCAGGCAATCCGGTCGCGAGCCGCCCTGCGTTGTCGGTCGTAAAGCCGTCGACGTCCTTGGCGGGATCAATCGCCGCGATCACCGCGGTCGCGTCGATCTGTGCGGAGAGCGGCAATTGCACCAGAATGCCGTCAATCGCGGGGTCGGCGTTGAGCGCGGCGACCACCGCTAGCAGCGTCGTCTGGTCAGTATCGGCGGGCAAACGTCGCTCGACGCTCGTCATCCCCGCGGCGATCGTCGCCTTGCCCTTCGCGCGGACATAGACCGCGCTCGCCGCGTCGTCGCCGACCAGCACGACCGCAAGCCCCGGGTTACGCCCCGTCGCGGTGACGAAGTCGGCCACGCCGGTGGCGACACGCGCGCGCAGCGCGGCGGCGTGCGCCTTGCCGTCGATGATGGTCGCGGTCACGCTCGGCCGCTCAGGCGACGGGGCCGCTGACGATACTGATCGCGACGTTGCGCAAGACGATGTCGAGGATCGCGATCGCGATCAGCGCCACCATCGGCGAAAAGTCGATTCCTCCCGTATTGGGAAGGATGCGCCGGATCGGGCGATAGATCGGATCGGTCATTTTTTCGAGCCCGTACCAGATCGAACGGACGAAACTGTTCGTCATGTTGACGACGTTGAAGGTGATCAGCAGCGACAGGACGAACTGGATGAAGATGATCCACCAGGCGAGGTCGAGCAGTACCTGGAGGATCTGGATGATGGTCAGCGCGAACACGTTTTGCCTTCCGGTAACGGAGTTTCGCCGTCCCTCTAGCCGAGCCGCGGGTTGCTCGCCACCCTCACGCGTGAACGAGCGTGCCGGCCCCCTGCGAGGTGAAGATTTCGAGCAGCATCGCGTGCGGCACCCGCCCGTCGAGAATCACCGCGGCCTCGACCCCGGCCTTCACCGCGGCGATGCAGGTGTCGACCTTGGGGATCATCCCGCCGGAGATCGTGCCGTCCGCCTTCAGCGTCTCGATCCGCCCTGCATCGAGATCGCTCATCAGCGTTCCGTCCTTCGCCAGCACGCCCGCGACGTCGGTGAGCAGGAAAAACCGCCGGGCATCGAGCGCGCCCGCGATCGCGCCCGCCATCGTATCGGCGTTGATGTTGTAGGTTGCGCCATCAGCGCCAAGCGCGACCGGGGCGACGATCGGGATGAACCCGTCCTTCGCCAGGTTGCGCAGGATCGTCGGATCGACCGCGACCGGTTCGCCGACGAAGCCCAGGTCGACATAGCGTTCGATCCCCGAATTCCGATCGGGCTCGGTGCGGGTCACTTTTTCGGCGATGACGAGGTTGGCGTCCTTCCCCGAAATCCCGACCGCGCGCCCGCCGAGCGCCGCAATCCAGCCGACGATCTCTTTGTTGATCTTGCCCGCCAGCACCATCTCGGCGACCTCGGCGGTCGCGGCGTCGGTAACGCGCAAACCCCCGATGAAGGTCGATTCGACCCCGAGCCGTTTCAGCATCGCGCCGATCTGCGGGCCGCCGCCGTGGACGACGACGGGATTGATCCCGACCGCCTTCAGCAACACTACGTCCTCGGCGAAATCGCGCGCCGCGTCGGGATCGCCCATCGCGTGGCCGCCGTATTTGATGACGAAGGTCTGGCCCGCATACCGCTGCAGATACGGCAGCGCCTCGGTCAGCGTCTCCGCCTTGGCGATCAGCGCGGCGTCGGGAGTGTAATCAGTCATGCGCTGGGCTTTAACGGAGCCGGTGGCAAAACCAAATCGCCAGCGCCCTCGGCGTCAGAGATGGACGATCTCGACCTCGGACCAGCGTGCCTGCAGATATTCGGCGACCAAGCGCCGGTGGCAATGATGCGGCGTATCCTCACTGCATAACAGGCACGCGCCATCCAGCGCGGTGGGATCGTGGCGCTCGATCCGCCGCTGCGCCATCAGGTCGAGAAACGCGCGCTCGTACGTCGCCCACTCGCCCTTTTGCTTCTTGAGCGCGTCGAGCATCGGCTGGGTCGGTGCGAATTCCTTGACGTGACGATAGTCCATCCCGGCGAGTTCGCGTGCAAACCAGGCGAGGTCGTCGCGCTTGGCGAACCCGGCGAGCTGCGACACGTTGTTGAGCCTGACGTCGGCGAGCATCCGCGCTCCGCTGGTGCGCAGCCGACCGAAGAACCCCGCGGCATTGGTTTTGGTGAAGCCGATCGTGAAGATCTTCACGAGGCGCGCTCGTCAGGTCCAACCTTGGCGTCAGGTCGGACATAGGCGATCCGCAGTTCCTGTTCGCGATAGGCCTCGTGGATCAGCGCTTCGTGCGGCGTGTACATGTCGGTCGGGTTCATCTTCAGCGTCAGCATCAATCGTTCGAGTGCCTCGTCATGCGTCTCGATCGTGCCATCGGCGCGGATATGCCGTACACGGACGCCGCGCTCGACCAGGTGCCGCGCGACCAGGATCGTCCGGTGGCAGGTCAGCGGGTCCTTTTCCGCGCACATCAGCGCGATACGGTGGTCATCCGCCCCCTTCAGCAGGCGACCAATGCCATCGTGGAACGCGGCACTCGCGGCGAGCCGGTCGTACACCACCCGATTGCCGTCGTAATGGCGCGGGTCTTCCGATCGTGCGCCGAGTTCGCTGCCCAGAAAGACGTAGCCGATGCCGGACCGCTTCAAATCGCGCTTCAACGACTCGCGGTTGAACTGCGGGTTGTGGCGGCTGTACGGCGACGATCGCACATCGGCGACCGCGCTGATGGCGTGGTCGCGGAGCAGCGACTGGAAATACTCCGCAGAATGGGTCGAATGGCCGACGGTGGCGATTTCCGTCAATCGAGCGTCTCCGGGGTGATGATGGCGGCGACGAGTTTCGACACGTGCCGCGAACCGTCCTGCCAGCTATACGCCTCCGCCAGCGAACAGCACAACATCGCCTCGCCGATCTCCTCGTCGCCGACCGTGTCGCGATGATAGCGAGGATCGGTGGTGACGAAACCATAGCGCTCGCCCTTGTAGGTGAAGAAGGCGCGAGTCTTCAGCTTCACCTCGTCGTGGAAACCGTCGTCCGTGCAGGACACGACCAGATCCGCGACCTCGATCAGCAGCAGCGAATGATCAAACCCGGCGGCTTCTGCTTCGGTCATATCGTCGTTGGCCCCATGGGCGCTGGAGCGTCCCGCTGGCCACAGCGCGTCGGGATCGTCCGCGAGCGCGACGATATCGGCATAGGACGCCTTGCCGACGCGCCGCCAATGCTCTTCGACATGTTCGTAATTCTCGGTTTGCCAATCGGTCGGTTTGGCAGCCCCCAGAGTCATCCGAAGCCGATCGCCGACGACGGCGGGGTCACCCTTGCCAACGACTCGCCAATAGGGGCTGATAGCATGCCCCTCATCGTCACTGACGGGACGGATCCAAACCCCATCCGCATCCTTCCCCGCGTAACAGAACCCGCCATGCTTTTTCGAGGCGGCGAGGCAAACGATCGTCTTGGTCGGCATTCGGATTCCCCTTCGGTTCGAAGGGGATGGAGGCGTTCACCGGGCGCGAATCAAATCGAACCCGCTCCGAAACCGATGCTTATCGTCGACGATCGACGCGATCGTCTCCGTTTCGGACCAAACCAGTGTCAGGCCTGGTCGAGTTTCCGTCCGAGCGCGACGAACGCGTAGATCAGCGGTGGCACGAGTACCGCCGACAGCACGACCTTCGCGAGCATCTGCCCCAGCAACAGCTCGCCGATCGGGAAGACGCCTGCAAACGCGATCGTCACGAACAGCAAGGTGTCGACGATCTGGCTGAGCACGCTGGCGAGGCCCGCGCGAAACCAGAGCAGCGCCGCGCCCTCTCTGCCCTTCAACCAGGAAAAAATCGTGACGTTCAAGGTCTGCGAAATACCATAGGCGACAATCCCCCCGAGCCAGATGCGCGGCGTTCCGCCCATCATCAGCGCGAACGCGTCGCGGCGCGCCGGGTCCATCTGCGGGCTGGCGGGGATGGCGAGGACGATGCCGGCAAGCAGGATCGAGACGACCAGCGGTACGAAACCGAACTGGACGAGGCGGTTGGCGAGTTTGGGCCCATGAAGTTCCGCGACCGCACTCGACGTCACCACCAGCAGCAGGAAGGCAAAGATTCCCGCTTCGACTGCGAGCGGCCGCCCCCAGATCAGATCACCGATCTGATCGATCGGCCAGGGCGCAATCTGTTTGTTGCCGAGTACGCCGGCGATGCAGACCATGCCGCCGTAAAAGATCGAAAAAGCGAAGAGCGAACGTGGGATCGCGGGGGGCGTGGTGGTCATCGGCCGGGACGCTAGCGGGATTTGCCGATGCGTCAAATGACTAGCGAACGGGGATCGCGCGTGTCATGTCGGGGCTCGCGCAGCCGGGGGCCGCGTTGCCTGTCGTTTCGCGGAAAAGAGCCATGAACCGTATCCTGATCGGCGTTGCCGGTATCTTCGTCATCCTCGGGCTCGCGTTGCTGCTGTCGACCGATCGCCGCGCGATCCGCCTGCGGGTCGTCGGCGCTGCGTTCGCGCTCCAGGTCGGGATCGCGGTGCTCGTGCTCTACGTGCCCGCGGGCAAGACCGTGCTCGCATTCCTGTCGGGTGGCGTCGCGAACCTCCTCAGCTATGCCAAGGCAGGGGTCGACTTCCTGTTCGGACCGCTCGCCGCGCCCGAAATCGGCGGCAACAGCTTTGCGATTGCGGCACTGCCGGTGATCATCTTCTTCGCGAGCCTCGTCTCGATCCTCTATTATCTCGGCGTCATGCAGTTCGTCGTGCGCTGGCTCGGCGGGGCGATCGAATGGGTGATCGGGGTGTCGAAGGTCGAATCGCTGTGCGCGGCGGCGAACGTCTTCGTCGGCCAGAGCGAATCGCCGCTCGTCATCCGCCCCTATCTCGCCGCGCTGACCCCCGCGCAGCTGTTCACGGTGATGACCAGCGGGATGGCGGGGGTCGCGGGGACGATCCTGGCCGCCTATGCCTCGATGGGAATCCGCATCGATTACCTGCTCGCGGCGAGTTTCATGGCGGCGCCGGGCGGGATCCTGATGGCGAAACTCATCATGCCCGATCTGCGTCCGGTCAAGGAACTCGACGCGGTCACGCTGCCCGAGACCCGGATCAGCGGCGAAGGCCCCGCCGCGCTGCTGCCGGAAGGGGGAATCGCGGGCGAACCGATGCCCGATGCGACGCATGACGAGGAAAAGCCCGCCAACATCATCATGGCCGCCGCGCAGGGTGCGCAGACCGGCGTCAAGCTCGCGGTCGCGGTCGGTGCGATGGTGCTCGCGTTCGTCGCGCTGGTCGCACTCGCCAACGGGCTGCTGACCGGGGTCGGCCATTGGTTCGGGATCGAAGGCCTTACCTTCCAGGGGCTGCTCGGACGCGTTTTTCAGCCGGTAATGTTCCTGCTGAACGTGCCGTGGCACGAGGCGGGCGTCGCGGGCGGGCTGTTTGGCGAGAAGATCGTGCTCAACGAATTCGTCGCCTATATCGATCTCGGCAAGCAGGCCGCGACGCTGTCGCCCCGGACGGTCGGGGTGATCACTTTCGCGTTGTGCGGCTTTGCCAACTTCTCTTCGATTGCGATCCAGATGGCGGTGACCGGCGGCCTCGCCCCCAACCAGCGCCCGATGATCGCCAAGCTGGGCTTGCGCGCGCTCGCGGCAGGCAGTCTCGCCAATCTGATGAGCGCAGCGCTCGCGGGGTTGCTGATTTATTGACCCCGCCGTTCGCCCTGAGCTTATCGAAGCCCGGTTTCACAACCGCCCTTCGACAAGCTCGGGGCGAACGGGGAAAGGTCAATCCACCCCCTTCGGTCCCCGCGGCGTCAACTGGCCCGGCGCGATGAATCCGAGCGGCTGGATCGCGGACGCATCCTGTTTCAGTCGCGCCGCCATCTGTTCATATTCGCGTTCCAGTTCGGGGGTCACACTGGCGCGCGATTCGGTCAGCGCCTCCTCGAAATCGGCCATCGTCACCGCGGGCGCATCGATCGAACGCCGCAGCGCGACTAGACCAGCGCGGCGGACGACATCCTCCAGGTCCGCGCCGGTGAATCGATCGGTGCGCTCCACGACCACGTCGAGGTCGACATCGTCGCCAAGCGGCATTTTCTGGGTCTGGATCGACAGGATGCGGCGGCGTCCCTCGGCGCTGGGCACGCCGACATAGACGAGTTCGTCGAACCGCCCCGGGCGCAGCAGTGCGGGATCGACCAGGTTGGGCCGATTGGTCGCGCCGATCACGACGACCGACTGCAACTCCTCGAGCCCGTCCATTTCGGCGAGGATCGTGTTGACGACGCGTTCCGTCACCTGCGGTTCGCCCGCACCGCTGCCGCGCGCGGGGACGAGGCTGTCGAGTTCGTCGATGAAGATGACGCAGGGCGCGACCTGGCGCGCCCGGCTGAACAGCTTGGCGATCTGCTGCTCGCTCTCGCCATACCATTTCGACAGCAGGTCGGATGATTTGGTCGCGATGAAGTTCGCCTCCGCCTCACGCGCCACCGCCTTGGCCAGCAGCGTCTTGCCGGTGCCGGGGGGGCCGTAGAGCAGGAAACCCTTGGCAGGGCGGATGCCGAGCCGCAGGAACGCGTCGGGATTCTTGAGCGGCAGCTCGACGCCCTCCTTCAGCCGCTCCTGCGCCTTGTCGAGCCCGCCGATATCGCTCCAGCGGACCTGCGGCGCCTGCACCATCACCTCGCGCATCGCCGACGGCTGGACGCGCTTCAACGCCTCGATGAAATCCTCGCGCGTCACCGACAGGTCTTCGAGCACGTCGGCGGGCACCGTGCGGTCCTCCAGATTCAGCCGCGGCATGATCCGCCGCACCGCATCGATCGCCGCCTCGCGCGCCAGTGCCGCGATGTCTGCGCCGACGAAGCCATAAGTGGTGCGCGCGAGTTCATCGAGGTCGACCCGGTCGCCCAGCGGCATGCCACGCGTATGGATTCCCAAGATCTCGCGTCGCCCGCGCTCGTCGGGCACGCCGATCACGATCTCGCGATCGAACCGCCCCGGCCGCCGCAGCGCCTCGTCGAGCGCCTCGGGGCGGTTGGTCGCGGCGATCACGATCAGGTTCGCGCGCGCCTCCAATCCGTCCATCAGCGTCAGCAACTGCGCGACGACGCGCTTTTCCGCCTCGCCCTGGACATTGCCGCGCTTGGGCGCGATCGAATCGATCTCGTCGATGAACACGATCGAGGGCGACGCTTTTGCCGCGGCCTCGAAAATCTCGCGCAGCCTGCCTTCGGATTCGCCATAGGCAGAGCCCATGATCTCGGGGCCGTTGATCAGGAAGAACGACGCATCCGATTCGTTTGCTACCGCGCGTGCGAGGCGGGTCTTGCCGGTTCCCGGCGGACCATAGAGCAGCAGCCCCTTGGGGGGATCGACCCCAAGCCGCTGGAACAATTCGGGATAGCGCAGCGGCAATTCGACCATCTCGCGGAGTTGATCGATCGTTGCGGCCATTCCGCCGATATCGTCATAGGTGACGTCGGCGCGCCGTGCGGCGGCGGGCTCCTCATATTCGGACCGCAACTCGATCTCGGTATTCTCGTCGATATGGACGACGCCCTTCGGGCTCGCCGCGATCACCGCGAGTCGGATTTCCTGCAACGCATATGCCGGAGCATTCATGAACTGCTGGATGTTGGGGGGCATGTTGCCGACCCGCTGATGCCCCGCGGTCGCGACGATGTCGCCCTGGCAGAACGGGCGACCAAGGAAGGTGCGCTTGAGCGCGTTCGCCGATCCCTGGAGCTTCAGATTATGCTGGGCGGGCGCAAAGACAACGCGGGTCGCGGGTTTCGACACCGCCTTGCGGACCTCGACCATGTCGCCCGACCCGACCCCCGCATTCGCGCGCTGGAGCCCGTCGATCCGCAGCAGGTCGAGCCCCTCATCTTCGGGATAGGGGCCGACCGCGCGCGCAGGGGTCGATTGCTTGCCGACGATCTCGATCACGTCGCCCTCGCCCACGTCGAGCGCCGCCATCAGCGTGCGCGGCAGATGCGCCAGGCCGCGTCCCGAGTCTTCGGGGCGGCTGTTCGCGACCTGAATCCTGCGGGTAATGGGGTCGCTGTCGGCCATTCCTAGTCCTTCGTCACTCGGCATGGACGGTCAGATAGGAACGGATCGAGGGGTGTGCGAGCGGGGTAGGCACCGTGGCGCGCAAAAAAAGGGCCGCACCCGAAGGCGCGACCCTATGAAAGTTTTTAGGAGAGGATGCCTGAAAGGCCCAATCTTTCTGCGCTGCAGCAAACTATGTTGCAAGTGCGAAATAACCTGATACGATTGTGTTCAGTGCAATCGCCGGTCGCGACCGGCGTTGCGACCCCACCCCCAACACTTGGGGCACGAGCTCGGACGTCCGGGCGGAGAGAACGATGCGCAGACTGCCGCCACTGGGCGCGATCGAGGCGTTCGTCCAAGTCGCGCGGCTCGGGTCGGTCAAGGCCGCGGCAGAGGAACTGGCGCTGTCTGCCCCCGCGCTCAGCCGCCGCGTCCAGGCGCTCGAACGTTTCATCGGCAAACCACTGTTCGCGCGGCGACATCAGGCGATGACCCTCAACGCCGATGGCGACAAATTGTTGTCGCAACTCTCACCTGCGCTCGATTCGCTTAGCGATGCGGTCGAATCGATGACCAACGGCGCCGAAGTGCTCCGTCTCCGGCTCGGCGTGCTGCCGCTGTTCGCGTCGCAGCGGCTGTTTCCGCGGCTCGGCGAGCTACGCGCCGCGCACCCCGAACTCCACCTCGATATCGACACCGCGGGGCATGGCATTGCGCGGTTGGGTGACGGGCTCGACGCAGTGATCGCGTTGGCGCGCGACATTGATCCCAGCCTCTATGCGCGGCGGCTGGATCGCAATTCGGTCTATGTGATCGGGGCAAAGGCGCTGCTCGACGGTTCCGACCCCGTCACCCGCCCCGAACAGCTCGGCGGGCTCACCGCGCTGATCCACCGCGACATGCCCGATACCTTCACCGCGTGGCGCCACGCGGTGGGGATGCCCGATCTCGAGCCGCTCGCGGTCGACCACTTCGATTCGGGGGCGCTGATGCTGGAGGCGGCAGCGCAGGGGCTCGGTATCGCCTTCATGCTCGACAGCCATTTCGAGGACGCCCACGATCCGCGGCTGGTGCGATTGTTCGACATCGAGGTCGAAAGCCCGCACAGCTATTGGTTCGTCTGCCGCCCCCGCGCGCTTCAGCAAAAGCCGGTGCGGATGTTCCACGACTGGCTGATCGGCACGATCGCCGAAGAACCGGTGCCGCGCCCGTCGCGGACCCGAACGGCCCCGGACCCGACACCGGTCGCCTGATTATCAGGCTGCGCGCATCTTCACGATCTTGCCCGGCTCGCGCGGGGGTTCGCCCTTGGGCAGCGCGTCGATTAGGTCCATCCCGTCGGTGACCTCGCCCCACACGGTATATTGCCCGTCGAGGAATCCGGCATCGTCGAACACGATGAAGAACTGCGAATTGGCGGTGTCGGGCTGGTTGGTCCGCGCCATCGAACACACCCCGCGGACATGCGGCTGCTTCGAGAATTCGGCCTTCAAATTGGGCTTGTCCGATCCCGACATGCCGGTGCCGGTCGGATCGCCGCCCTGCGCCATGAAGCCCGGGATCACGCGGTGGAAAACGACGCCGTCGTAGAAGCCGTCGTTCGCCAGTTCGACGATCCGTTCGACATGCTTGGGTGCCAGGTCGGGGCGCAGCTTGATCGTCACATCGCCGCCATCCAGCGTCATCGTCAGTGTAGAGGGGGTATCGGTCATGATAATTCCTTTCCGGTTGCGGCGCAGATAGGGAGCGAGTCCCACGCTGGCAAATCTCGGCGCGGCGCGGTAGGCAGCGCACGCAGCATCAGGGAGGCGGCGAGTGAGCGAGATCGAGCTTCCCGAATCGGATATCGATGCAGAGGTCGAGAACCAGCTCGACGATGACGATCGGCTGAAGCCCGAATTCGTCCGCGCGGTCTTGGAGGCGGTCGAGGCGGGCGACGACGAGGCCGCGCGCACGCTGGTCGAACCGCTCCACCCCGCCGACATCGCCGACCTGTTCGAACTGACCCGGCAGGAGGATCGCGCCGCGCTGGCGCGCGCGGTCAGCGACCTGCTCGACGGCGACGTCTTCGCCGAGATGAACGATTACGTCCGTGAGGATCTGATCGACGCGCTCGAGCCGCACCAGGTCGCCGACCTCGCGAGCGAACTCGATACCGACGACGCGGTCGCGATCATCGAGGACATGGACGCCGACGACCAGCGCGAAGTCCTGCGCGCGATGGAGCCCGACGATCGCGCCGCGATCGAGGAGGCGCTATCCTACCCCGAGGAATCCGCGGGCCGCTTGATGCAGCGCGAACTGATCGCGGTGCCCGAACACTGGACCGTCGGCGACGCGATCGATTATCTGCGCGGCCACGAGGAACTGACCACCGATTTCTGGGAAGTGTTCGTCGTCGATCCCGCGCACAAGCCGGTCGGCACCGTCGCGCTGTCGTGGATCCTGCGCACCCCGCGCGGGATCGCGATCGGCGACGTCATGCAGCGCGAACAGACGCTGATCCCGGTCGACATGGATCAGGAAGAGGTCGCGCTCCGTTTCCAGAAATACGCGCTGATCTCCGCTGCAGTCACCGACGCCACCGGGCGATTGGTCGGCATGATCACCGTCGACGACATCGTTCACATCATCTCCGAAGAGGCGGGCGAGGATATCCTGCGGCTGTCGGGGGCGGGCGACGGCGACATCAACCAGCCGATCGGGCTGACCGTGAAGACCCGGATGATCTGGCTGATCGTCAATCTCGGCACCGCGATGGTCGCCTCGTCGATCGTCGGCCTGTTCCAGGCGACGATCGCGGCCTTCGCGCTGCTCGCGGTGCTGATGCCGATCGTGTCGGGGATGGGGGGCAATGCGGGCACCCAGACGCTCGCGGTCGTGATCCGCGCGCTCGCGACCAACCAGCTGACCAGTTCGAACACCCGCTGGATGATCCTGCGCGAACTGCGGATCGCGACCGCCAACGGCGCGATGCTCGGCGCGCTGATCGGCGTCGGCACCTATCTCGTGTTCGGGCGCACCGACCTGTCGATCGTGATCGCGGTGGCGATGATCATCAACAACGTCAGCGCGGGGCTCGGCGGGGTGCTGGTCCCGATCACGCTCGACAAGTTCAACGTCGATCCCGCGGTGTCGTCGGCGGTGTTCGTCACGACGCTGACCGACACGATGGGGTTCTTCTCGTTCCTGGGGCTCGCGACCTTGTGGGGCCTTCACGGCTGACCCACATCGGCGGCTCATGCCGCTCCACCTGACCCCCCTCCACCTGACGAAAGTCGCGTTCGGCGCGACGAGCCTCGATCATCTTGCCGAACGGCTCGCCGCGCGCGCCGAGGCGGGGCCGCTGTTCCTGACGACGCGCTATTTGCCCAAGCGCCATGAGGAAGTCGCGGGGCGGGGGTCGCTATTCTGGATCATCAAGCACCAGCTCGTCGCGCGATCGTCGATCCTGCGCTTCGGCGAGGCGGAGGGGGGCAAGGTCGCAATCCACCTCGATCCGCCGCTCGTGTTGGTCCAGGCGCGCGCCAAGCGCGCGCACCAGGGCTGGCGCTATCTCGACGGTGCCGACGCCCCGCTCGATCTCGGCGGTGGTGCGAGCGGCCTGGCGGAGATGCCGCCTGCGCTGATCGGCGCGCTCGCCGATCTTGCGCTGATCTGACGCGTCACGACCCGCCGCCGCACGTCACCGGGCCGCCCGCATTCGCCTTGACGGTACATTTCGGGTGCCCCGCAACCGTCACCTGCCCCAGCCCCAGATTGTCGACCGTCGCGGTGAAGCGCGCATTCGCCTTCACCTCCCCCGGCCCATCGACGCGCACCGTCGCATCGCCCGCGACCAGCGCGCCCGCGTCGATCGTCGCCGGGCCGTTGGCGAGCAGCCGGGTGGTCGCCGCACGCCCCGCCAGCGTGATCGCGCCGCCGCCGATCACCGTCGCATTCGCCTGATCGGCGTCGATCCCGCCCGCGATAATCACCCCCGCGCCGGTCACCGCCAGCTCGACCCGCGTCGTCTTCATCCGCGGGATCGTCAGCCGCCCCGCGCCGATCACCGTCGCGCTCACGATATTGCGCGCCGACACCGTCACCACTACCGGCTGGGTCGTCGCCGCGCGCGGCTGTTCGCCCCATTGGCCGATGCCGTTGCGGATCGTCAGCGTCGATCCATCGACCCGCACCTCGACCCCCTCGATCACGCGGCGGTCCCCCGACAGCGTCGCGCCGGGCGATCCATCGACGATCCGCACCTCGAACGGCCCCTGAACGCGCACCCGATCGAAGCTGCCGATATAAATGGGTCGGTCCGCCGCCGAGGCAGCGGTGGCGGTGGCGCAGGACAGCGCGAGAACGGCGAGGCGAAGCGACAAGGTCATCCGCTATCCTCGCACCCTAGCGCGCCCCGCGGCAACCCCGCGCGCGCAGCGACCGCCGCGTCACCGACAGCGCACCGATCCCGATCCCACCTTCGACACCGAACAGGTCGCGCCCGTGCCCAGGTCGACATCGCCCGATCCGACGATGCTTACCGTCGCCGGGCCGTTGACGACCGCGGTTGCGCTACCCGATCCCGCGATCGACACCTTGGCCTGCTGCGCGGTCAGCCCGCGCGCGGCCAGGTTACCCGATCCGGCGATGTCGACCGTCAGCGCCTTGGCAGTCCCCGCCGCGCTCAGGTCGCCCGATCCCGCGATCGACAGCTTGGCGGCGTCGACCACCATCGCCGCGACGCCCAGGTCGCCCGATCCCGCGACGGTACCCGCGAAATTCGCGCCCTCGACGCGATCGATCGCCATGTCGCCCGATCCCGCGACGTCCGCCGCCGCCAGCCGGGGGAGCGTGACATAGACCTTGACCTTGCCGTGCTCCCCCCAGCGCATTCCGCTCTTGCGCCCGACCTTCAGCGTGTCGCCGTCGCGCGCGATCCGCAGCTGTTCGAGTTCCTTCTCGGGGCCTTCGGCACGCACCGAAAATCCCGCGCCGACGCGGACGTCGACATCGTCCGACCCGCGCAGCTCGACCCCGGTGAAATCGGTGACCGCATAGCTGCGCGCGGTGCCCGATCCCGTCCCGGCGACCCCTGCGCCCTTGTCGTCGTTCCAGCTCATCGAACAGGCGGTCAGTCCAGCGAGCATCGCGATCGCGGCATAGTTCATGATTCGGCTCCCATCGTGTATTGGTGAGTTAATACACTGCCGCGATGGGCGCCGCAAACGAAAAAGGGCGACCCCGTGGGGGGCCGCCCTTCGTCATCGGATCGTCGATCGATCAGCGATCAGGCGACCACCTTGTCCTTGTTGTAGATCGCGGCCGACGCGTTCAGGATCTCGAGGATCTTGACCTGCGCGGCGGGTTCGTCGGTGCCGTCCATCGCGCCGAGTTCGCGCGCGAGGCGGCTGGTCGCGGCCTCGAAGATCTGGCGTTCGGAATAGCTCTGTTCAGGCTGGTCGTCGGCGCGGAACAGGTCGCGGACCACTTCGGCGATCGAGACGAGGTCGCCTGAATTGATCTTCGCTTCATATTCCTGCGCGCGGCGCGACCACATCGTCCGCTTCACCTTGGGTTTGCCCTTCAGCGTGTCCATCGCCTCGCCCATCGTCTTGTCCGACGACAGCTTGCGCATCCCGACGCTTTCCGCCTTGTTGGTCGGCACGCGGAGCGTCATCCGCTCCTTTTCGAACCGCAGCACATAGAGTTCGAGGCTGGTACCCGCGATCTCCTGCTTCTGGAGTTCGACCACGCGACCAACGCCGTGCTTGGGGTACACGACGAAATCGCCGACATCGAAGGACAGTGCCTTGGCAGCCATTTGGGGGCCTTTCTGCATGCATCCGACGAGGACGGGCCGGGGTCGGGGGGGACCACGGGCAGCCGTCGTGTCGAGATGGGGTGTGAATCTCCGGCAGGGCGCGCCGCTCACCGCGCCCGTCATGGACGTATTTAACAGCTTTGAAACAAAATTACCAGCGAAGAGTCAGCGCCGCTGACCCGCTCCGGTAGGATTCACCGCAACGCGCGCGCCGCTCCACGGTTCAGCCCGCGACCCGCGGTTCAGTCGCCCTTGCCGGGCTCGGGGGTGAAATATTTGTCGAACTTGCCCTCTTCGCCCTTGTGCTCATCGGCATCGGCGGGGGTCTGGCCGCTGTTGGTCGTAACGTTGGGCCATTGCGCCGAGAACGTCGTGTTGATCTCGAGCCACTTTTCGAGCCCGTTCTCGGTATCTGGCAGGATCGCTTCGGCAGGACATTCTGGTTCACACACGCCGCAGTCGATGCACTCGCTCGGATTGATGACGAGCATGTTCTCGCCCTCGTAGAAACAGTCGACGGGGCACACCTCGACGCAATCCATGTACTTGCACTTGATGCAGGCATCGGTGACGACATAGGTCATGGTTCGTAAGGCTCCCGGTCACAGTGGTCGGTGTGGGCGTGTTCGCCTCGCCTCGCTGCTATGCCCCACGATCCGCCTCGTCAATCTCCGCCGCTTGCTGCGAGGCGTTCGCAATCGCAAGATCCTGATAGCATGCGCGCGCTTCGGCGGGGGGGCCGCGCCGGGTGGGCAGCGCCTCGATCCGGATAACGCGGATGTGCTGCCCCAGCGCGAACGTCAGGATGTTGCCGACGCGGACAGGGGTTGCCGCCCGCTCGATCGCACGGCCATCGAGCCGCAGCCGCCCAGCGCACGCGAAGTCGTGCGCGGCGCTCCGCGTCCTAGCGAGCCGTGCATGCCACAGGAACCGGTCGAGCCGCATCGTCCCGTTCGCCCCGGCATCAGCCATGCCGGACCAGATCGGCCAGCCCCGCAAACGCACCTGTCGCCGGTGCGTCGCGTTCCTGCCGCCGCGGCGCGGGGCGGCCCCGCCATGCCCAGCGGGGGTCACCCTTGGCATCGGCATCGGCGTTCGCACGCACGCTGCGGAAGCCGAGTTCGACCAGCAACCGTTCGATCGTCGCGGGCTCCAGCCCCATCGAGGTCGCCAGCGCGGTGTCGGGCGCAAAGGGCGCGCGGCCGTCGCGCGCATCGTGGATCGCGCGCGCGATCCGTTCGACCAGGTCGACCCGCACCGCCTGCCGCGCCAGCGGGCGATACCCCGCGGCCAGCGT
>JALYTW010000181.1 GCA_030854075.1 Pseudomonadota bacterium
GGCTCGACCACCGCCTCCGCGGGCGGCGCGGCGTCCTCGGGCGCGGCTTGATCGGGTGCGACCGACGGCGCGGGCGGGGTCACCGCCTCAGGTGCGGTCGCCTCCAGCCCGACATCCTTGACCAGGCTCACCTCGATCGGATGCTGCTGGAGCTGTTCGGGATTGGGGGTCGACAGAAATCCGACCGACAGCAGCCCGAACAGCACGACATGCCCGACGACCGCGATCGCGAGACCGACCTTTTCCGCCCGATCCATCAGCCAGCATCCATCAGCGCGGCTTGCCCTCGACCGTCACGAGCGCGACGCGGTTGAGCCCGGCGCGGTTAAGTTCGCCCATCACCGCCATGACCCGCCCGTAATCGAGCTGGCGATCGGCCCGCAGGAACACTTGCGGCGGCTCCCCCCCCGCCTGCACCGCGGTGATCCGTTCGAGCCGCTGGGGCAGGTCCGCCTCGGCGATCTCCTCGTCATCGAGGAACAGGCGTCCCGTGTCGTCGATCGACAGCTGAACCGGCTTCTGATCCTGGTCGAGCGGCCTAGCCCGGCTATCGGGCAGATTGACCGGAACCCCCGCGGTCAGCAGCGGCGCGGTCACCATGAAGATGATTAGCAGCACCAGCATCACATCGACCAGCGGGGTCACATTGATGTCCGCCATCGGGGTGCGACGCCCGCGACCACGCTGCGAGGGCAAATTTATCGCCATCGCGTCAGCGACCGCCATCCAGCTGGCGCGACAGCGTCGTGTGGAACCCATCGGCGAATCGATTGAGCGCCGCCTCGATCCGGTTCACGCCGTGGCTGAAGCGGTTATACGCGATCACCGCGGGAATCGCTGCGAACAAGCCAATCGCGGTCGCGAACAGCGCTTCGGCGATACCCGGCGCGACCACCGCGAGCGACGAATTCTGCGCGCTCGCGATCCCCGTGAACGCGCGCATGATCCCCCACACCGTCCCGAACAGCCCGACGAACGGCGCGACCGACCCGATCGTGGCGAGGATGTTCAAGCGATCCGACAGCGTGTCGATCTCCTGCGCCGCGGCTGTCGCCATCGTCGTCGCCAGGCGATCGCGCGTGCCCCCCTTGTCGATCGATCCGCCTGCGGTCGACCGGCGCCATTCCTTGACCCCCGCGATGAAGACGCGCGCGGACGGCAGCGCATTCTCGCTTTCGGTTTTGTAGAAGACATCGATGTCCTCCGCTTTCCAAAAATCACGTTCGAAATTCGCCATGCCCCGACGAGTTTTGCCCAGCCGGACCCAGAAGGCGACGATCAGCGCCCAGGTCCAGGTGCTCGCGATCAGCAGCCCTGCCATGACGATCTTCACGACCCAATCGGCCTGAAGGAACAGCGCCACCGGCGACATCATCGCCGCGTCCATATTGAAGACCGGATTCATGCGTTCCCCTCTGCCAGCCTTGCGGCGATCAGCCGTTGATAAATGTCGAGCCAGGCGCGCGGCTGTCGAACGGCACGCCCCGTGGGCGCCACCAGCGCCGCGGTAACGTCCGCCGCGGTCAACTCAACCGTGCCGCGCCTGACTGTTTGATGAATGACGACGCTGGCCGGGCTCGCCCGCGTCACCGTGCTGACGACCAGCAACGCATCGTCGAGCCTGGCGGGCGCGCGATAGCGGATCGCCAGGTCGACGATCGCATACGCGCCATCCCCCGCCTCGTGCGTCGCGCGCTGGTCGATCCCCGCGATCCGCAGCATGTCGGACCGCGCGCGTTCCATGTAGCGCAGATAATTGGCGTGATAGACCACCCCCGACAGGTCGGTATCCTCGAAATACACGCGCACCGGAAACCGGTGCGCCGCGCCGTCGAACCGCCCTGCGGCGGGTTGGTCGATCCCGGGTTGCGCCATCTCAGCGGCTGTTAACCGAACCCGAGTCGCGAAGAAACCCGCTTGACGATGTAACCCAGGGGTGACATGTAACCTGTAAGTTACATCGGGAGAACATCATGACCACCGTCGACATCGCCGAGCGCAAGAGCACGCTTCGCGCTATCTTCTTCCTGTGTTTCGCTGCTGCGCTGTTGCTATTGCTCCTGGCTATCTTCTCCGGCGGACCAGATTTCCTGAACGGATTATGGGCGGGTTTGATGCTGGGCGCCGCGCTCAATCTGACGCCGGTGGCGCGTTGGCTGAAGCCGAACAGTGCGATCACGCGGATGCTCGACGACGAATCGACCCGCGATCGTCGCGGGCGGGCGACGACCGCGGGGTTCTGGGCTGCCTTTGCCGCGTCGATCGTTCTGACGGTCGTCGCGCGATATGATGCGGCGATGGTCGCCTACGACGCGGTACGGGTCATTGGCACCGCGGCAATGATGGCGACGTTGATCGCTTTTGCGACGCTGGAATTGCGTGCCAACCGATGAATGACGCGCTTCTCAATACGCTAAAGGACGAACGCGAACGGCTCGGCCTCACCCAGGCGGCGCTCGCGGAGTTGATCGGGGTCAGCCGCAAGACGATCAACACCGTCGAGAACGGCGTCTTCGTCCCCTCGACGATCCTCGCGCTCAAAC
>JALYTW010000189.1 GCA_030854075.1 Pseudomonadota bacterium
GGGCACGATCGGTGTCGGCGCGACCACCGGCTTGGGCATTGCTCGCAACGCGGTCGGCACAGCCGCGCCGTCAGGCCGCGCGGCGCGTTTGATCGCCGGTGCGGGCTCGACGACCGGCGGGGGTGGGAGCGGGGGTACGACATCGAACACGCGGAGCGCCGCGACGGTGCGCTGGCTGAACCGCGGCGCCAACCCCGATAGCAGCGCCAGCGCGAGCGCGACGTGGATCAGCGCGACCCCAACCCCCGCCGCGATCCGGTCGCGGCGCGCGTCCGCGTCGAGGGTGATGATCGTGCGATAGCGGCCCGCCATCGGCACGTGATAGCAGACCGGGGCTGCTGGCACCTGAACGGGGCGGCGTATTCCGCATGGCGCGGCGACAAAAAAAGGGCCGGAGGATCGCTCCCCCGGCCCTTGATCCATCACCGCGAGGCGAGGTGGCTTACGCCCCCGCGACCTCGTTGGTGTCGATCTTGATCCCTGCACCCATGGTGCTCGAGATCGCGACCTTCTTCATGTACTTGCCCTTCGCGCCCGACGGCTTGGCCTTGACCAGCGCATCGACCAGCGCGTCGAAATTCGCGCGCAGATCTGCCGCGGGGAAGCTCGCCTTGCCGATGCCCGAATGAATGATCCCGGCCTTTTCGACGCGATATTCGATCTGGCCGCCCTTGGCGTCCTTGACCGCCTGCGCGACGTTCATCGTCACCGTGCCGAGCTTCGGGTTGGGCATCAGGCCCTTCGGCCCGAGCACCTTGCCGAGTCGACCGACGATGCCCATCATGTCCGGGGTCGCGATGCAGCGATCGAAATCGATCGTGCCGCCCTGGACGATCTCCATCAGATCCTCCGCGCCGACCACGTCCGCGCCCGCTTCACGCGCCTCGTCCGCCTTGGCGCCCTTGGCGAACACGCCGACGCGCACGGTCTTGCCGGTGCCCTCGGGCAGCGTCACCACGCCGCGGACCATCTGGTCGGCGTGACGCGGATCGACGCCCAGGTTCACTGCGACCTCGATGGTCTCGTCGAACTTCGATGTCGCACCCGACTTGGCCAGGCCGATCGCCTCGTCGACGCCGTGGAGCTTGTCGCGGTCGATCGTGATCGCCTTCTGCTTCTTGGACTGTGCCATGATCTTAGCCCTCCACCACTTCGAGGCCCATCGCGCGGGCCGATCCTTCGATGATCCGCGTCGCGGCCTCGATGTCGTTGGCGTTCAGGTCCTTCATCTTCTGCTCGGCGATCGCCGACAGCGCGCTGCGCTTGATCTTGCCCGCCGAAATCTTGCCCGGCTCCTTCGACCCCGACTTCAGGTTCGCGGCCTTCTTGATCAGATAGGTCGCAGGCGCGGTCTTGGTCTCGAAGCTGAACGAGCGATCGGCATAGACGGTGATGACGGTGGGCAGCGGCGTGCCCTTTTCAACGTCGCCGGTCTGCGCGTTGAACGACTTGCAGAATTCCATGATGTTGACGCCGCGCTGCCCCAGCGCCGGCCCGATCGGGGGCGACGGGTTGGCGGCGCCGGCGGGCACCTGCAGCTTGATATAGCCGGTAATCTTCTTTGCCATGTGGCAACCTCACTCTGTTTCAAGTTTAGCGGTCCAGCCGCGCCGCGCCCGAAGGCCCGACGCTCCCGCGAATATTTCCATTGGTGATGGAAGCCGCGGCGCATAGCCGTTTGCGACGACACTGGCAATGTTGGAATCGGCGCCCCTGTTTTGCATTGAAAGCATGGGCGCGTTGCCGCAACACCAAGGCCATGGGGGAAGTCGACCAGCGTGGATTAGAGGAATTGATCGCCGAAGCGAAGGCTTCCGGCGGGTCGGAACTCGCCAATTACCAGACGTTCGTGTCGGACCTCGCCCGCGCGCTGGGCATGAAGCGGCCCGACATGGCGAAGGAGGAAACGCGGCTCAACGATTACGTCTATGAGCGCAACGTCGTGTTCCGCCACCCGAACGGCACGACCAGTGCCGGGCGGATCGACTGTTACAAGCGCGGTTGCTTCATTCTGGAGGCCAAGCAATCCGCCAAGCGCCAGAAGGCGCGCGAGGCCGAACAGCTGGAACTGGTCGGCGTCGAGAGCACGCAAAAGCTGGGGCATGCGAAGCGCGGCACGGCGACCTGGGACAAGGTGATGATCGCCGCCAAGAAACAGGCGGAAGATTACGCGCGGGCGCTGCCCGTCGACCATGATTATCCGCCGTTCATCCTGGTCGCCGATATCGGCAATGTGATCGAGGTCTATGCCGATTTCTCGGGGCAGGGGCGCAACTATGCGCATTTCCCCGATCGCCAAAGCTACCGGCTGTCGATGGACGATCTGCTCGACGCCGACGTCCAGGATCGGCTGCGCGCGATCTGGAGCGAGCGCACAGCCTCGACCCCGCACGGATCAGCGCGGAGGTTACCGAGGATATCGCGCAGCGATTGGCGAAGATCGCCAAGAGCCTGGAGCGTAGATACGATCCCAAGGACATCGCCGAATTCCTGATGCGGTGCCTGTTCACGATGTTCGCCGAGGACATCGGGCTGATCGAGGAAACCGAGGAGGAAAAACGCGTCGGCGTCGGCCCGTTCGAGGCGATGCTGGAACGGATGGTCGAAACCCCCGACTATTTCCCGCAGGCGCTCGAAAGCCTGTGGAAGACGATGGATGAGGGTGGCTATGCCGGCGAATTCGGTCGCCCGCTCAAGCGCTTCAACGGATCGCTGTTCAAGGATCGCCGTGCGCTAAAGCTGGAGGCGGACGACATCCGCGAACTCTGGCTGGCGGCGCGCAGGGACTGGGACAATGTCGAACCCGCGATCTTCGGCACGCTGCTCGAACGCGCGCTCGATGCGAAAGAGCGCGGCAAATATGGCGCGCATTTCACGCCGCGCGTCTATGTCGAACGGCTGGTGGTGCCGACGATCATCGAGCCGCTGCGCTCCGATTGGGGCGAAGTGCAGGCGCTCATCAGCGGCATGTTGCGGGCGGGCAACGAACAGGCAGCGCTGGACGCGGCCAAGACGTTTCATCGTCAGCTTTGTACGACCCGCGTTCTCGATCCTGCCTGTGGCACCGGCAATTTCCTGTACGTCTCCTTCGAACTGATGAAGCGGCTTGAAGGTGAAGTGCTTGACGCGATCGCCGCGCTGGGCGGCGAACCAAGCCTTATCAAAAATCACCCGGATCAGTGGGTCACCGGCCAGCAATTGGCGCGATCCGGCGGACGGTTTACGGTCGATCCGTCGCAGTTTTTCGGCCTCGAACTCAACCCCCGCGCGGTCCCGATCGCCGACCTGGTCCTGTGGATCGGCTATCTGAAATGGCAGATCAGGACGCTGGGCGGGGCGTCGGAAATCAGTCAGCCAATCCTAGATGCCTATGGCACGATCCGCCAGCAGGACGCGATCCTGGCGTATGACAGCATGGAAATGCTGCGCGATGCGGCGGGCAAGCCGCTGTCGCGCTGGGACGGGGAGACGATGAAGCTGCATCCGATCACCGGCGAGGACATTCCCGATCCCGACGCGACAATGGAGCTTCATAAATACGTGAACCCGCGCCGCGCGGATTGGCCGCAGGTGGAATTCATCGTCGGGAATCCGCCCTTCATCGGCGGCAAGGACATGCGCGCCGAACTGGGCGACGGCTATGCCGAAGCGGCGTGGCAGGCGCGTCCGCACGTGCCGGGCGGTGCAGATTTCGTGATGCATTTCTGGGACGAGGCGGCGACGCGCTTGCTCGCCAGCCCCGCGAAAAAGGGCGCGGCAAACCCGTTGCGCCGGTTCGGTTTCATCACCACGAATTCGATCACCCAGACGTTCAGCCGCCGCGTCGTCGAGCGGCACATGAACGCCAAACAGCCGCTGAGCCTGATCTACGCCATCCCCGACCATCCCTGGCTGAAGGCGAGCGACAAGGCCGCGGTGCGGATCGCGATGACGGTCGCGGCGCGCGGCGAGCGGCAGGGCAAGCTGGCGAAGGTGGTGAGCGAGAGCGGACTGAATACCGATACCCCCGAGGTGCGACTGGAGACGAGGGAAGGGAAGATTACGGCTGACTTGCGCATTGGTGCTGACGTGGCTCGCGCAGTCGGTCTACTCAGCAACGATCTACTGACCAATCCGGGCGTAAAGCTACACGGCGCTGGATTCATCGTAACTCCCAAGCAAGCGACGTCGCTGGGCTTTGGGTATGACGAGAATGTAACAAAAAGTATTCGTCAATTTCGGCACGGTCGAGATATTGCTCAACATCCCCGGGGCGTAATGGTCATCGACTTATTTGGCGTTTCGGAAAAAAAGCTGCGCGATGAAATACCAACGTTGTATCAATTCCTCCGCGAACATGTTCGGCCCGAGCGTGAAGGAAAACGCGGGCAATCCAAGGATCTTAATGCGTATGCCGACGAATGGTGGCTCTTCGGCAAAACTAGGGAAGCTTTTCGCGATTCGGTTGCTGAACTAAAGTCTTGGATCGTATCTCCGCATACCGGCAAGCACCGAATGTTTTTGGCAATGGATCACAATTTCCTTCCAGAGAATGGCTTGGTTAATTTCTCCGTGGGCCGAACATCTTTTATTTGTCTTCTGTCGTCCAAAGCTCACCTCACTTGGACGCTCGCTACGTGTGCTTGGATGGGTGTCGGAAATGACGCTCGATATATCACGACCACATGTTTTGAGCCTTACCCCTTCCCCGTCCTCACCGACACCCAATCGGCCACCCTCGACGAGCTAGGCGAACGCCTCGACGCCTTCCGCAAGGAGCGCCTCGCCGCGCACGCCTTCCTCACCATGACCGACATGTACAATATTCTCGAGCGGCTGCGCGAGCTGGAGGCGGGGGCCGATGTCGCGCCGCTGTCGGACAAGGAGCGCGCGATTCACGAGGCGGGGCTGATCTCGGTCCTCAAGGATATCCACGACACGATCGATCGCGCGGTCTTCGCCGCCTATGGCTGGGA
>JALYTW010000202.1 GCA_030854075.1 Pseudomonadota bacterium
GATGGGCGCGGCGGGCAATGCCGAAGCCGCGCACTACCGGTGGGACAGCGCCAACCAGGCAGTGCTCGACACCTATCTGGCGCTGCTGGAACGCCGATAATCATTCTTCCCTGCCGGGCAGGGTTGGGTGTCTCGACGAAGCGCGGATTGCTTAAACCCCCGCCGTTTGCCCTGAGCTTGCCGAAGCCCGAGCTTGTCGAAGCCTAGGCTTGTCGAAGGGCGTGGATCTCGCCGGGCTTCGACCTGCTCAGCACCAACGGATCGAGGTTAGGTCATCCTCTTCTGGGTCACTTGAGCCGCTCGATCCGCTGGACCAGTTCATCGATCATCGCGGCAACGTCATGCACCTTGTCGTCGGACAGGTCGCCGGACATCAACCGATCCTGCACGACGTGGCGCAAATTCCCCATCGCGCGTCGGACCGGGGCGCGGTCGCCGCGCTTGGCGCGATCCCCCATCCCTGACAGCTTCGCGATCAAGGCCGCGACTTCGTCCACATTCTCCGCGAGATGCGCGCGGCCATCGGCAGTCGCGGCAAAGCGCTTCTTCGTACCCTCGGACTGTTGTTCCTCGACCAGCCCCATCTCGTCGAGCAGCGTCAATGTTGGATAGACTACCCCCGGGCTCGGTGCGTAGCCGCCCCCCGTCATCGCTTCGATCTCGCGGATCAGATCATAGCCGTGGCGCGGCTCGTCGGCGATCAGCTTGAGCATCACCAGCCGCAGCTCGCCGCCGTCGAACATCCGTCGGCTGCGACCGCCGCCGCTGCCGCTACCGTGCACCGCGCGGGCAGCGCGCACCGCATCATGAATTTCTCGCCTCATTGCCATGAAGTCGAAGTCGAACCCCCTACCCCGTGTCCCGCATCCGCGGCCATGCATTCCTGCAGTCATCGTCATTCCTTCTCGTTACGATAGAGCGAAGATAT
This sequence comes from Pseudomonadota bacterium, assembly GCA_030854075.1. Classification (GTDB taxonomy): domain Bacteria; phylum Pseudomonadota; class Alphaproteobacteria; order Sphingomonadales; family Sphingomonadaceae; genus Sphingomonas. Next base: position 929 of record JALYTW010000202.1, read on the forward strand.
ATCGCGATGATAGTTCGTCAAGATACGCCAAGATATATTTTCTGATTCCTCTGCGTCTGCGCGGAGGAATGATTATACTGTGATCATGGCCGATCTATTCGCGGGGTTCGAACCCGCCGCCTCCACCGAACCGCCCGAGAATGCGCCGCTCGCCGACCGCTTGCGCCCACGCCGCCTCGACGAAGTCGTAGGCCAGGATCATATCACCGGTCCCGAAGGCGCGATCGGGCGGATGGTCTCCGCGAGGCGGCTGTCGTCGATCATCCTGTGGGGGCCGCCCGGCACCGGCAAGACCACGATCGCGCGGCTGCTCGCCGATGCGGTCGACCTTCGGTTTGTCGCGATCAGCGCGGTGTTTTCAGGGGTCGCCGACCTCAAAAAGGCGTTCGCCGATGCGCGCGAACACGCTCGCATCGGGAAACGCACGCTGCTGTTCGTCGACGAGATCCACCGCTTCAATCGCGCGCAACAGGACGGCTTCCTCCCCTACGTCGAGGATGGCACCGTAACCCTCGTCGGCGCGACGACCGAAAACCCGTCGTTCGAACTCAACGCCGCCTTGCTCAGCCGCGCGCAGGTGCTCATCCTCGAACGCCTGGGTCGCGCTGCGCTCGACCAGTTGCTCGACCGCGCCGAGGCGGAGATGCACCGCCCGATCCCACTCGACGCCGCCGCGCGCGACGCGCTGATCGCGAGCGCCGATGGCGATGGCCGCTTCCTGCTCAACCAGGCCGAAACCTTGTTCTCGGTCGATCTAAAGAAACCGCTCGATCCCGCTGGCCTGTCAGCCTTTCTCCAGCGCAGGGTCGCGGTCTATGACAAGGATCGCGAGGGGCATTACAACCTCATCAGCGCGCTCCACAAATCGATCCGCGGGTCCGACCCCGACGCCGCGCTCTATTACCTTGCGCGGATGCTGACCGCGGGGGAGGAGCCGCTGTATCTGCTCCGCCGCCTCACCCGTGCCGCGGTCGAGGACATCGGACTCGCCGACCCACAGGCGCTGGTCCAGTGCATCGCCGCCAAGGACACCTACGACTTCCTCGGCAGCCCCGAGGGCGAACTCGCGATTGCACAGGCGTGCCTCTACCTCGCCACTGCCCCCAAATCGAATGCCACCTACACCGCGCAAAAGGCGGCGTGGCGCGCTGCGAAGGAAACCGGTTCGCTGATGCCGCCCGCGCATATCCGCAACGCGCCGACCAAGCTGATGCGCGACATCGGCTACGGGAAAGGCTACGCCTATGATCACGACGCCGCAGAAGGGTTCTCGGGCGCGAACTACTGGCCCGACGAAATGACTGCGCAGACCTTTTACACCCCGACAACCCGCGGCTTCGAGGCGCGGCTCGCCGAACGGCTGACCCACTGGGCCACGTTGCGTGAGACCAAACTGCATAAGGAAAGCAAATCATGACCTTCGACGATTGGGACCAGGTCGTCGCCTTCGCGCTGTCGCTTCCCGAAACATATATCGAAAGCTTCTATGGCAAGCCGACCCCTAAGGTGAACAAGAAGGCGTTCGTCGCGCGCGGCAGCGAGCCGGGCAGCTTCGTCGCGATGAGCACCAACGACGAAAAACAGGTGCTGCTCGACACCGATCCCGACGCCTTCTGGCAAACGCCGCATTACGATGGCTGGTCGAGCCTCCTCGTCCGGTACGGCAGTGCCGATACCGACCGAATTGCCGCGGTCATCACCCGCGCCTGGTGGGATCGCGCGTCGCCCGCGCAGCGCGAAGCGTTCGGCGATCGCCCCTGATCTGATCGTCCCCGATCACATCAAGCGCTTCGCCGCGATCGACTGGTCGGGCGCGAAGGGCCGCCAACATCCCGGCATCGCGCTCGCCACTTGCACCGAGGGAACCGCCGCCCCCACGCTGGTGACGCCGCCCGCGCGCTACTGGTCGCGCGCCGCGATCCTCGACTGGCTGCTCGCCCGCCGCGACGAGCCCATGCTGATCGGCTTCGACTTCAGCTTCTCTGCCCCCTTTGTCGAACGCGGCGCGCATCTGCCCAGTGAAACCACGACCACCGATGCCTGCGAGCTATGGTGCTACGTCGACGACCAATGCGACGACGCGGACCTCGGCGCGGCCAGCTTTATCGAGGCACGCCGCGGGCGTCATTTCTATCTCGGCGCCGCTGACGGGACGAAGCGCGACTTTCTCTTCTACCGCCGCTGCGAAACGCTCGGCGGCACCAAGCCATCGACCGTGTACGATGCAATTGGGGCCGCGCAGGTCGCCAAAGCGAGTTTCGCCGGGATGCGGCTGCTCCACGCGATCGATCACCGCATCCCGATCTGGCCGTTCGACCCGCTTCCCGAATCGGGCATGGTCATCGTCGAAATCTACACCGCGATCGCCGCGCGCGCGGCGGGCATCCCCAAGGGGCGCAGCAAAATCCGCGCCCCCGCCGCGCTCGACCACGCCCTCGCGATGCTCGGCAGCGCCCCTCACATCCCCCTCGCGCGCTACGACGACCACGCCACCGACGCGATCGTCACCGCCGCCTGGCTACGCGGAGTCGCGACCCGCGGCGATCTCTGGTCTCCCGCCGCCATGACGCTAGCGGTCGCACGATCCGAAGGTTGGACCTTCGGCGTCGCCTGATCCGGTGACAGAACGCCGGACCAGCGCCGCTAAGCGAGTAGCTTTATCGGATCGCTACCTGACGTGGAGCTCCCGCCGCCGTCACCCGCCACACCGTATTGCCCAGATCATCGGCGACCAGTAGCGCGCCGGTCCGGTCGACCGCGAGCCCGACCGGGCGTCCGCGGGCGTGACCGTCCTTGCCGAGGAACGCGGTGACCACGTCCTGCGCCTTGCCCGACGGCCGACCGTTCGCGAACGGGACATAGACCACCTTATACCCGTTGAACGGGCTGCGATCCCAGCTGCCGTGCTCGCCGATAAAGGCCCCGCCTTGATAGCCCGGCAGCGCCCCCCCGGTATAAAATGTCAGCCCCAGCGGCGCGACATGGCTGCTCAGCGCGTAATCGGGAGCGATCGCCTTGGCGACCAGATCGGGGCGCTGCGGCATCACCCGCCGATCGACGTGTTGCCCGTAATAGCTGTACGGCCAGCCGTAGAACGCGCCGTCCTTCACTGAGGTCAGATAATCCGGGACCAGGTTCGGCCCGATCTCGTCGCGCTCGTTGACGACCACCCACAGCTTCTGCGTCGTCGGCTCCCACGACAGCCCGTTAGGGTTGCGCAATCCGCTTGCGAAGATGCGATGCGCACCAGTCGCGCGATCGACCTCCCACACCGCAGCGCGATTTTTTTCGGCTTCGATCCCGTTCTCGGTGATGTTGCTGTTCGATCCGACCCCGACATAGAGTTTCGATCCATCGGGGCTCGCAACCAGGCTCTTGGTCCAGTGATGATCGATCGGCCCACCCGGGAGTTCGGTCAGAATCGTCCCCGGTGCGGTGATCGTCGTTTGTCCGGTGACATAAGGATAGCGCACGATCGCGTCGGTGTTGGCGACATACAGGTCGTTCCCGACCAGCGCGACGCCGAACGGCGACACCAGATGGTCGAGGAATACGCTGCGCAATTCGGGTTTGCCGTCGCCATTGGCGTCACGGATCAGCGTGATCCGATTGCCGCCCTTCGCTCCTGCCCCCGCAAAACCCTGGACCAGACCCATGACCAGGTCCTTGGGCCGGGTGACGGGCTCATATCCCGGTCCATTCGCCTCGACAATCAGGATGTCGCCATTGGGCAGCACAAAGGGTTGGCGCGGATGTTCCAGCCCCGTCGCCAGCGCCGAAATTTTTAGGCCTGCGGGCACCGTCGGGGTCTGGCCCTGCTGCCAGGTCGACACCGGCGCTACCTTCATCGGCGGCAACAAATATTGGTGCGGCGCGGGCAGCGGCGGGTTCGCGCCGATCTGAGTCGACGCAGGCGCTGGCTTGCTGCCACATCCGGTGAGCAGCGCGGTCGCGGCGAGCGCCAGCGCGGAGCTTCCGATCGATCGTGCGCGCATCATGCTTCTCCCGCCAGCTGCCGCATCGTGTGCGTCGTACCGAACCAGTTCACCACGATCACCAGCACCGTCACGATCCCCGACAGGATGATCCCGGTCGGCACTACCGAGGTCCACGCATCGCGGCTGTGGACGAACACGTTCCATAGCGACAACACCAGCACCAGCGCATTGCCGATCGAGTGGACCCAGCCGGGTCGCAGCGCGCGGTTTCCCTTCGTCATCACCGCCTCGACGATCCCGACGATCGCCGCCGCGCCGCCCATCACCAGCCCCGCCGTGATCAGCCAGACCGAGAAATTTGCCCACATCATCACCGCGGTGTTCATGTAGACGATGTCGGTCAGGAACGCGCCGCTGAAGCACGCGATCGGATATGCCCCCAGCAAGACGTGGAGCGGATGCGTCGCGCTCGGCAACGCTCGGGAATAGGTGGTCGCCATGTCGCCTCCGGCAGCGCCGACGCCCCAGCGCGCCACGCCGAGCCTCTACGCATCAGCAGCCATGTCGTTCCGGATGCGCGACGAACCGAGCGCTAGCCTATTCGTGCGACCAGCGCCTTCGCCTGTTTCAGATGTGGCGCGTCGATCATCCGTCCGTCGAGCTGGAGCGCCCCCTTATCCGGGTTCGCCGCGAATGCCGCGATCACCCGCCGCGCCGCGGCTACCGCTTCGGCCGAGGGGGTAAAGGCTGCGTTGATCGCCGCGACCTGCGCCGGATGGATCGCCATCATCCCGGTGAACCCGTCGCGCGCACCGCGGGTCGCATAGGCGGCTACGCCGTCCAGATCGCGGAAATCGGGATAGACCGTTTCGATCGCGGGCACCCCCGCCGCGTGCGCGCCGAACAGCGTCAGCGCGCGCACCACTTCATACGGCGGAGTGTAGGATCCGTCGGATTCGCGCGCTGTCGACGCCCCGATCACCGCGGGCAGGTCCTCCGCCCCCCAGGTCAGCCCCGCGAGCCGATCCGCCACCGCTGCGTAATCACCGAGCCCGAACACCGCCGCGGGGGTTTCGCTCGCGACCGGCAGGATCGGCGGGCAATCCGGCCCGATCCGCCGCGCCAACTCGATCACCGATGCCCCCGATACCGATTTGGGCAGCACGACCCCGTCCGCCCGCGCCGCCACCGCCAGATCGTCCGCGACGAATTCGCTGTCGAGCGGATTGACCCGGACCCAGCGCGACACGCCATCGGCGGCCTCGCGCAGGAACGCACCGATTGCCTCGCGCGCCGCGGGTTTGTTCGCCGCGACCACCGAATCCTCCAGATCGAGGATGATCGCATCCGCCCCGCTCGCCGCCGCCTTGGCGAAGCGTTCGTCGCGATCCCCCGGCACGAACAGCAGCGAGCGCAGCCTCATGCGGGCGTCCGCTGCAACAGCGCCATCCTGAGGCACTGACACACCGTCTCGTCGCGCTGGTTGGTCATCACATGGCGGAACGTCACGATTCCGGCCGCGGGCCGCGACCGGCTGTCGCGCAACTCGACCACCTCGGTCGCAGCGCGCAGCGTATCGCCGAGAAACACCGGGTGCGGCATCACCAGCTTGTCGTATCCCAGGTTCGCGACCAGCGTTCCCAGCGTCGTCTCGCCCACCGACAGCCCGACCATCAGCGCGAATGTGAAGGTGCCATTGACCAGGATCTGCCCGAACTCCGACGCCTTCGCCGCCTCGACGTCAAGGTGAAGCGGCTGCGGGTTGTGCGTCATCGTCGTGAACAGCAAATTGTCGGTCTCGGTCACCGTCCGCCGGATCTCATGCTCGATCCGGTCGCCGACCTGCCATGCGTCGTAATATCTACCAGCCATCAGCGTGAGCTAGCACGACAACCGGGTCGAGGAAACGCCGCTCCCGGCAACATTGCTCCACTCCGCCGCACCGCCTAAGGCCCTCCGATGCCGCGCGACCACTATGACGCCATCATCCTCGGCGCCGGTGCTGCGGGCCTGATGTGCGCCGCGGTCGCTGGCCAGCGCGGACGCCGCATCCTGCTCGTCGATCACGCCGATGAAGTGGGCAAGAAGATCCTCATTTCCGGCGGCGGCCGGTGCAATTTCACCAACCTCCATGCCACGCCTGATCGCTATCTCTCGGCTAACCCGCATTTCGCCAAATCCGCGCTCGGCCGCTACCCCGCCGCCGACTTCATCGCGCTCGTCGATCGTCACCGCATCGCGTGGCATGAAAAGACGCTCGGGCAACTCTTCTGTGACGGCCCGGCCAAACAAATCGTCGCGCTGCTGCTCGACGAATGCGTCGCGGGCCAGGTTGATCTCGCGCTCGGCTCGCCCATCACCGATATCGCCCGACCCGATGGGTACCGCGTCACGGTCGGCCCCCGCACCGTCACCGCGCCGCGCGTCGTCCTCGCGACCGGTGGCCCCTCGATCCCCAAGCTCGGTGCGACCGGCTTCGCCTACGACGTCGCGCGCCGCTTCGGGCTGAAGCTCGTCGAGCCGCGCCCTGCACTCGTACCGCTGACGCTGGGCCACGACGATGCGCTCTTCCGCGATCTGGCCGGGGTCGCCGCCCCGGTCGAAGTGTGCAGCGGCAAGGCGCGGTTCCGCGAGGCCGCGCTCTTCACTCACCGCGGCCTGTCCGGCCCCGCGATCCTTCAGGTGTCGAGCTATTGGCGTCATGGCGCGCCGATCGGGGTCGATTTCGTACCCGATGCTCCCGCCAACTGGCTCGCCGCGGCCAAGCGCACCCAGCCCCGCACCACGCTGCGCCGCGCGCTTGCCGCCGCCCTCCCCGACCGGCTTGCCGAGGCGCTCGCCGCCCGGCTCGCGATCGGCGAGCTCAGCACCGCCACCGACCGCCATCTCGCCGACGCCGCGCGCACGCTGGCCGATTGGCGCTTCCACCCCAGCGGCACCGAAGGCTTCGCCAAGGCGGAGGTCACCGTCGGCGGGATCAGCACCGCCGACCTGTCGTCGCAGACGATGGCCGCACGCCGCGTCCCCGGGCTCTACGCGATCGGCGAGGCGGTCGACGTCACCGGGTGGCTTGGCGGCTACAATTTCCAATGGGCGTGGGCGAGCGGCTGGGCAGCGGCACAGGACCTGTAATTCCGCCGGGTAGAAGCTTGCGATGCATCCTTACCCCCAGTAGCGACGCGCCATGTACCGTGCCCTAATCCCGCTGCTCGTCCCGGCGCTCGCTCTGGCCGTGCCCGCCCCCGCACGCGGCCCCGCGCGCGGCATCGTCCATGTCCGGCTCGACACCAGCGCTGGCCCGATCACGCTCGCGCTCGACGCGCGTCATGCGCCAAAGACGGTCGCCAACTTCATGGCTTATGTCGACGATCACCGCTTCGACGGCATCCGCTTCTATCGGGCCGCGCGCCGCCGCCTCGCGCCCGAATACGGCTTCGTCCAGGGCGGCATCGGTACCGACGCGCGCCGCATCCTGCCGCCCTTCCCGCTCGAAACCACCGCGATGACGGGGATCAAGCACACCGACGGCACCATCTCGATGGCGCGGCGCAGCGATCCCAATTCGGCGGGGGGCAATTTCTTCATCACGATCGGCGCGATTCCGACCATGGACGCGCACCCCGGCGAACCCGGCTACGCCGCGTTCGGCCACGTCGTCGGCGGGATGGGAACGGTGAAAAAGATCCTCGCCCAGCCCACTGGTGGCCGCATGGGCGGCCAGGAACTCCTTCACTCCATCCAGGTCCGCCACGCCGTCCGGCTCGACGGCACTGCCACGCCGACCGGACGGGTCAAACCGTGGCTCACGAAGACAAAGGGTGAGTGATGAACATTCGTCGGTTGCGACAGTTGCCGTACGTCTCTCGACGTCAGAATAACAAGAGACCTGCGGCCGCACCAACCTGAATCGCGGCAATAAGCATCAACTGGGTCGAGAACGGCTCTTTGCGTGTTTTATGCCGAAAAAGATGACGTGCCGCGAATGCTCCTGGCGATCCACCAATCAGAGCCAGGCCGAGTAAATTAGCTTCAGGAATTCTGCGATCGCCCGCGATCGCCCGGGCTTTATCATGCTTAAAGCACATCACGGTCCACGCGTTAACTCCTATTACCCAGCAGAGCGTGGCGGCAAGCATCGCGACTTTATATGCCAGACAGGTTAGCGATTGGTGATCACCCGCGAGTGCTCACGGTTGGGTCAAAACCGAAATTACTGCTGTCCTACACCCCGCACCCCGCGCGCATGACATTTACCCGGTGCTCTTTCCCATCGTCGATCCATCGTTCTAGTCCAGCCGGCTCGTGCCGTTGTTCGCGGTCAACCCGACCCGTTTGGCGCGCCATCAACGTAACGTACCGGATCGTCGCTGCGATTGTCACAATCCATCGTGCCAATCGGTAAAAACGCCGCTCGAACCCCGTCTCGAATGATACATCGAATGCGCCTTGCTAACCCCCGCGCTCGTCGCGGGCATCATCGTCGCTAATCGCCGCAATTTCGCAAGCCGAGCCGACCGCGACCGCCCGTCCGCCAGCCTTCCTCGGCACCCTTCCCCCACCGCGTCCTTGCGCCTAAGGGGAATTGCCCCCATTTAGGCTGTCTTCATGCCCTTTTCCCATCTCCCCCCGCTTCTCGCCGAGGCGCTCACCGCGCGCGGCTATACCTCTCTCACCCCCGTCCAGGCGCAGGTCATCGAGCCCGAGGCCGCGGGCCGCGACCTTGTCGTGTCCGCGCAAACGGGATCGGGCAAGACCGTTGCGTTCGGTCTCGCGATGGCCCCCGAATTGATCGGTGAGGACGGCACCCCGCCCCCGGGCAAGCCGCTCGCACTGATCATCGCGCCAACCCGCGAGCTCGCGCTCCAGGTCAGCCGCGAACTCGCCTGGCTGTACAAGTCGGCCAACGCCCGCATCTCGACCTGTGTCGGCGGGATGGACGCGAGCAAGGAACGCCGCAGCCTCAGCCACGGCACCCATATCGTCGTTGGCACCCCCGGGCGGCTGCGCGATCACCTCGAACGCGGCGCGCTCGACCTCTCGGCGCTGAAGGTTGCGGTGCTCGACGAGGCCGACGAGATGCTCGACATGGGGTTCCGCGAGGATCTCGAACAGATTCTCGATGCCGCCCCCGAAGGGCGTCGCACGCTCATGTTTTCGGCCACGATGCCCAAGCCGATCGTTGCGCTTGCCAAGCGTTATCAACGTGATGCACTGCGCATCTCGACGGTCGGTGAAGATCGTGGGCATGGCGACATCACCTATTTGGCGGTCGCGGTCGCCCCCGCTGACATCGAGAATGCGGTCATTAACCTCCTCCGCTTCCATGAAGCGGAGACCGCGATGCTGTTCTGCGCGACCCGCGATAACGTCCGCCATCTCCACGCCAGCCTGGTCGAACGCGGCTTCGACGCGGTCGCGCTGTCGGGCGAGCACA
>JALYTW010000204.1 GCA_030854075.1 Pseudomonadota bacterium
GCGCTCCACCGCCACGAAAGCCGCGGGCTGCATTTCACGCTCGACTACCCCGAAACGCTGGCCGATCCGGTCGACACCGTGCTGGTGCCCTGACCGTCGCGCTAGACCGGCGATCCGATCGGTTCGATCAGCTTGTCCTCGTCGGTCGGTTCGACCTCGTCGTCGCGGATCAGCCCGAGCCAGCGGATCATGACCGGCATCGTCAGCCCCTGGACGAAGATCGAAAACGCGACGACCGCGAACGCGACAGTGATGATCTGCCCACGCTCGGGTACGCTGGCCGGCAGCGCCAGCGCCAACGCGAGTGCCAGCGCGCCGCGCAAGCCCCCCCAGAACAACACATGTTTGTAGGCCCAGGGCACGCACAACTTGGTGCGTTTGAACGCCATCATCACCGGATAGACCGCGACCGCGCGGCCCGCCAAGCTGAGGAGTGTCGCCGCGATCGCGGCCTCGATCACCGCGAGGATCGGGGTGTTCGCCTCACGCCCGCCGATCAGGATGAAGATCATCGAATTGATCAGGAACGCGACGAACTCCCAATGGTGAAGCACCCCCTGACGGCCGTCGTCGCTGATCGATCCCAGAAAGCCGTAATTGCCGACGATCAGCCCCGCGGTCAGGGTCGCGAGCACGCCAGAGGCGTGGAAATGTTCGGCGAGCAGGAAGCTGCCGTACGCGATCAGCATGGTCAGCGTGATTTCGACGAGCCGATCGCGGGTTCGCCCCGCGATCAGGATCAGCGGCAGCGCGACGACCGCACCCGCGGCGATCCCGCCGAACACCGTCTTGACCAGATCGAACCCGATCGTGCCGACACTCGCATCGGCACCCGCCGCGATCGTCACGAGGATCGCGAAGCCGACCGCCGCGACCCCGTCGTTGAGCAGGCTTTCGGCCTCGACCAACAGATGGAGCCGCGGCTGGACACGGAGCTGCTTGAACGCAGAAATCACCGCGACCGGATCGGTGGCCGCGATCAGAACGCCGAACAGCGCCGCACCGATCCAGCTCCAATCCATCCACCAGTGCATCCCGACCGCGACGACGCCCGCCGCCAGGACCACCCCGACCGTGACGAGCGCGAGCAGCAACGGCATCTCGCGCCGCAGCGGTCGCCACGGGATCTGGATCGCGGCCTCGAACACCAGGGGCGGCAGGAACACAAAGAAGATGAGCTCGGGCGTCAGCGGCGGGGTAATCCCGGGCGCGAGGAACGCCAGCGCGACCCCCGCGGCGACCAGCCCGATGCTATAAGGAAGCTTCAACCGATGCGTCGCGATCGCGACCAGCGCCGCGACGAACAGCAGCGCGCCCAACGTTGGAAAATCAAAGCCTTGCATCGCGTTTCGTCCCCGTTCACGCTTGGTCGTGTAGGCGAGTCGCCTCGTCGCAATCCGGGTCGGTCAGAGATTGTGTCCATCCCGGCTCTGGCCACAGTTAAGGGGTAACAGGGGTCGAATGCCAGTGATGTTGCTTTCCAATGATTAGACTGACGCGGTTCTTGATGATCGGCGCGGGGGCGCTGGTGTTGGTTTCGTGCGGATCAAACCAGCGCCCCGGCACCAGTGCGCGCGCGCCGGTCCCGTCGCCGCCCGTGTTCGTTTCGATTCCCGTGCCGCCGCCCGCCGCGCCCCGGCGCACCACCGCGCCCGCGCAGCTGACGGGCGCGGTCGATGCGATCGCGCGTGGGTTTTCGGGCAAGTTCGGGATCGCAATCCGCGCGGTCGACGAAGGCTGGACGGTAGCGGAGACCGCCCGCCAGCGGCTGCCGCAGCAATCGGTGAGCAAATTGTGGGTAGCGATCACACTGCTCGACCTGCGCGACCAGGGCAAGGCGCGGCTCGACGACCCGATCGTCGTCCGGCCTGACGATCTGACGCTGTTCCACCAACCGATCTCGTCGCTCGTGCTCAAGGGTGACGGTTATCACACGACGGTGGGCGACCTCCTCACCCGCGCGCTGACGCACAGCGACAACACCGCCAATGATCGCCTCTTGAGCTATGTTGGCGGTCCGTCGGCGGTGCGCGCGATGATCGAGCGCAAGCAACTAGGCGACATCCGGTTCGGCCCCGGCGAACGGCTGCTCCAGGCGAAGACCGCGGGACTGACCTGGACCCAGGCGTATGCGCGGGACAATGGCTTCATGATCGCGCGCTCGCGGCTGGCCCCTGCCACGCGCGCTGCCGCGCTCGACGCCTATACCGCCGATCCGCCCGACGGTGCCGCCCCGATCGCGATCGCCGATGCGCTCGCGCGGCTGGCGCGCGGCGAGCTGCTGTCGGAAACCTCCACCCGGATCATGCTCGATACGATGGGCAATTCGGTCACCGGTCGCTCCCGGCTCCGCGCCGCGCTCCCCGGCGGGTGGGACATCGCGCACAAGACCGGGACGGGACAGGATCTGAACGGGCGCAATGCGGGGTTCAACGATGTCGGCCTCATTACCGCGCCCGACGGCCGTCGTTATGCGATCGCGGTCATGATCGGCGATACCCGCGAATCGATCCGATCCCGCCAGCGGTTGATTCAGGCGGTCGCCAATGCGGTCGCGACCTACGCGGGCGGGAACCGCGGCGGGAGCGGGATGACCAACTAGCGCCGCAACTGATGCGTGCGTGCCACAGTAAATACGCGGGTGTGGCGATGCGGGAACATTCGGTTGGTCGCCCCGCCACACTCGGCTAGACCCCGACCACGATGCCCCATCTCTATCTTGTCGACGGCTCGGGCTATATCTTCCGCGCCTATCATCGCCTGCCCCCGCTCACCAACAAGCATGGGCAGCCGGTGGGCGCAGTCTATGGCTATACCACGATGCTGTGGAAGCTCGCCGACGAGGTCCACAAGGCCGACGGCCCGACCCATATGGCGGTCATCCTCGACAAATCGTCGAAGACCTTCCGCAACGACCTCTACGATAAATACAAAGCGCAGCGACCGCCCCCGCCCGAAGATCTCGTGCCCCAATTCCCGATGATCCGCGACGCGACACGCGCGTTTTCGCTGCCGTGTATCGAGACCGAGGGGCTCGAGGCCGACGACATCATCGCCTGCTATGCCAAGGCGGCATTGGCGCAGGGCTGGGAAGTCACCATCGTCAGTTCCGACAAGGATCTGATGCAGCTGATCGAGCCCGGGCTCGACCTGTACGACACGATGAACAACCGGCGGCTGGGCGCAGAGCATGTCGCCGAGAAATTCTTCGGCATCACCCCCACCCAACTCGGTGACGTCCTCGCGCTGATGGGCGACAGCGTCGACAACGTCCCCGGCGTTCCCGGGGTCGGCCCCAAGACCGCCGCGAAGCTGATCCTCGAACATGGCGATCTCGAAGCCGTGCTCGCCACCGCGCCGACGATGAAGGCCGGCAAGCTGCGCGACAACCTGATCGAACATACCGAGAAGGCGCGGCTGTCGAAGGTCCTCGTCACGCTCAAATGCGATGTCGCGCTCCCCGAACCGCTCGACGATCTCGAACTGAAGGGCATCCCCGACGCCCCCTTGCGCGCCTTCCTCGACCATCACGGCTTTCGATCGCTGCTGACCAAGCTCGACGGGGTGAGTGGCGCGAGCCCCGCCAACCCGCCAGTTCCTGCGCCCGCGAGCGTGCCGATGGAGGAAGACCCGCCGTGCAATCACGACGGCTATGAGACCGTGGTCGACATTGACGCGCTCGACCGCTTGATCGCGATCGCGCGCCACCAGGGCTGGATCGCGATCGATACCGAGACGACCGGGGTGGATGCGACGCGCGCCGAACTGGTCGGGGTGAGCCTTGCGCTCCATCCCAACCTCGCCTGCTACGTCCCGCTCGGCCACGGCGGCAGCGACATGTTCGCCGAGGTGCCGCCACAGAT
>JALYTW010000205.1 GCA_030854075.1 Pseudomonadota bacterium
CCCGCCGCCTGGTACGGCGTGTTGTTGGCGTTGATCAGGAAACCCGACGGCGGATCGATGTTCTTGGGATACATCGCGTAAGGCACCGTGCCCGGCGCATAATCCGCCGAGGTGTCGCCGGGCAGCACCTGGCTATAATCGAATCCCGGCTTCCGATTGGGGAAGCTCGCATTGTAGACAAAGGCGATCCGCCCGGTCGCGTCGGCGTAGAGGAAATTCGTCCCCGGAACGCCTTGCAATGCCATCGCTGCGCTCCACTGGTTCCAGTCGCGCGCACGGTTGAGCCGGTAATATTGCTCGACCATCCTCAGTTGATCCGCGCCGCCGTAGCGGATCGCATACGCCCCGCTGTTGTTGACGATCACCGGCCCCTGGATGCTGCGATAGAGTGTCTTGGGCACCGGCAGCACGAACGGCCCCCACAGTTTCACCGGCAACCACACCCGCTGCTTGATCAGCGGACGCCATCGTCCGTCAAACCGATAGGCGTCGCGCGCGGCGTTCAGCACCAGCTTGTAGACGTCGACGACGTCGGGTCGGTCGACGGTGTTGGTCCACCCCAGATTGCGGTTATGGCCCAGCAGTGGATAAGGCGCGCCGGGGAAGGTCGCTCCCGCGAAATCCCAGCCCTGCCCCGAATGCACGACGAGTTCGTACCACGCCTCGCCCCCGGACCAGGGTTGGTGCGAGTTCGATACGAGCCGGGTGAACCCGTCCGCCGACCGTTTGGGGGCGACGACGAACGCGTTCGACCCGTTCATCTTGCCCTCTGGCGCGAGCGCCGCAGGGTCGGGCACGTCGGGCACGCGGCCAGCGGTCTCCGGCGGCAGCGGCTTGTTCCCGATCAAGGCACCGATCACTTGATCGAGCCCATAGAAAAACGGCGATCGCACCACGAACCCGGTCGCGACATCGCGCCCGTCGACCGGAAACAGTTTGGCGAGCGTCACTTCGCCTGGATGCCGCCGCGCATAGGCGTTGACGCCGCTCGCATAGCCGTCGAGCAGCGCGCGCACGTCGGCGGGCTGTTTCATGTAATCGCGGTCCACCGTCGCGCGCGCACCTAGCAGATGCCCCGCGAAATCGATCTTCGCGCCGTCGCCACCCTTGATCGCGCCTTCGCGCCCGCGCACCATCGCGAGCACCTCCTGCAACGTCGAAAAATCGTCCTCAGCATGCGCGTAGCCGATGCCATAGGCGACGTCGGGGTCGGTGCGCCCGAAGATGTGCGGCACCCCGAACGTGTCGCGCGCGATGACGGTGTCATAATGGTGCGCAGGCGGAGCTGCGACGCGGCGCGCAACCAGCGGCTCCCATGTCGCAAGCCCGATCAGCACCAGAACGATGAAAACCAGCAAGCCGAGCCCGATTCTGCTCACTCCGCGTCTGCGCATGATCTCTCCTATCCGCCGGACTTGCTCCGAGGTCGATCGTGCCTCAGCTATGGTCGTCCGCTGACGGTGCGGCATTGCGGGGATGGCGGCAAGCGAACACTGGCGTTGCCAAAATATCACACTACATTGTGCTCAAAGGACCGCCAATGAACCTCGAAAAATTCACCGACCGCGCCAAGGGTTTTCTTCAGTCAGCGCAGACCGTCGCGATCCGGATGAACCACCAACGGATCGCGCCCGAACATCTGCTCAAAGCACTGCTCGAGGACGAACAGGGCATGGCCGCGGGGCTCATCACCGCCGCAGGCGGGGACGCGCGCAAGGCGACCGGCGAAACCGACCTTGCGCTGAACAAAATTCCCGCGGTCTCCGGCTCGGGTGCGCAGCAGACCCCCGGGCTCGATAACGACGCGGTACGCGTGCTCGACCAGGCCGAACAGATCGCGCAAAAAGCGGGTGACAGCTATGTCACCGTCGAACGGCTGCTGGTTGCGCTCGCGCTGTCGCTCAACACCACCGCGGGCAAGGCGCTCAAGGCGGCCGATGCAACCCCCGAGAAGCTCAACGCCGCGATCAACGACCTGCGCGGCGGGCGTACCGCGGATACCGCCTCGGCCGAAGACCGCTACGACGCACTCAAAAAATTCGCGCGTGACCTGACCCAGGCGGCACGCGACGGCAAGCTCGATCCCGTCATCGGCCGCGACGAGGAAATCCGTCGCACCATCCAGATCCTCGCGCGCCGCACCAAGAACAACCCCGCGCTGATCGGCGAACCCGGCGTCGGCAAGACCGCGATCGCCGAAGGGCTGGCGCTGCGCATCGCCAACGGCGATGTCCCCGACACGCTGAAAGGCCGCACCTTGATGTCGCTCGACATGGGCGCGCTGATCGCAGGCGCGAAATACCGCGGCGAGTTCGAGGAGCGATTGAAGGGTGTGCTCGACGAGGTGAAGGCCGCCGACGGCGACATCGTCCTGTTCATCGACGAGATGCACCAGCTGATCGGCGCGGGGAAATCGGAGGGCGCGATGGACGCAGGAAACCTCCTGAAGCCCGCGCTCGCGCGCGGCGAACTCCATTGCGTCGGCGCGACCACGCTCGACGAATATCGCAAATATGTCGAAAAGGACCCCGCGCTCCAGCGGCGGTTCCAGCCCGTCTTCGTCGGCGAACCGACCGTCGAGGACACGATCAGCATCCTGCGCGGCCTCAAGGATCGCTACGAACTCCACCACGGCGTCCGCATCACCGATGCCTCGCTCGTCGCCGCGGCGACGCTCAGCAATCGCTACATCACCGATCGCTTCCTCCCCGACAAGGCGATCGATCTGATGGACGAAGCCGCCAGCCGGATCCGCATGGAGGTCGAAAGCAAGCCCGAGGAGATCGAGACGCTCGACCGACGCATCATCCAGCTCAAGATCGAACGCGAGGCGTTGAAGCGCGAGACTGATCCCGCGAGCGTTGATCGGCTCGCGACGCTCGAAGGCGATCTCGCCAATCTCGAACAGCAATCAAGCGAACTCACCACCCGCTGGCAGGCCGAAAAAGACAAGATCGGTGCCGAGGCCAAGCTCAAGGAACAGCTCGACGCCGCGCGGATCGA
>JALYTW010000004.1 GCA_030854075.1 Pseudomonadota bacterium
TTCCAGAGCCGGTGATAGATCGCCCAGTCGCACAGGACCGGCGTAGAATAGGCGATGACGAACACCAGCCAGAAGGCCGGGTTGTGCGGCACCAGTTCGAGCACCGCACGCCAGTCCAGAGCGCGCAATTCGGTCAACGCTCCACCCAGCACGGCCAACGAAATGGCCGGCGCACCGAAGCGGACCAGGGAGCGCATCACCGCCGAGACCGCAGGCAGCGCGAGCGCCCGGCGCGCCAGCGCGACACCGCGTGCAACCATGTTCGGAAAGATCGTCTCCATCGAACACAGACGATACGATACGGTGCAATCCTCAGTCGCACGCGTCAAATGAATCGCGTCTCCCCCGGAAATTCGATCATCGGTCCGATCGCTCGACCGCGCAGTGCGGGATTGGGGCCGCAATGTCGTCTATCTGAAGAAGGATCGCGCCCTTCTGCGACCGGGCGTTCCACGGGGCGTTCCACAGGGAGTTTGCAGTGATGAAGTCGGGCATGAACCTGGGAATGGTGGTTGGTTGCCTGCTCGGTGCGGCCACACCGGCGGTGGCCGACGTGACCGGCGATGTGCAAGCCTGTTCGAACGGCCAGGGGCCGGCGATCCAGGCCAATATCGTCGGCCTGAAGGATAATCGGGGCGAGGTTCGGCTGGAACTCTATCCCGCCACCGAGGCAGATTTCCTGCGCGACGATCACGCCCTGATGGCCGAAGGCAAGGTGTTCCGCCGCGTCCGGGCACCCGCGCCGACGGGCGCGTTCACCATGTGCATCAAGGTGCCTCGCCCCGGCCGATACGCCCTGCTGTTCAGCCATAATCGCGGCGGCAAGGACAAGTTCGACCTGTGGCACGACGGCGCGGGTTTCCCGGGCAATACGATCATGGGCCGATCACGCCCGACCGTCACGGTGGCTGCGATCGACGCCGGTGCCGGCGTGACCGTGACGAACATTCGCGTGCAATATCTCCGCGGCCTGCGCGGCTTCGCCCCACTCGATCGGTGATCGCCACGGCCCGGAGGTAAAGGCGCCTCCGGGTTCCGTAGGAAATGTTGCGGAGACCGGCTATTTCAGAAACTAGCCAGTTCAGAAACTGGCTATTTCAGAAACTGGCCAGTTCAGAAACTGGCTGGGGCGGCAGGGTTCGAACCTGCGAATGGCGGCATCAAAAGCCGCTGCCTTACCACTTGGCGACGCCCCATCCGGGAGGCGGCCTTATAGCCGCCGGATCGATCGTGAAAAGCCCCCGTCGGCGCGTGGCGTCACACCACCGGGTCGAGCCAGCCATGCGCGTCCGGGGCCTGGCCGCGCTGGATCGCCGACAGCGTATCGAGCATGCGCTGGGTCGTCTGCCCGGTACCGCCGCCGCCGATCTGGAATCCGCCAGCCTTCGAGCCGACGCTGCCGATCGGGGTCACGACCGCGGCGGTGCCGCACGCGAAGGCCTCGGTCAGCCGCCCGCTCGCGGCATCGGCACGCCACTGGTCGATCGAATAGGGCTCCTCACGCACGGTCAGGCCCGCTTCGCGCGCGATCGTGAGGATCGAATCGCGGGTGATTCCGGGCAGGATCGTGCCGGTCAGCGGCGGGGTCGACAGGCTGCCATCGTCGAACACGAAAAAGATGTTCATCCCCCCCAGTTCCTCGACCCAGCGGCGCTCGGCGGCGTCGAGGAAGACGACCTGGTCGCAGCCTTGGCGAATCGCCTCGGACTGGGCGGCGAGGCTGGCGGCATAATTGCCCCCGCATTTGGCGTCCCCCGTACCCCCCGGCGCGGCGCGGCTATAGTCTTGGCTGACCCAGATCGACACCGGGCGCGCGCCGCCCTTCCAATAGGCACCGACCGACGACGCGATGACCATGTAGAGATACTCGGCCGACGGCTTCACCCCCAGGAACACTTCGCTCGCGATCATGAACGGCCGCAGGTACAGCGCGCCATCGCGGCCATCGGGGATCCAGTCGCGGTCGGTTTTCACGAGCAGCCGGATCGATTCGAGGAACAGCGCCTCGGGCAATTCGGCCATCGCCAATCGCCGCGCCGAATTCTGGAACCGGCGCGCATTCGCCTGCGGCCTGAACAGTGCGGTCGACCCGTCGGCCAGACGATACGCCTTGAGCCCCTCGAATATCTCCTGCGCATAATGCAGCACCGCCGTCGAGGGATCGAGCGTCAACGGCTTGCGCGCGGTGATCCGCGCATCATGCCAGCCCTTGGCCTGGTTGTAGCGGATCGTCGCCATGTGATCGGTGAACACTCGCCCGAAACCGGGATCGGCCAGCCGCTGGCTACGCTCGTTGGCGGCGACCGGAGCGTCGGTCGGTTCGAAGCGAAAGGCGGGAAGGTCGGTCACGACCGGGGGCACGACGGGGGGCATCGTTCTCTCTCTCGGGATTTCTCTTGGATCGAAGGGGTTGCGGACGCCTAGGACCGATGGCTAAACCGGTCAACATGGCTGCCCCGCTAACCTCATCCGCCTCTCCGTCCGTCCCGTCGTCGTCGGCGTCAGCGCTGTTCCTGCGCGAAGCCGAGCTCCGGCGGGGGATGGAATTGCTCTATTTCGGGCATGGTCATTTGACCCGCTCGGTCGACAACGCGCTCGCGCGACAGGGGCTCGGCCGCGCGCACCATCGCGCGCTGTATTTCATCGCGCGCAAGCCCGATCTGACCGTCAGCGAGCTGCTGGGGCTGCTCGCGATCACCAAGCAATCGCTCGGACGCGTCCTTAACGAGCTTACCGAGCGCGGCCTGGTTGCGATCCGCCCCGGCGAGCGGGATCGGCGGCAGCGGCTGTTGAAGCTGACCGCTGATGGCACCGCGCTCGAAAGCGAGCTGTTCGACGCGATCCGCGTCAAGATGTCGGCGGCGTATGCCAAGGCCGGGCAAGCCGCGGTCACCGGCTATTGGGCGGTGCTGGAGGGCATGATCCCCGAGGACGAACGCGCCGCGGTCGACAGCTTGCGCGGCTAGCCAGCGAAGCCGTCAGGTCGACCGGCGCTCTAGCCCCGTGCCTCCGCCGCCATCGCGGCATTGCGACGCCGCGCAGCATCGAGCGTGCGGGTCAGCAAATTCACGAGTGCGCCATTCGCATCGAGTACGTCGAGCCCTTCGCGCGTCGAACCGCCCTTGCTCGCCACCCGGTCCGCGAGCGTGGCGGGATCGGCGTCGGTCCCAGCCGCCATCGCCGCGGACCCCGCCACCGTGGCGAGCGCCAGCCGTGCGGCCTGATCTTCCGGTATCCCGAGCGCCTCCCCTGCGCGGGCGAGCGCATCGACGAAACGAAAGACGAACCCCGGCCCGGAACCCGCGAGCGCGGTCACCGCATCGAACAGCGCTTCGTCGCCGATCCATTCGTGATGACCCAGCGCCGCCGCCAACGCTGCAGCCGCGTCCCGTACCGCGAAGTCCGTCGAATCACTGAACAAGGCGACCACCCCTTGCCCGATCGAGACCGGCAGATTGGGCATCGCGCGCACCACAGCGCCCGCCGCGATCCGCCGTGCAAGCGTCGCGCAATCTACCCCGGCAAGGATCGATACCAGCAGCCTAGGCTCGATCCCCGCCAGCATCGGCGCGACTTCGCCGAGCTGTTGCGGCTTCATCGCCAGCACGATCGTCTCGGGTTCGGCATCGAGCGGCAGCGCAGTGAGGTGCCGCACCCCGGCGGGCACCTTGGCCGGCCCGCGCGTGATCACCGTGAACCGCGACGGCGCCATTCCCGCGGCGATCCAGCGGCGCAACATCGCACCGCCCATCTGCCCGCACCCGATCAGCCAGAGCGGCCCCGTCCCGATCGACGCCCCGGTCACGCCTCCCCCTGCGTCTCGATCAGCGCGGCGGCGATCGCTTCGGTCGGGCTTTTGCCGCCCCACAGCACGAACTGGAACACCGGATAAAAGCGCTCGCATTCCTCGATCGCGGATTCGACCAGCAGCTCGGCACCGGCGAGCGTCATCGTCCCCTCGCCCTCCCCGTCGCTACCGCTGTCGATCATCGCCGCATGGCGGAACAGCACGATGCCCGATGAAGACCAGAGTTCGAAATGCCCGATCCACAGCTGCTCGTTGACCAGCCCCAGCGTTTCGTAAATCGCGGCGCGGCGCTCGTCCGCCACCTTGATGTCGGGAAAGGCAAGGAACTGGAGGACGCTGTCATCCTCGCGCCACAGCGCGCGCAGTTCATACGTCGTCCAGCTACCCTTGACGGTCGCGACGATCTCGTCGTCGTGGCGCTCGCTCTCCCAGCCATGCGCGGCATAATACGCCTCGAGCATGTCGATCGGCGCGGCGTCGTCGGATTCATGGTCGGCTTCAGTCACTATCATCGGGTCTACCTATCGCATGCGCAGCGTGCCGGGGCAAAACCGGCCCCGCAACGTTGCCAGTGCGATCGTGGATGATTCTGTGCAGAAACCTGTGGAAAACCTCAGGACTTGGTCTTCAAACCGCCCGGTTGATTGGCTTCCAACGCAGCGAGACGCGCGGTGAGCGCCTCGACCTCGTCGCGCGCCGCAGCGGCCATCGCCTTGACCGCCTCGAATTCGTCGCGGCTGACGAAATCAAGCCCGCCGATCCATTCACGCGCACGCGACCGCGCGCTCTGTTCGGCTTCGCGCCCGACACCGGCGAGCGTGCCCGCCGCGCCGTTCATGAGCTTTACCAAATCGTCGAACATCCGGTTTTCGGACTGCATGCGGTACCCTCGATCTTGATCACACGATGTCACAGCATCTGGGAGGTGTGGGCGGCGGGCACAAGGGTGGCGGCGTCGGGGTTGAGCTGCCCGATCCGCCACGTGAGGACGCCCGCAAAGCTGATCCAGACGAGATACGGCACCATCAGCCACGCCGCCGCGGTCCTGATCCGCGCGAAGGCGACCGTGGTCGCGATGGCCAGCACCACCATCGCGACGATGTCGATCAGCGCGGCCCCGATCTGGTGCGCGCCGAAGAACAACGGGGTCCAGGCGAGGTTGAGTACGAGCTGCAGCGCGAACAGCGTAATCGCGACGCCGCGCAGCCGTGCACTGCGGGCGTTGAGGATCATCGCGAGCGCGAGACCGATCAGGATGTAAAGCGTCGTCCAGGCGACCGGGAACAACCAGCCCGGTGGGGTCAGCGCGGGCTTTGCGAGCGCGGCGTACCAGCCATTCTCGTCTCCGGTCTGCACCGATCTGCCCGCCAGGAAGCCGAGCAGCAACACCAGCGGCACGCTGACCATCGCCCAGCGCAGGAACGACATCCGCAATTGACCCTTAGACGCGATCCCGCCCACAAATTCTTCTCCCGATTGGCTAGCTGTGCCGTGTTGAACCAGCGGGGTAAAGTGCCGTGTCGGGCCGATGGTCCCGCGGTGCGTCATTCTCGGACGCCTGCCCTTGGGTCCGTGTTTGATGCTGTTAGATCGATCCGGCCCTGAACCGTTCGCCCTGAACCGTTCGCCCTGAACCGTTCGCCCTGAACCGTTCGCCCTGAGCCTGTCGAAGGGCGATGGGTCTCACCGTGCTTCGACAGGCTCAGCACGAATGGCGCGAAGTAATGTCATCGCCCGTTGGCCTACGCTGGATCTTCCCGCGTCGCGGCGATCAGATATTCGACATTGCCTTCGGGGCCGGTGATCGGGCTCTCGACCAGTGCCTCGACGCGCCAGCCCACGCTGATGATCCACGCCGAAACCTCATCGCAAACCCGCGCGCGCACTGCCTCATCGCGGACGACGCCGCCCTTCCCCACCTCGGCACGTCCCGCCTCGAACTGCGGCTTGATCAGCGCGATCAACCGCGCCCCCGCTGCGGTGAAGGTCAGCGGTCGGTCGAGCACCTTGGCGAGCCCGATGAAGCTCGCGTCGCACACCACCAGATCGATCTGCTCGGGGATATGCGCGTCGGTCAGGATCCGCGCGCTGGTCTGTTCGAGCACGACGACGCGGCCGTCCTGCCGCAGCTTCCACGCCAGCTGGTTGGTGCCGCTGTCGACCGCATAGACCCGGGTCACCCCGCGCGACAGCAGGACGTCGGTAAATCCCCCGGTCGATGACCCCACGTCGATCGCCACCGCTCCCGCGACGTCCCATCCGGTCGCATCGAGCCCGTGCGCCAGCTTGATTCCGCCGCGCGACACCCAGGGATGATCGCGCCCCTTGACCTCGATGTCGGCGTCGTCGTCAACCTGCTGTCCAGGCCTGTCGACCTTGCGCGTGCCGACGAACACGAGCCCCGCCATGATCAACGCCTGCGCGCGCGTCCGCGATTCGACGAGGCCGCGATCGACGAGCAATTGATCGATCCGCTGCTTAGGCAAAGGGGTTCACGATCCGCACGCGATCGTCGATCACGAGGCCGGCGTGCATGTCCTCGGAATAAAGCTTGTCGCATTCCGCTTCCAGCGCAGCAGCGACGATCAGCGCATCCCACCAGCCTGTCTGATAGCGCTCCGCGATCATCAGGGCTCGCCGATGAGTCTCGAGCGTCACCGGTCGTACGTCGACGAGCGGGGCGATACGATCCAGGAACTCGCGAACGTCCGGCCAACTCCGACCAAACTTCCGGCGGGTCACATTAACGACTTCGTTCAGGACCTGGACACTGACGACGGGATGACTGTTAAGAACGCCGGTTGCGATCGCCGCTTTGTCGCTATCGTCCGACGCCAGATAGAGAAGCACATTGCTATCGGCGAATTTCACCGTTCATGAACCTCGTCCCGGTCGAACTTATAGTCGGCGGGCATCCAGCCGCGGAACTTTTCAAGCTCCTTGACCGCCGCCTCGCGCCGCTGGCGTTCACTGATCAAGGCGACCTTCGCATCGTCGAGCGCGCACAGATCAACCGTGTCCCCCTCCTTCAACCCCAGTTCGCGAACGACATCCACCGGAATACGGATCGCCAGGCTGTTGCCCCATTTCGCCACCTGCATCGCCATTCTCCGGATATACAAAGTTTCAATGTATATCCGGGTGGCGAAAAGAGCAAGCAGGTGGACGGCGCGATTCGACCGTCGACAACCTAGGAGATAGCCTCGCGATGGAGCTGATTACGGAAGGGAACACCGATGACCGCCACCTACGACACGATCGGGCGCGGCTACGCCACGCAGCGCCACGCCGATCCGCGCATCGCCGCGGCCATCGAGGGGGCGCTCGATGGCTGCGCGACGATCGTCAATATCGGCGCAGGAACCGGGTCCTACGAGATAGCGGGGCGCACGAGGCTCGCGGTCGAACCCTCGTCGGTGATGATCGCGCAACGGGCGCCGGACGCCGCGCCATGCCGCCAGGGCGTCGCGGAGGAACTGCCCGTCGACACCAAGTCGTTCGATGCCGCGACCGCCTATCTGACGCTGCATCACTGGGCCGATGTCGATCGCGGGCTGGCCGAACTGGCGCGGGTCGCGCGGCGGCGGGTCGTGATCCTGACCTGGGTCCCCGACAGCCCTGCCTTCTGGCTAACGACCGATTATTTTCCTGAAATCCGCGCGCTCGACGATAACGTGTTTCCCACCAGCGACGCGCTCGTGGCGCAATGCCGCGCGGTCGCCGCGGACGTCCGGCTGCTGCCCGTTCCGATCCCGCACGATTGTATCGACGGCTTCCTCGCCGCCTATTGGGCACGACCCGAAGCCTATCTCGACGCCGCGGTGCGCCGGTCGATCTCGCGCTTCGCGATCATCGATCCCACCGCTGGCGTTGCGCGGTTGCGCGCCGATCTGGCGGAGGGAAGTTGGGACGAACGATACGACGCACTGCGCGCGCAGCCGACATGCGATCTCGGCTACCGGATCGTCATCGGTGATCTCACCGAGGCGTAGCGTCGAACCCTACGCCCGCACACCCGCCTCGACCCCGGCGCTGTTATGCCGCAACGCGGTCAGCACCGTGTCGACGATCGCATCGGCATCGAGCCGCGCGGCGGCATATTGCAATTCCGGCTTGTCCTGATCCTGGAAGATGTCGGGCAGCCGCATCGTGCGCAGCTTCAGGCCCCCGTCGATCAGCCCCTCATCGCTGGCCAATGTCAGGACGTGCGCGCCGAGCCCGCCGACCGCATTCTCTTCGATCGTCACCGCGACCTCGTGCGTGGTCAGCAGATGGCGGATCAGCGCCTCGTCGAGCGGCTTGGCGAAGCGCAGATCGGCGACGCTGGTGCTGAGCCCCTTCGCCTCGAGCGTGTCCGCGGCCTTCAACGCCTCCGCCAGCCGGGTGCCGAGCGACAGGATCGCGACCTTCTTGCCCTCGCGCACCATTCGGCCCTTGCCGATCTCGAGTCGCTCGGGAGTTGCGGGCAACGCCACCCCGGTGCCGTTGCCGCGCGGATAGCGTACCGCGATCGGGCTGGTATCGTGGAGCGCCATGGTGTGGACCATGTGGACGAGTTCCGCCTCGTCCGCCGCCGCCATCACGACGAAATTGGGCAGCGTCGCGAGATAGGTGACGTCGAACGATCCGGCGTGGGTTGCCCCGTCCGCCCCGACCAGCCCCGCGCGATCGATCGCGAAGCGGACCGGCAGGTTTTGGATCGCGACGTCATGGACGACCTGATCGTACGCGCGCTGAAGAAAGGTAGAATAGATCGCGCAGAACGGCCGCATCCCCTGCGCCGCTAGCCCTGCCGCGAAGGTGACCGCATGCTGTTCGGCGATGCCGACGTCGAACGCGCGGTCGGGGAACGCGGCGGCGAAGCGATCGACCCCGGTGCCGCCCGGCATCGCCGCGGTGATCGCGACGATGCTGGGATCGCGCCGCGCTTCCTCGACCAGCGCATCGCCGAACACGTTCTGATACGCAGGCGGTCCGGGCGGCGCCTTCGCCTGCGTGCCGGTGATGACGTCGAACTTCTGCACGCCGTGATACTTGTCCGCGCTTTCCTCGGCGGGGGCGTAGCCCTTGCCCTTTTTGGTCACGACATGGACCAGGATCGGGCCTTCCTCCGCATCGCGGACGTTTTCGAGCACCGGGATCAGATGGTCGAGATTATGCCCGTCGACCGGCCCGACGTAATAAAAGCCGAGTTCCTCGAACAGCGTGCCGCCCATCGCCATCCCGCGCGCGAATTCGTCGGTCTTGCGCGCCGCCTGGTGAAACGGCCGTGGCAGCTTGCGCGCGAATTTCCGCGCCAGTTCGCGCAAGCTCAGGAATTCGCGGCTCGAGACGATCCGGCTGAGATACGCGGAAAGCGCTCCGACCGGGGGCGCGATCGACATGTCGTTGTCGTTCAGGATCACGATCAGCCGGTTGCCCGCCTTCTCGGCGTTGTTCATCGCCTCGTACGCCATCCCTGCGGACATCGAGCCGTCGCCGATCACCGCGATCGCCTTGCCCGGTTTGCCCGACAACCGATTCGCGGTCGCGAAGCCGATCGAGGCGGAGATCGAGGTCGACGAATGCGCCGCGCCGAACGGGTCGTACTCGCTCTCGCTCCGCTTGGTGAACCCGCTGAGCCCGCCCCCCTGCCGCAGCGTGCGGATGCGGTCGCGCCGCCCGGTCAGGATCTTGTGCGGATAGCATTGATGCCCGACGTCCCAGACCAGCCGGTCGCGCGGGGTATCGAAGACGTAATGGATTGCGGTCGTCAGTTCGACCACGCCCAGGCCAGATCCCAGATGCCCACCGGTCGTGCCGACCGCGGAAATCACCTCGGCGCGCAGTTCGTCCGCGAGTTGGCGAAGCTGATCCGGCTTTAGCGTGCGCAGGTCGGCGGGAACGGACACCGTATCGAGCAACGGCGTGTCAGGAAGTTCGGACATATACTCCGCTTACTCCCGTCGGGGCGCGCTTGTCGATTGCCGCCGGATCATCGTCGCGCGTCAATCGCAGTCGGCGCACTTGCCCCGCACCTCGATCACCGGGCGTTCGGGCGAGAACCCCGCCGCCTGTGCGACGTTCCTGACCCCGCGCGTGATGACGTCATCGTCGAGATGGGTCGTCTGCCCGCACGAATCGCACACCAGAAAGATACAGTCGTGGAGGCAATCGGGGTGGGCGTTGGTGATATAGGCGTTCGCGCTCTCGACCCGGCGGACCAGATTCGCGCCCACGAACAAGTCGAGAATCCGATAGATGCTGTTGGCAGCGACCCGCCGCCCCTCGCGCTTCGACACCGCCTCGGCGATGTCATAGGCACTGGCGGGCTTGTCGAACTTGGCGAGTTCGTCGAACACGCTGGCGCGCATGCTGGTCCATTGCTCACCCGACTTCTCGAGCGTCGCCTGCGCCGCGGTCGCGAGCTCCCGGCCCTGCGGTTCGTAATGGTGATGCGCGGGTCCGGCCATACGTGAAACCTAGGACGCCCGGTGGTCCCCGGCAAGCGCCAGCGCCGTCGTCAGTGAGTTGCGCGCCGGTTGAGGTCATGACCGAACGCCAGCAACCCGACCCCGATTACCGTCCACAGTGTCTCCATTCCGCTGCCGTCGTGCGGCAGCGTCATCGCGCCCGCCATCACGCCGAGACCGAACGACCCCATCATCGCGGGCATCGCATAGCCATGCTCCATCACCCCGCGCCCCAGCGCGATCGCGCCGAGGATGATCGCGAACGTCAGCCCGACTTCATGGAACACCGGATTGAGCAGCATCCCTCCCGCCGCGGACAGCATCGCGAGCAACACCGCGCTGGCGAGGCAATGGACGACGCACAGCCCCGACAGCCCGATCGCGATCCGATCGAGGCCGGCAAGAAAATGGGGGCGAGTCGCGGTCGTCATGTCGGGGTCGCAGATAGGCCGCATTGGCCGAGGTGACAATATCTCATCGCTCGCTTTTTTTCGGGACTGCGCTTGGCGGCCCGGTCGCGGGGGAGTAGGCGCGGCGCCATGCTTCAGACCAGCGCCGCCTTCCTGTCGCCCGCGCGCCCGCGCGCCGTCGCGCGCTGGCTGTTCGTCGTCGCGGCAATGATCGTCGGGATCGTCGTCGTCGGCGGGATCACCCGGCTGACCGAATCCGGGCTTTCCATCACCGAATGGAAGCCGCTGACGGGGATCGTGCCGCCGATCACCCCTGCCCAGTGGCAAGCGGAATTCGCTAATTACCGTCGGATCCCGCAATACGCTCTTTTGAACAGCGGAATGACGCTCACAGGCTTCCAGGCGATCTTCTTCTGGGAATATCTCCATCGGTTTCTAGGCCGCTTCATCGGCCTCGCGTATTTGCTCCCGCTCATCTGGTTCGCGGCGCGTCGACGGATCCCCACCGGCTATGCATGGCGGCTGAGCGCGCTGTTCGCGCTGATCCTCCTGCAGGGAACGTTCGGCTGGCTGATGGTCAAATCGGGGCTGACCGGCCGAACCGAAGTCGCGCCCGGCTGGCTCGCGCTCCATCTCGTCACGGCGCTGTTCACGCTGGCCGGGATGATATGGACCGCGCTCGATCTGCGCGCGCTCGATGGCGCGCCCCCCCGAGGATCCGCGCGTCTGACGATGGGCAGCCTCGTCGCGCTGGTAGGCCTGTTCGTCCAGATCATGTTCGGTGCGTTCACCGCAGGATTGCGCGCGGGCTACGCCTTTGCGAGCTGGCCGCTGATGGGCGACACGCTGTTCCCTGCGGGCGTGCCGATGCTGCAGCCGGGCTGGACCAATGCGATCGACAACCCGATCGTCGTCCAGTTCATCCATCGCTGGTGGGCATTCGCCGCCGCCGCCGCGCTGATCTGGCTCGCAGTCGCCGCGACCCGCGCCGGATCGAAGGCGGGATTCTGGGTTGTCGGGCTGGTCACGCTCCAGATCTTCCTCGGCGTCGTGACGCTGATGACCGGGGTCCAGATCGACGTCGCGGTCGCGCACCAGACCAACGCCGCGCTGCTGCTGATCGCCACGGTGTTCGCCGCGCATGCGGTCGGCACGAGACGCCTGGTATCCTGATACCCGTCAGCAAACCGGCGGTTTGCTTGACTTCATTGCCCGGTTCGCTCATCAGCCCGCCATTCGCGCCGTCCCGGCTGGGGCGGCGTGCGTCGTTTCAAACTGGAAGGTCCAACGCCCATGAAGGCGCTCATGAAGACCACCAAGTCGGTTAAGCCGCACGAGGTGGAGAAGAAGTGGCATATCGTCGATGCGGAGGGCCTGGTCGTCGGTCGCGCCGCGGTGGTCATCGCCAACGTCCTGCGCGGCAAGCACAAGACGAGCTTCACCCCGCACGTCGATTGCGGTGACAATGTCGTCGTCATCAATGCCGACAAGGTCCGCTTCACTGGCAACAAGGCCGCCAAGAAGATCTATTATCGCCACACCGGCTATGCCGGCGGCATCAAGGGCGTCACCGCGGCCAAGGTGCTCGAGGGGCGCTTCCCCGAGCGCGTGCTCGAAAAGGCGATCGAACGGATGATCCCGCGCGGCCCGCTGGGTCGTGATCAGATGCGCAACCTGCGGATCTTTAAGGGTACCGAGCATCCGCACACCGCGCAGAACCCCGAAGTCCTCGATATCGCGGGCATGAGCCGCAAGAACAAGGTGGGCCAGTAATGACCGACAACCGCCAATCGCTGTCCGATCTCGCCAGCCTGACGCAAGCGCAGCCCACCGACGGCAGCGCGCCCGCTGCGTCGACCGCCGGTGCCGAGGGTGGCGCCGCTCCCGCCGCGCCGATCGTCTCGACGATGCCGCTGCGCGAACAGATCATCGACAAGCAGGGCCGCGCCTATGCCACCGGTCGCCGCAAGGACGCGGTCGCACGCGTCTGGTTGAAGCCCGGTTCGGGCAAGATCACGATCAACGGGCGTGACCAGGAAGTGTATTTCGCGCGTCCGACGCTGCGCCTCGTCCTCAACCAGGTGTTCGGCGTGACCGAGCGTGAGGGCCAGTACGACGTCGTCTGCACCGTCAAGGGTGGTGGCCTGTCGGGCCAGGCCGGCGCGGTCAAGCATGGCATCAGCCAGGCGATCACCAAATTCGAACCGATCCTGCGCGCGCCGGTCAAGGCCGCCGGGTTCCTGACCCGCGACAGCCGCACCGTCGAGCGCAAGAAGTATGGCCGCGCCAAGGCTCGCAAGAGCTTCCAGTTCTCGAAGCGCTAATCGGGCACCCCGGGATTGCGCCAGCAATCCCGGGAGATGCCACGGCGGGCAGCGAGACCGGCGCAGCCGGTCACGTCTGACGGCGTGGCGGTTCCAAAACTCGACGAGGGGGCGGTCCGGCAACTGGCGGCCCCTTTTCGTTAGCGGCTTCTCACCTCCCAATCGTCACCCCAGCAAAGGCTGGAGTCTGCGGTGAACACGCGATGACGTGAGATCGATCAGGCTCTGAACCGTTCGCCCTGAGCTGGTCGAAGAGCGGTGGGATTCACCGTGCTTCGACAAGCTCAGCACGAACGGGCATCAGTTATCGCGTTTTGGCATCCAAGCGTACGATGCCAGCCTTGCACCGGCATGACGAACGGGAGCAGCAGAACCCTATTCCACCGCCGCCATCATCCGCGGCTTGGCGTCCTGCCCCGCCACTCGCGCCACCAGCGCATAGAAGAAGCCGTTGAAATCCGCCGCCGCCTGCCAGTCGATCAACTGGTCGAGATCGTCCTGCGGCTTGTGATATCCCGTCTTGTACCACTGCCGATAGATCGCCTCGCTCGTCGTCCCCGGCCGATACCCGAACACGAACGCAGTCGCGGGGATGCCCGCTTGCAGGAATGGCCAGTGATCCGCCCGGCGGAGCAGATTGCGCTCCGGCTCGGGATCGCGCTGCACGGCGATACCCAGTCCGGTCGCGACCGCACGCACGTCCGCGCCCAGCGTCGTCGTATCGAGCGCGTGGACGGTGAGCAGTTTCAGCGAAAAGATCGGGCGGAGCTGGTCCAGATTGATGTCGGCGGCGATCCTGGCTTTCGGGATCGTCGGATGCGCGACGAACCAGCGCGCGCCGAGCAGTCCCTTTTCCTCGCCCGTAAACGCCGCGAACAGGATCGGACGGCGCAGCCCCTTGCCGTGCAACCGCTGCGCCTCGCGGATCAGCAGCGCGACATAGGCCGCATCGTCGAGTGTGCCGTTGTACAGGCCGTCGCCGTTGACGGGCTCGCCATGGCCATAGCCGTCGAGATGCGCCGACAGCACGATCGCCTGTCCGGCCAGCGCGGGGTCGGTGCCGGGCAGCAGGCCGAGCACGTTGGGCGACCGGATCCGCCGCCGCGCCAGCGTGAAGCTCGCATGGAATCGGTCGGCCAGATCGAAGCTCGGCAGCGACCGCCCCGCGCTCCCCTTCGCGATCAACGCCGCGGCATCGCGGCGCGTAGGGCCAACCAGCGTGGCGAGCGAGGCCGCGTTCAGTGTCATCCGCAAGAATCGGTCGGTATCGGGCTTGGCGTCCGCGAAGGTGACGGTGCGGCTATACGCATAGGGCCACCGCGGCGGTTCGACGGTAAACCCAGGATCGGCGATCGTCAGCATCCCGATGCCCCCGCCCGCGCGGACCGCGGCCTCACGCGCGCCGCCATCGGGCAGCCCGTCGCGATGCGTGCCGTGACAGATGACCAGCTTGCCGCGCACGTCCCCCATTTCATCCGCGCCGCAATAGCCGCGATAGGCGAGCGCCGCGTCGATCGTGGTCGGCATCGCCTCGCCCGGCGACAGCGCGAGATCGTAAAGCAGCCTGAGTGGACGCTTCCCCACCGCGATCGTTGACCGCCGCACCGCGATCTCGTTCATCGGCACCTGTTGATACCAGCCATTCTCACCCGCGGGAGCCAGCCCCGCCGCCGCGAACTTCGCTGCGACCAGCGTCGCGGCGCGATCATAGCCGGAGGAGCCGGTATCGCGCCCGTCCATCGCGTCACCCGACAATTCGCTGGTGATCGCCCACCACGCGCGGGTATCGGGGTCGCTCGGCGCGTCCTTGCGCGCATCGGCCGCGGAGCCGAGCAACAGCGCTACGACGGCGGTAACGCCAATCCGGGATTTCACAGGCATTGTCCTCGCAAGTAACGATCGCGCGAAGGTAGCGCGCCTTGACGCTACATCAAACCGTCCGTGTTGAGCCTGTCGAAGCACGGTGCGACTCACCGCCCTTCGACAGGCTCAAGGCGCATGGGTCGGAGAGCGATCGCTACGACTGGAAGCGGTCGGTCGAAACGACCACCGCGATCACCGCACCATCGTCACGATCCGCGTCCCGATCCGCGCCGCCTCCTCGGGATCATGCGTCACCATCAGGATCGGCAGCTTCAGCACGTCGCGGATATGTTCGATCCCGAGCATCACCTCGTCGCGGCGCGGGCGGTCGAGCGAGGTCAGCGGTTCGTCGAGCAGCAGGAACGCAGGATCGCTCAGCAGCGCCCGCCCGATCGCGACCCGCTGTGCCTCGCCCCCCGACAGCGACCGCGGCCAGCGATCGAGCAGGTGACCGATCCCGAGAAAATCCACGCGTGACAGATCTGCATCGGTGTCCGTGCCGTAGATCAGGTTCGCGCGAACCCGCTTGTGGGGGAACAGCCGTGCCTCC
This sequence comes from Pseudomonadota bacterium, assembly GCA_030854075.1. Taxonomy (GTDB): domain Bacteria; phylum Pseudomonadota; class Alphaproteobacteria; order Sphingomonadales; family Sphingomonadaceae; genus Sphingomonas. The sequence goes on from JALYTW010000004.1 coordinate 15,408, forward strand.
TGAAAGACGTAACCCGCCCGGCGACGCTCGACCGGCACATCGATTGCCGGGCCGGACCCCGTTTCGAACAGTGTCTCACCGTCGACCACGATCCGCCCCGCATCGGGCCGCAGCAGCCCCGCGACCATGTTGAGGATACTCGTCTTGCCGACTCCCGATGGCCCGAACAACACCGTCGCACGCGCCTGATCGGCTGGCCCCGCGTCCATCTCCAGCGCGATCGTCGCATCACCGAGCCGCTTGGCGACGCTGATCTCAAAGGCCATCGAAGCCCCGCCCCGCGCGCCGCGCAAGCAATTCTGACGCGACGAGCGCGGCGAGGCTCAGCGCGATCGAGATTGCGGACAGCCGCCACGCCATCGCATCGCCATCGGGTTGCTGGAGCACCGAATAGATCGCGAGCGGCAGCGTCCGCGTTTCCCCCGGCACGTTGCTGACGAAGGTGATGGTCGCGCCGAATTCGCCGATCGAGCGCGCGAACCCCAGTACCGCGCCGGCCAGAATGCCCGGCACGCTCAGCGGTAGCGTCAGTGTCCAGAATACCCGCACCGGCCCTGCCCCCAGCGTCCGCGCGGCGTTCTCCAGCCGCCGGTCGACCGCGTCGATCGACAGCCGCATCGCGCGCACCATCAGCGGCAGCGCCATCACGCCTGCCGCAATCGCCGCGCCGGTCCAGCGAAACAGCACACTGATTCCGAGCCAACGCGCCAGCGGCTCCCCGATCGGCCCCGCCGGCCCGAACGCCAGGAGCAGTACCCACCCGGTGACGACCGGCGGCACCACCAGCGGCAGGTACACCACCGCCTCGACCAGCACCCGCCCCGGGAACCGCCCGCGCGCGATCACCCACGCCAGCGCGAACGCGATCGGCAGCGTCACGACCATCGCCGCCCCGCCGACCTTCAGCGATAGCAGGACGACGGTCCATTCCTCAGCCGACAGCATCGGCCCCCTTCATGGTGCCGCTACCGTCGTTGCCAGCAGCCGTCATCGCGGCGAGAACCCGCAGCGCGCGAAAATCGCCTTGCCCGTGTGGCTGATGAGGAACCGGCGGAACCCCTCGGTATCGGGGTTGGTCGACGCGGTCAGCCGCGCGAGCGGATAGGTGATCGCGGGGTGCGAGCGTTCGGGAAATACCCCCGCAATCCGCACGCTCGGCGATGCCTTGGCATCGGTCGCATAGACGATCCCCAGCGGTGCCGCGCCGCGCTCGACCAGCGCCAGCGCCGCCCTGACATTCTCCGCGCCGACGACCCTGGGCCTTACCGCGTCCCATACCCCGAGCGCTTCCAGCGCCGCCTTGCCGTATTTCCCCGCCGGGACCGACGCGGTGTCCGCCATCGCGAGCGGCCCTGCTCCCAGCACCCTAGCCAGCGCGGCGGGCGGACGGACCGGGATCCGTACCCGGCTCGTCTTGGCCGACACCACGACCAGCCGATTGCCGAGAAAGGTCACCCGGGTCGCCGTAACGATCAGGTTGCGCCGTGCCAGTTCGTCCATCCACGCTTCGTCGGCGGATACGAACAGGTCCGCGGACGCCCCCGCCTCGACCTGCCGCGCGAGCGATGAGGATGCCGCGAACGACACCACCGGACGCGGGTGGCCGCGCTTGGCCCAGGCGTCCGCCGCCGCGGTCATCGCTTCCTGCAGGCTCGCGGCCGCCAGCACCAGCGGCCCCTTGCGCTCGTGCGCCCAAGCTGCGCGGGGGGCCGCCAGCAGTCCGATCGCCGCGACGGCGACCATGATTCGGCGCGTGACATGATCGTTTACCATCGCCCTTCCTATAGATCGCTCCTTGGGCCACGCCAGCGCGGCAACGCAGGCAACCGACGCGATCCGCGATATTCGCTATGGTTTCGTCGAACTGACCGCCGCGCTCCCAAGCGCGCCGACGCGCCCGGTTCGCGCCAGCTTGCCCCATCCGACCATCGGCCCCCGCAGCGCCTGAGCGATCGCCTTCAGAACGACATAATACATCACCTGGCGATACCCGATTCGCTGCGGGATCAGCAACCACAGCAACCGCCAGCGCTCCTTGCGTTCGAGCGCGAACGCGATCGTCGCGGCAAGCAGGTCGATCGCGGTGAAGATCAACCAGTACAGCAGCATCGTCTCGACATCGTGGCTGGTCTGCGCCCAGCCGTGCGCCTGGATCGCGACGTAGGTCAGCAGGAAGCTGACGAGCAGCGCCAGGTCGATGATCGGGGAAATCGCGGCGAGCAGGATCTGGAACACGATCGCCTGCGGCAATCCCACCCAGCCGAGCCCACGCGGGTGCGACGAGCCGATCGCGCCGGCGTGTTTCCAGACGCATTGCAGCGTCCCGAACGCCCAGCGGAATCGCTGCTTGGCGAGCGCGCGCAGCGTCTCGGGCGCCTCGGTCCAGGCAATCGCATATTGGTCGTACCGCACTTTCCACCCCGCGCGCTGGATCGCGATCGTCAGATCCTGATCCTCCGCCAGCGTATCGTCGGGATAACCGCCGACGGCTTGAATCGCCGCCAGCCGCCAAGCCCCGACCGCGCCGGGTACCACTGTCATCGCGTTGAGTCGGGCGAGCGCGCGGCGTTCGAGATTCTGCGCGGTGATATATTCCAGCGCCTGCCACCGCGTGATCAGGTTTACCCGGTTGCCGACCTTCGCGTTGCCCGCAACCGCGCCGAGCGCAGGATCGACGAACCATCGCGCCAGCCTTGCGATCGTACTCGGTTCGAACTGCGTATCGGCATCCAGCGCGACGACGATCTCGCCCCGTGCCAGCTCCAGCCCGCGGTTCAGCGCGCGCGCCTTGCCGCCATTCGCCAGCGTCAGCAGCCGGACCCGGTCGTCGCCCGCGAACGCGTCGCGGACGACCTGGCTGGTCGCATCGGTCGACCCGTCGTCGATCACGACCACATCGATCCCTACATCGGTCGAGGCAAGAACCCCGCGGACCGCGCGCTCGATCACGCGTTCCTCGTTGAACGCAGGGATCATCACGGTGACGAACCGCGTCGGGTCGATCGCAGGGAACAGCTCATGGGCTTCGCGGCGCGCCTGGATCAGCGCGAGTGCCGACAGCGCGAGCGCGCGTAGAATCCCGATCGTGATCGCGATCGCGAACAGCCAATGCAGCGCAACCACGATCCCGCCGAGCGTCGTGAACAGCGCCAGGTCGGCTCGCGCGCCCAGCTGTTCGCTCCCGGTGATGACGGGCATCGCGTCATTGCGCGAGAGTCCGGCAAGCGCCGATACCGAGACGAATCGATACCCCATCGCGCGCAGCCGCTGGATGATGATCGGCAGCGCCGCCACGGTCTGCGCGCGATTACCCCCCGCATCGTGAAGCAGCACGATGTTGCGGCTGCAATTGGCGTCGGCGTCGGTGCCGCATTGCTGGGGTCCCGAGGTGATCTGGGCAATCGTGCTGTCGATGATCGCCTGCACCCCTGGGCGTTTCCAGTCCCCCGGATCGACGTGCAGCCCGACCGACACATAGCCGCGTCGCTGCGCCTCGAGCGCGGGACCGATTTCGTCGGCGGTGGTCGGTTCGGCGTCACCGAAATAAGGCGCGCGGAACAGCCGGAGCGATCGTCCGGTGAACGCCTGGAACAACCGCTGCGTCGCATTGAGTTCGAACGTCACCTGCCGCGACGATACGTTGGCGAGGTTGGGATGGGTATAGGTATGACTGCCGACCTCGTGGCCTTCCGCGATCATCCGCTCCAGCAGCGGGCGCTGGGTCAGCGCGTTCTCACCGATGATGAAGAACGTCGCGGGCACCCCGTTCCGCTTCAACACGTCGAGAATCTTGGGGGTCCAGGTCGGGTCCGGGCCGTCGTCGAACGTCAGCGCGATCGCGCCGCGATGAAACCCCGTCCGCGAGACGACATAGGGCGACGGCAACCGATCGAACACGACATCGCCGATCATGCCACCCGGCCCCGGAATCGCACGCCGCGCCCCGACGACGGGCACGCCCGTGATCTTCAGTATCTCGCCTGCCCCCTCGATATCGACGTTGGTTCCCGCGGGCACCTGATCGATCGCAGACGGCTCGGGCAGCGTGCGATGATCGCGACCGAAGATCTTCCAGACGCCGGGATCCTCCGATCCCAGCCGCCACAGCGCGACGCTGTGGACGCCCGCACGATTGAGAAACCCGATCTGATTATACGCCGAGGCTGCGTCGAGCAGCCAGACGGTGTGCCCCGCGCCGCCCTCGCTATAGCCGAACCCGCTATTGCCGCTGGTGCGATCGAACATCGGCGTCGCGCCCGAATCCGCGGCGTTCTGCCAAGCCTCCTCGACCGCCAGCGCGTCGCCGCCACCACCGTCCTTGGTGTCGTGCCAGTCATAGGCGTAGGACCCGAATGCGACCACCAGCTTGCTCGCCGGGATCCCCCTTGCAGCCTGGGTTACCTCTTGCGCGAACCAGAGTTGGGAGGCGATCGGGCCGGGCTCACCGCTGATTTCATGCTCGTCGTACGCCATCAGGAAAATCTTGTCGGTGACCTTCGCATAGGCGTGCAGGTTCCACGCGGGATTGCCGACCGGCGCGGCGATCGCGACCACCCAGCCGCGCGGCGCGAACCGCTGCCGGGCCTCGGCCAGAAACGCGCGGAAATTATTCTGTGCTGATGGGGGCAGTTCCTCGAAGTCGAAGAACGCGCCGCCCGCCTGATTCTGCGCGAGCCACGGCACCAATCTATCCAGGAACGCACCTCGTGCGCGGGGATCGGCCAGCAGTGCGGCGATCCCGGCACCGTCCCAGGTGCCGCCAATCGCGTTCTGGATCATCGGAATCACCAGCGGTCGGTGGAGCGCTCGATTGATGATCGACCGTCCCGGCGTATCGCGAAACACCGTGATATGATGATCGGCTCCGGTGACCGACACCCATCCTGGTATGACCCAGTCGAGCTGATCGATATGCCGCGCCAGGCTTGCCGCGCTCGATTCGTCCCACGGCGCGTGAAACGCGATCGCCAGCTGGGGATTGGCGGCGGCGGCGGGCGCGGCTCCGACCGGCTTCGACTCCGCGCGACCGAACAGCGCATGCGCATAATAATTTGCGGTGCGCCGCGCACGTCCGAACAAGACGCCATGGGGCGGGGGCAGCTTGTGGAGCGCAGGGTTCTCGCGCTGCACCGGCAGCAACGGCGCGGCGGGCACCACGCCGATCGACGCTGCGAAGACCGCGATCGACAGGACCAGCAGGCCGACGAACGCCACCACCGCGACCAGGAACCGCCGCCGCCGCCGCCCGCTGGCGTCATAAAAGATCGGCTGTTGCGACATCGTTACTCCCCGTGGCCGCCGATAGACCCGCTGCGATGGCGTGACCACTTCGTTACGATGACAAAGCCGTCACGTCCGTGATCGCGCTCCGGTTAGTCGCTTTCGCCCGTGCGGGCGTCGCCTTCGCCCACGATCCCCGCGCTGCCGATCGACCGGTCGACCAGCCCGCTGGTGCTCATCCACCAGAACAGCAGGACGCCGGGGAGCGCGATCAGCGTCGTGCCCCAATAGAAATCGACATAGCCGAACCGCTCGACCAATCCTCCCGCGGTCGTCGCGGTCAGCAGCCGCCCGACGACGCTCGCCGCCGCGGAGATCAGCGCGTATTGCGCTGCGGTGAAGCGCAGATCGCACAGCGCGGCGAAATACGCGATCACCGTTACCCCGCCGATCCCGCTCGCGATATTCTCGAATCCGATCGCGCCCGCGAGCCCGATGTTGCTGTGGCCCGCCCCCGCCAGCACCGCGAAGCTGGCGTTGGACACCGCCATCAGGATCAGGCTCAGCAGCACCGACCGCTTGAGCCCCAACCGCGCATACAGCACCCCGCCGATGAAGATGCCGATCAAATAAGCCCAAAAGCCGAACCCGACGTCGTAGATTGCGATCTCGTCGTTGCTGAACCCCAGATCGTTGAGCATCAGGCGCAGGACGATCTGTCCCAGCGTGTCGCCGATCTTGTGGATCAGGATGAAGGTCAGCACGACGATCGCGCCTGATCGGCGAAAGAATTCGAGGAATGGCCCGACGATCGACGCCATCAGCTCGCTCATGCCGCGCCGCGCGACGGGTTCGCGGTGGCGTTCGGGTTCGCCAACCAACAATCCTGTCAGCATCGCGGGCAGCGCGAACAGCGCACAGACCGCATAGGCCCCTGCCCAGCCGATCCGCGCCGCCAGCACGAGCGCCAGCGCGCCCGCTGCGACCGATCCGATCCGCCAGCCATATTGGATCATCCCCGAACCGACACCCAGTTGGTACGGCTTGAGCAGTTCGATCCGATAGGCATCGATCACGATGTCGAACGTCGCGCCCGCAAAGCCGACCAGCACCGCCGCCACGATCGTCGCCGGCAGGTTCGCGGTCGGATCGACCAGCGCCAGATTGATCACCGCCGCCATGACCAGCAGGCCTGCGAATACCAGCCACGACACCCGCTGGCCGAGCCGCCCGAGCAGCGGCAACCGCACGCCATCGACCGCCCACGCCCATAGCGGCTTCAGGTTATAGACCAGAAAGCCCAGCGTGAACGCGGTGATCGTCTTCTTGTCGATCCCGCCCTGCGCCAGCCGCGTCGTCAGCGTCGCGCCGATCATCGCATAGGGAAATCCCGATGAAATGCCGAGGAAGAACGACGCCAGCGGCGCCTTTTCGACATACGGGCGAATGCCGTCCCACCACGTCGCCTGCCGTACGCCACCGTCCATTCGCGTCTTGCTCCCCGCCCGATAAGCGCCGACACTAGCGACAAAATCAGGAGAGGACAGCCATGAACGTGGCCACCAGGATCGCGCCTACCCCAGGCCAGTTGGCGCTTGCCGCAACGCTGGCGGACGGCGGCACCCGCCGCGCCGATGCGATCACGCATGTCGACGCCGCGGTATATACCGATCCGGCGCGCCACGCCGCCGAACAGCGCGCGATCTTCGCATCCGCCCCGCTGGTCATCGCGCCCTCCGCGTTGCTGCCCGAATCCGGCATGGCGGTGCCGCACGACGGGTTCGGCAAGCCGCTGCTCGTCACCCGCGACAAGGCGGGCGTCGCGCACGTCTTCCTCAACGTCTGCCAGCATCGCGGCACCCGGCTGGTCGAGGGCAACGACGTCGTCTGCCAGTCGCGCCTCGTGTGCCCTTATCACGCCTGGAGCTACGCGCTCGACGGTCGCCTCACCGGGCTGCCCCGCCCCGATGCGTTTCCGGGTCTCGACAAGGCCGAGTTCGGGCTCAAGCCGCTCCCGACCCGCGAGGCCGGCGGGCTCATCTGGTTCTCGTTCGACGACACCGCCGATTTTTCGCACCCCGAGGCGCTCGGCCACGATTTCGACGCGTTCGGCCTCGCGGGCCAGCATCTCTTCCGCCGCCGCACCCACGATGTCGCCGCCAACTGGAAGCTGATCATGGACGCGTTCCTCGAAAGCTATCACGTCCAGCGGCTCCACGCCGCCACGATCGGCCCGTTCTTCAAGGACGGCGTCTCGACCGGCGACAAGATCGGCCCGCATCAACGCAGCGCGGTCGGGCGCGAGGTGGAGCAGGCCGCGGTCGAGGCAGGCGACTGGCCGACGCTCCGCCGCGCGATCACATACACCTATCAGATGTTTCCCGGCACCGTGCTGATCGTCAGCCCCGATTACGTGAACCTGATGATCCTGATGCCCCAGGCGCATGACCGCGTGCTCGTCGAGGATTTCATGCTGATCCCCGCAGCGCCACAGTCCGACAAGGCGCTGGCGCATTGGGAAAAGAGCTGGAACTTGCTCGACGGCGGGGTCTTCGCCAGTGAGGATTTCCGCGCCGCCGAACTGGGCCAGCAGGGCCTGTCATCGGGCGCGATCGACCGGCTCACGCTCGGCGCGCTCGAAACCGGGATCCGCCATTTTCACGACGAAATCGAGGCGCGGTTGTAGCGCGCCGCGCGGCGCGTTCTCACGCCTTCTCGAACACCCGGAATCCGCGCGGCATCCGCTTCACCTTGCGCCCCGCCGCCTGCGCGTCGATCACCTCGATCGCGCCGAGCAGGTCGCGCTGATCATATGGCTTGATCAGGCACCCTACTGCATATTCGCCGCCGTCGGGGGGAAACTGACCGGTCACGAACATCACCGCAACGCCCCGCGCGGCGGCGGCGCGCGCCACGTCGATCCCCGATCCATCCGCCAGATTGACGTCGACCAGCACCAGATCGATCGCGGTCCCCTTGTCGATCAGCGCGATCGCGGTCGCGACGCGATCGACCGTCGCCACGACGACATAATCCTGTTCGGTCAGCACATGCTCTAGCTCGAACGCGACCAGCGGCTCGTCCTCGACGATCAGCAGCCGCACGATCGACCGTTTCTTCTTCCCGAACACTATCGCCGCCTGCCCTCGTTACGCTACCGTCCCCTAACGCGCGGCGGCGCAACGAGTCGCAAATATTTTCGCGTCCCGCGCGCATTCCATGTATGCGCGCGCCATGCCGCCCTCCACAGACGATAAGCCGACCGCCGATCAGTCCACCGACGCCAAGCCGGGCCACCGCATCGCCAAGCTGCTCGCGCGCGCCGGGGTTGCCTCGCGCCGCGAAATCGAACGGATGATCGCCGATGGCAGGGTCGCGCTCGACGGTACGGTGCTCGATACCCCCGCGACGATCCTGCGCACCCTGGCTGGCGTCACCGTCGACGGCCAGCCGGTCGCCGCGGCAGAGGCGACGCGCCTCTTTTTGTACCATAAGCCCACCGGCCTGCTCGTGACCGAGCACGATCCCGCGGGCCGCCCGACGATCTACGACCGGTTGCCCGCGGGGCTGCCCCGTCTCGTCCCGGTCGGTCGGCTCGACTTCAACACCGAGGGACTGCTCCTCCTGACCACCGACGGCGCGCTGAAGCGCCAGCTCGAATTGCCCTCCACGGGGGTCGAACGCGCGTATCGGGCGCGCACCTATGGCCAAGTGTCGCAGAGCCAGCTCGAGGATCTCGCCGACGGGATCGAGATCGAGGGCATGCGCTACGGCTCGATCAACGCCAACATGGAACGCCGCACCGGAGCCAACGCGTGGATCGAGATGATCCTGACCGAGGGCAAGAACCGCGAGGTCCGCCGCGTGCTCGAACATCTCGAACTCCAGGTCAGCCGCCTGATCCGCACCCGCTACGGCCCGTTCCTGCTGGGTGATCTGGCACCTGGCGAGATCGGCGAGGTCAAGCAGAACGATCTCGTCAATTTCCGCAAATGGCTCGACAGTCCGAAGCGCGGCAATGCCGCCGACGAGCCTGCGGTCACGGTCGATGCGCGCCGCGCGCCGCCACCCCGGGCGCCAGCCCCGACGATCGAACCCCAGGGTCGGCTCCGCGTCGCGCGCCCGCCCCGCCCGTCCCCCACTCGCCCTTCCTCCGGGCACTCTGCCCCAACGCGGGCTGCCCCACCGCGGGCTGCCCCGGCGCGTGACGGGCAGACCAGAACGGACAAACCGCCTCGCGAGGCCGCACCCGCCGCGCCCACGTTCCAGAAGCGCGGCTCGCCGCGGCCGCCGCTCGGTGCCAAGCAGACCAGCCGCAGCGCCGCCGGTCGCCCCGGTGCCGAGCCCCGTCCAGCAT
>JALYTW010000007.1 GCA_030854075.1 Pseudomonadota bacterium
AACCTCGGCAATGTGGCGAACGCGCAGCGGATCACGATCGACCGGTCGACCTTCTCAGGCCTCGGCCAGTGCGACGAGGCACCCAATTGCGCGCATTCGATCTATCTCGGCAACCAGGGCAGCGTCACGGTGACGCGGTCGCGGTTCGAGCGCGGGACGGGGGGGCATTACGTCAAGCTGCGAACCCCGATAGTGACGATCACCGACAATAGTTTCGACGACACCGCAGGCACGAAGACCAACTATATGATCGACCTGCCCGACGGCGCGACCGGCACGATTGCGCGCAACCTGTTCGTCCAGGGCGGCGCCAAGGAGAATGCATCCGCGCTGATCGTCGTCGCGGCGGAGGCGCAGACTTATCCCTCCGCAGGCCTCAGGATCGCGGGCAACGACGCGCGGCTGGCCGCTGGCGCGCGGTCACGCCCCGCGTTCGTCGCAGACTACAGCCACGCGCGACTCGCGATCGGCGCGAATTCGCTGGGTGCGGGGATCACGCCGTTCGACGCGCGGTGAACGCTAGGGGGTTGCCGGAACCACGATGCCTCTCGCGTCGTTCCATTGATACAGCTCCGCAACGAAAGCCCCCGCCATGACCATCACCACCAAATCCGCCTTGCTCTTTGCCGCCGCGATCGGCCTCCCGCTCGGCGGGTGCGCGACGATCGCAGGAACGGTGGGCCAGACCTACAATACCGCGCTCGTCGGATCGCAGGAGATTCCCGGCCCCGGCGACGCCAGCGCCACCGGCACCGCGAAGGTGACCGCGGATGCGACCACCAACCAGGTCTGCGTCGACCTGACGACGCAGGGGCTGATGCCCACCGCCGCGCACATCCACCAGGGCGCACGTGGGGTCGCTGGGCCGGTTGTCCTGCCGCTCGATACGCCGACCGACGGGCGGTCGAGCAAATGCTATGGCGTCGACAAGCAACTCGCCGCCGGGATCATCGCCAATCCTGCCGTCTATTACGTCAACGTCCATGATGCGGCGCATCCCAAGGGCGCGATCCGCGGCCAGATCGGCGGCTGATCAGAGTGCGATCACGTTGGATTATCGGATCTAAACCGTTCGCCCCGAGCCTGTCGAAGGGCGGTGAGACTCAACGTGCTTCGACAGGCTCAGCACGAACGGTTCAAGGAAAGTCTTCGCGGCTCTAGCGGAAGAAGCGGTCGACGACGCTCTGCGCGAGCCGCGCAGGGCGGAGCGTTTCGGCATCGAGGCAACACCAGCTCGACTTCACCTCGGCGAGCACCTCTTCACCGCGCTTGATGATCGTTTCGTAAAACGCGCGCGCGCCCTGAACCTTTTCGAGCAGCACCGTCGCGATGACCTCGTCATCGAGAAAGGTCGGCTTGCGGTACGTGATCTCGTGCTTCAGCGCGACCCACAGATGCTCGGCGACCGCGTCGGCGGGCGCGAGTCGCTGCCAATGGCTGACCACGGCTTCCTGTACCCATTTGAGGTAGCTGGCGTTGTTGACATGCCCCATGAAATCGATGTCGGCGGGCTCGATGCCGATGGCATGGTAGTGGGGGATGGCGGCGCTGTTCACGCATTTACCTATAGCAGATCAAGCACTTGAACGCGACCGCTAACTGCCGCGCCGGATGACGCTACGGCAACGGCGTGAACGGCAGGATCGTCGCATATTGCGCCAGCGGGGGCGCACCGGGCACGCGCGCGCCGTGGCGGAGCAGAAAGGCGTGGCGAACGATTTCCGCCTGCTGCTCGATGCCATAGCGGTGGAGCGGCTGGCCGGGCTTCATGGCATAATCATACCGGCACCACGGATGCCGCGCGAGTGGCAGGAAAATCCCGCGCTGGTGCTGCCAGACATGCGCCATTTCGTGGATAAACAGGCCTTGGTCGCCGAGCGCGGCGGCGGCGAAATCGTCGCGATAGCGGTGCCCGCGGGGGTGGAAGTGGATCCAGCCGCGCGGTGCCATCACTGTCTCGCGCGGCTGAAAGAACGCCCATTTCCGGTGCGAAATACGCACCTGATCATAATCGATCGCCGTGCCGAACACGCTCGTCGCCAGCGCGCGTTCGCCCCCGGTCAGCGGCCGCGCGCCTGTCATTGCGGCGCGGGATCACCCGCCGCGATCACGGCGGCGCGTTCGACGATCCGATCCCCGTTCGAGAATGCGAAGGTCAGCGTCATCGCCGATCCCGGCTTGATTCCCGGGTTGACGTTGAACAGCATGACGTGACGCGCGCCGGGCTTGAACGCGATCTCGGCGTTGGCGGGGACCGGCACCGCGTCGACCGGCTCCATCGTCGTCATGCCCCGAACGGTTTTCATCGTCCCGGTTTTCGTCGTTCCGGTTTTTCCCGTTTCGGTTTTCATCGTCTCATGCATTTCGGCCTTGACCGCGGCATCCGCGGAGACCGCGATCAGCGTCCGGTCGTTGGGTCCGCCATGGATCGTGAAATACGCCGCCGCCGGGTTCGCCTTGACCGCCGACAGCCGCACCCAGGCGTGATCGACCGTCACCCGCTGCGGTGCGCCGCACCCGGCGAGCCATACGGTGCCCAATCCGACGATCCAGGTTCGTGCCCGCACGGTACGCATCTCGCTCTTCCTCGCCTGATCGTCGATGGGTGCGCTCGCTCTAGGTTCCCGGTAATCTTGCGGCAAGCCGAACCCCACCTATATCGCTGACAGCAAGGGAGGTTGCGTTGCCGTAACGGCACGCGATCTCATCGGTTCATTCCTTCTGAGGGGCTGCGGAAGTACATATGGCTAAAGTAATCGGTATCGATCTCGGCACGACCAACAGCTGCGTTGCGGTGATGGAGGGCGGCAAGCCCAAGGTGATCGAGAATGCGGAAGGCGCGCGCACCACGCCGTCGATCGTCGCGTTCGCCAAGGACGGCGAGCGGCTGGTCGGCCAGCCGGCCAAGCGCCAGGCGGTGACCAACGGCGACAACACGATCTTTGCGGTCAAACGCCTGATCGGGCGTCGGTTCGACGATCCGATCACCAAGAAGGACACCGAATTGGTGCCTTATAACATCGTCAAGGGCAAGAATGGCGACGCCTGGGTCAAGGCGGGCGGCGAAGATTACAGTCCGTCGCAGATCAGCGCCTTCATTCTGCAGAAGATGAAGGAAACCGCCGAGAGCTATCTCGGTGAGACGGTGACGCAGGCGGTGATCACGGTGCCCGCCTATTTCAACGACGCCCAGCGCCAGGCGACCAAGGACGCCGGCCAGATCGCGGGCCTCGAAGTGCTGCGCATCATCAACGAACCGACCGCAGCTGCGCTCGCCTACGGGATGGAGAAGCAGGACGGCAAGCTGATCGCGGTCTATGATCTCGGCGGCGGCACGTTCGACATTTCGGTGCTCGAAATTGGCGATGGCGTGTTCGAGGTGAAGGCGACCAACGGCGACACCTTCCTCGGCGGCGAGGATTTCGACAACAAGATCGTCGAATATCTCGCCGAAGGCTTCAAGAAGGACGAGGGGATCGACCTCGCCAAGGACAAGCTGGCGCTCCAGCGGCTCAAGGAAGCCGCGGAAAAGGCAAAGATCGAACTGTCGTCGGCGCAGTCGACCGAGGTCAACCTGCCCTTCATCACCGCCGATCAGAACGGCCCGAAGCATCTGGTCCGCACGATCACGCGCGCCGACCTCGAAAAGCTGGTCGAGGATCTGATCAAGCGCACGCTCGAGCCGTGCAAGAAGGCGCTCGCCGATGCGGGCGTCAAGGCAGCCGACATCAGCGAAGTCGTGATGGTCGGCGGGATGACCCGCATGCCGCGCGTCCGCGATGTCGTGAAGGATTTCTTCGGCAAGGAGCCGCACACTGGTGTGAATCCCGATGAAGTCGTCGCGATGGGTGCCGCGATCCAGGCGGGCGTGCTGCAGGGCGACGTCAAGGATGTGCTGCTGCTCGACGTGACCCCGCTATCGCTCGGCATCGAGACGCTGGGTGGCGTGTTCACCCGCATGATCGATCGCAACACGACGATCCCGACCAAGAAGGCGCAGACCTATTCGACCGCGGACGACAACCAGGGCGCAGTGACGATCCGCGTGTTCCAGGGCGAGCGCGAGATGGCGGCGGACAACAAGATGCTCGGTCAGTTCGATCTGGTCGGCATTCCCCCCGCGCCGCGCGGCGTGCCGCAGATCGAGGTGACGTTCGACATCGACGCCAACGGGCTGGTCAACGTCAGCGCCAAGGACAAGGGCACCGGCAAGGAGCAGCAGATCCGGATTCAGGCGTCGGGCGGTCTGAGCGACGCCGATATCGACCAGATGGTCCGCGATGCCGAGAGCTTCGCCGAAGAGGACAAGAAACGCCGTGCGGGGGCCGAGGCGAAGAACAACGCCGAATCGCTGATTCATACCACCGAGCGCCAGCTCGCGGACAATGGCGACAAGGTCGATGCATCGCTGAAGGCCGAGATCGAGGCGGCGGTCGCCGAGACCAAGACTGCGGTCGAGGCTGGCGATGCCGATGCGATGACCGAAAAGGCGCAGGCGCTGGCGACGGTCGCGATGAAGCTCGGCCAGGCGATCTACGAGCAGCAGGCACAGGCAGAGGCGTCGCCAGACGCTGGTGCGGCTGGTGGCGAGACGGCGACCGACGAGGATGTCGTCGACGCCGAATTTTCCGAAGTGGACGACAGCCACAAGGCGTAAGTGATGCACACCCCCCGTCACCCCAGCGCAGGCTGGGGTCTCATGCCACGAGGGAATTCTCGGTGGCCTGAGATGCCAGCCATCGCTGGCATGGCGGGTGGGGCGGGGGCCGGTAAATGAGTACTCAGATCGACTATTACGAACTGCTCGAATGCGAGCGGACCGCGGACGCGACGACGATCAAATCGTCGTATCGCAAGCTCGCGATGAAATATCACCCCGACAAGAATGCCGGGTGCAAGGATTCCGAGGGCAAATTCAAGGCGGTCAGCGAGGCCTATGAGGTTCTCAAGGATCCGCAGAAGCGCTCGGCCTATGACCGGTTCGGCCACGCCGCGTTCCAGAACGGCGGCGGCGGAGGCGGGGGCGCGCAGGATTTCGGCGGCTTTTCGGACATTTTCGAAAGCGTCTTCGGCGAATTCATGGGCGGCGCGCGCGGCGGCGGCCGCGCGCAAGCGCGCCGCGGCGCGGACCTGCGCTACGACATGGAGATCACCCTCGAGGAGGCGTATCACGGCAAGTCGACCGAGGTGACGGTCGACGTCTCGGCACAATGCGACACCTGCGATGGTTCAGGCGCACGCCCCGGCACCCGCGCCAAGACCTGTCAGCAGTGCAACGGCCACGGCAAGGTGCGCGCGCAACAGGGCTTCTTCGTGGTCGAGCGCGCCTGTCCGGTCTGTCAGGGCACCGGCGAAATGATCGCCGATCCGTGCCCCGATTGCCGCGGCGACGGGCGCGTCGACAAGACCAAGACGTTGTCGGTCAACGTCCCCCCGGGGGTCGACGAGGGCACGCGGATCAGGCTGGCGAGCGAAGGCGAGGCGGGGCCACGCGGCGCATCGGCGGGCGACCTCTACATCTTCCTCCACGTGAAGCCCCACGCGATCTTCGAACGCGAAGGCACCACGCTGTTCGCGCGCGCGCCGGTGACGTTTACGACCGCCTCGCTCGGCGGATCGATCGCGATTCCCGGGCTCGACGGCGAAACCCACGACATCAAGATTCCGGCGGGGATCCAGTCGGGCAAACAGCTTCGCAAGCGCGGCGCCGGGATGCCGGTGCTCCAGGGGCGCGGGCATGGCGACCTGGTCATTCAGGTCGACGTCGAAACCCCGACCAAGCTTTCGCTCCGCCAGAAGGAAATCCTCGAAATGTTCCGCGAGACCGAAACCGGCGACGAATGTCCCGCGAGCCAGGGCTTCTTCGCGAAGCTGAAGGGCGTGTTCGCAGGCGAGTGACGCGGTGAATGGCGCCGCCGTCCAGGACGTGCGGGGCAGGTCCGACCGCGTCACTCCGACCGAAAGTAGGCGCGAGATGAATGCCTGCTTTCGACCCATGTGCGGGCGCTGAAGCGGTAGGTTTTTCGTCACGGAAGCAGCCGTCCAAAACCGACGCTGGATCAGCCTTCGTATAGAACGGGAATGACTTAAGGAGCGACGACGAGCGTGCCTGTCATGCCTGGATGAAACTTGCAGAAGAACCGGATATTACCGGCCCGTTTAAGCACCACTCGCGCGCTCTTTCCCGGGGGAAGATCGATGTCGAAGCTGCGGTCGTTAGCCGTGGCGGTGTGTTGGAAGATGTCGTGGTTCGCCCAAACAATCGTATCCCCGACATGAAGGCTCACGGGCAGTGGGCCGAACTTCATCTTGTTGACCTCGATCGTGTAGGTTTTGGGCGTGCGCGCTGCCGCGATCGCGCCGTCTGGAAAGACAGACGCGACCGTCAGCAATGCGGCGATCCCACCAAAGGCGAGAAGGTGTCGCCGCGCGATCAACGGATGCGCTTCGATAGGTGTTCGGCATGCGTTTGATGCTCGGTGAACAACGTCAGACCCGTTTCCAGGAGCGTCTTAAGCTCGGCATTTTTCGCATCCGGGATCAACGTGCCACGAAGCTCAGCGTTTACGGCCTTATGATAGGCGATCTCGTTTGCGACATAAGCCTTGCTGAATGCCGCACCTTTCAGCTGAGCGAGTTTTGCGCGCTCGGCGGTCGCTTGCTCGGTCAGCGCCGCGCTCGTTGAATTGGCCTCCGGGGTTACACCCAATTTTTTGACCAGTGCCAACGCCTTTACGTTGACCGCGCCGTGATCCCTGACCATTTCCTCGGCAAAGGAACGCACCGCCTTGTTGGTCGATTTCGACAACGCCTGTTTGGCGGCATCGATATCGATCTGTCCCGCCGTATAGGCGATATGCGCGATTTGCGCGTCGTTGAGTGGCGTATCCGCATAAGCAGCGGTGGCTCCTCCACACATGAGAGCACCGACCGCTCCGACCATCATCAGTTTCTTCAACATCGTAATCTCCTCATGGCAGCGGCCGGATTATCCGCGTCGCATAGCTTTGATGCCAATTTGCGCAGAACGTTCCCCGCTGACGGCGGGAACGTTTGAGCGGGTCCGGTATCCAATGCGTACATGGCGGAGGACATGAGGTGTATTTGCAAGACGAGCCGAAGGTTCGGGATCGGGCGGCCCTGCTCGCCGAGCCATTACCGATCCGGCCTGACGCGACCGCCATTGAAGATGCGGTTCGCACGCTCATCCGCGCGACCGGCGACGATCCAGCGCGCGAAGGCTTGCAGGACACCCCGGCCCGTGTCGAGCGAGCTTGGCGCGAGTGGTTCGCCGGGTACGATGTCAATCCGCTCGCCTTGCTGGAGCGCACGTTCGGTGAGGCGTCCGGCTACCGCGATGCGATCGTATTGCGGTCGATCCCGCTAGTCTCGACCTGCGAGCACCACCTCGCGCCAATTACGGGCCGGGCGCACGTCGCCTATCTCCCCAACGACCGCGTGGTGGGCATCTCGAAACTGTCGCGGTTGGTGGACGCCTATGCGCGGCGGCTCCAACTGCAGGAGCGACTGACGACGCAAATCGCGGATGCGCTCGATCGGGCGTTGAACCCACGCGGGGTGGCGGTGGTGATCGAAGCGAGTCACGGTTGTATGTCCAGCCGTGGGGTCAATCAGCACGGAATATCGATGGTGACCCACTGCTGGTTAGGGAGTTATCGAGAGGATGCTGTCTTGCGTCGCGAATTGCTCGACACGTTGCCGCTCACGCATGGTTCGGGAACCGGAGGTATGAAGTGACGGCCGCTCTAAAGACCGAATATGCGACGCTCACGGACGCAGAACTCGCCACTGGTATTGCCGCGCGCAATCCAGTTGCGGTTCGGCTGATGACCGAACGTAACAACCAGCGGCTCTTCCGGACCGCGTGGAGCATCCTGGGCAATCGCGCCGAAGCTGAAGACGCGGTTCAGAACGCCTATCTCCATGCCTTCACATCGATTGACGACTTCGCGGGCCGGTCGTCGCTTTCGACATGGCTGACGCGGATCGTCATCAACGAAGCGCTTGGTCGTTTACGCGCTGCGACCCGTCGACGCGCGCGGTTTGACGAGGGCTCGGTCACCGACCTGGATATCTATCGGGAAAAGCTGATGCGTGGATCGATCGAACAAGGCGCGGACGTCGCGCTGGCGCGGAACCAACTGCGCGAGATACTGGAGGCGGCGATCGCTACTTTGCCGCGCGATTTCCGAACGGTCTTCGTCATGCGGGATGTCGAGGGCATGCCTGTCGAGGAAGTGGCGCAGGCGCTTGACCTTCTCCCGGGCACGGTGAGGACAAGATTGCTGCGGGCGCGTCGTCGTTTGCGTGAGGCGTTGGCCCCCGAATTGCACGAGACTCTTTTAGGAGTATTCCCGTTCGCGGGTGTCGATTGCGCAGGGCTGACGGAAAAGGTGGTGGCCAAAATCTGTGGCGATCCATAATCCGGCATTGCGGAATCACCGGACAGCAAACAATTGAACTGAGGCGAATAAAATACCGGAGATTATCAACCAGGGAGGAAAAAGACATGAGCGTTCAGGTCATTCTATGGACCGTTATTGTTCTCTTCGCGATCACCGCTGCAGGTGGTTTGAGCATGGCGGGAGTGAGGACATTGGGGAATCGCAACCCGCCAGCGTGGTTGGCAATGTTGCATGGTTTACTGGCCGCCGCCGGTCTTACTCTGCTGCTGTTCACGGTATTCACCATCGGTCTTCCAGCATTGGCGGTGTGGGGATTGATCCTGCTCGTGATTGCGGCATTGGGCGGAGTATTTTTGAACCTGGGGTTTCAAGAAAGGGGCAAACCGCTTCCCAAACCGGTGATGTACGTTCATGCGTTGATCGCCGTGGGGGGGTTCATTTTGCTCATCATTGCAGCGGTCGGATAAGATCGCTTGCATGATTGCGATGTCTCGCTGAAATTGCGGGGTCGGTTTTGCGACCGTCCGCTTCGTCCCAATTCTCGCGTTAAGCCGGCTGTTGCCAGACCATCAATTCTAGACATAGCCGTTGGGACATCAACCCGTTCTCGCCCCTAGCCACGCCCCTCGCGAGAGGGGCGGGCGGGCCGATGGGTCAGAGGGTCGTAACGATCACCCCGACCACCAGCGCTTGGGCCGCGATCGCCAGCATGGTGCTGGTCACGGTTTCGAACATGCGCATGGGGAGTCTCCGATGCCGAAGTAATATTCGGCAAGCGCGATTTGGTGATTGTTACAGTCTAGCGCAACATTGTTTCGTGCATCAGCGATTGCGCGGGGCGCATTTGGATCCGGTCGCGCGGTGGGGTGCGTCAGCCACCATCACGGTGATCGCGCTGTCCTACATGGCTGGGACCACTTACGTTGACGGGCATGACCCGCCCGTTGCCGTACCGTCCCTCGCGTGACCAACGCTGCCTTGATGAACCAGGCGGAGGAGCGCGCAAAACACCGATTCCGTGTAACAGTCGTCAATGTCGTGGCTTTTAGGTCACATCAATCCGCGCCGAACACCCGTGCGAAAATCGTGTCGACGTGCTTCAGGTGATAGCCGAGGTCGAACTTGTCCTCGATCTCGTCCGGCGACAGCGCGGCGGTGACGTCGGGGTCGGCTTTCAACAATTCCATCAGCGACAGCGCGCCGTCGCTGTCCCAGACCTTCATCGCGTTGCGCTGGACTTGGGCGTAGGCATCCTCCCGCGATACCCCCGCCTGGGTCAGCGCGAGCAGCACGCGTTGCGAATGGACGAGGCCCCCCATCTTGTCGAGGTTCCTCATCATCCGGTCGGGATAGACCAGCAGCTTGTCGATCACCCCGGTCAGCCGCACGAGCGCGAAATCGAGCGTGATCGTCGCGTCGGGGCCGATATAGCGTTCGACCGAGGAATGGCTGATGTCGCGTTCGTGCCACAGTGCGACATTTTCGAGCGCGGGGGTGACGTAGCCGCGCACCATCCGCGCGAGCCCGGTGAGGTTTTCCGTCAGCACCGGGTTGCGCTTGTGCGGCATCGCCGAACTGCCCTTTTGCCCGGGCGCGAAATATTCCTCCGCCTCGAGCACCTCGGTGCGCTGAAGATGGCGGATTTCGGTCGCGACCCGCTCGATCGAACTCGCGATCACGCCCAGCGTCGCGAAGAACATCGCGTGGCGATCGCGTGGGATCACCTGGGTCGAGACGGGTTCGATCGTGAGGCCCATCTTGTCCGCGACATGCGCCTCGACGAACGGATCGATGTTCGCAAACGTGCCGACGGCGCCCGAAATCGCGCACGTCGCGACATCGGCGCGCGCCGCGACCAGCCGTGCGCGGTTGCGCGCGAATTCGGCATAGGCCTGCGCCAGCTTCAGCCCAAAGGTCACCGGTTCGGCGTGGATGCCGTGGCTGCGCCCGATCGTCGGGGTCAGCTTGTGTTCGATCGCACGGCGTTTCAGCACCGCGAGCAGCGCGTCGATGTCGGCGATCAGCAGATCGGACGCGCGCGCCAGTTGCACCGCGAGGCAGGTGTCGAGCACGTCGGACGACGTCATCCCCTGATGCATGAACCGCGCCTCCGGCCCGACATGTTCGGCGACGTTGGTGAGGAACGCGATGACGTCGTGCTTGGTCTCGCGCTCGATCTCGTCGATCCGGTCGACCTCGAACGCGCCGCGTTCCCAGATCGCGGCGGCGGCGTCCTGCGGCACCACGCCCAGGTCGGCGAGCGCGTCGGTGGCATGTGCCTCGATCTCGAACCAGATGCGGAAGCGCGCTTCGGGCGTCCAGATCGCGGTCATTGCGGGGCGGGAATAACGCGGGATCATGGCGGGGGCCTTCGGGTTCGAGGAGTCGCGGGTCGCCTAGCAGCGGGGTCGGGCAGTGCCAATCAGATCAGCCCTTGCGCCTTCAGGCTGACATGACCGTCTCGCCCCATGATGACGTGATCGTGGACCGCGACCCCGAGCCGCTTGCCCGCCTCCGCGATCGCGCGGGTGATCTCGATGTCGGCGCGGCTGGGGGAGGGGTCTCCGCTCGGGTGGTTGTGGACCAGGATGATCGCCGCCGACCCCAGGTCGATCGCGCGGCGCACGACCTCGCGGACATGGACTGCGGCCTGGTCGATCGACCCTTCGCTCATCACCTCGTCGCGGATCAGCCGGTTGCGGGTGTTGAGGTGGAGGACGCGGAATCGCTCGATCGCATGATGCGCCATATCGGCGCGCAAATAATCGAGCAGCGCCTGCCAGTTGGCAAGGATCGGCTTGTCCTGCGTCTCCGCCTTGAGCAGCCGGATCGCGGCGGCGTGCGCGATCTTGATCGCGGCGATCGAGGTGTCGCCCATGCCCTTGACCCGCGCGAGCGCTTCGGCGTCGGCGGTCAGCACCCCGCCGATCCCGCCGAACTCGCGGATCAGCGCCTTCGCCAGCGGCTTGGTGTCGCGCCGCGGGATCGCCAGTGCGAGCAAATATTCGACGAGCTCGTAATCCTGCAACGCGTCGCCGCCGCCGTCGAGCAGGCGTTGGCGCAGCCGTGCGCGGTGGCCGGCGGTGTCGTCGGGGAGCGGGGCATCGGCCATGGCGACGCGAGGCTAGGCGACCCGATCGACTCGCGCAATTGCATGCGGGCGGGCCTCGTGCTTATGGTCGCGCGATGGTGGCGTATGGTGTCGATGACGAGGACGAGGCACCGCCGCGCCGCATGCTCCGTGGCGGGCGTTTCGTCCGCATCGTCGGGGCGGTCGCGCTGCTGCTCCTGGTCGCGCTCGTCGGCATCTGGATCGCGCGAAAACCGCTTGCGAGCGAAGTCATCGACCGGACATTGGCGGCGAAGGGTGTGCCCGCGCGCTACGGGATCGCGGATCTGGGTTTCGGCAGGCAGCGGCTGACCAACCTCGTCATCGGCGATCCCGCGCATCCCGATCTCGTCGCCGACTGGGTCGAGACTCGCACCAGCGTCGGCTGGTCAGGCGCATCGGTTACCGGCATTCGCGCGGGGCATGTGCGCCTGCGGGGACGGCTGATCGACGGCAAGTTGTCGCTCGGCGCGATCGACAAGCTGTTGCCGCCGTCGTCGGGCAAGCCCTTCGCGTTGCCCAAGCTCGACGTTGCGGTCGACGATGCGCGGATGCGGCTCGCGACGCCCGCCGGCGTGGTGGGGTTGAAGCTCAGTGGGGCGGGCCGGCTCAACGACGGGTTTTCGGGGAAACTTGCCGCGGTTGCGGATCGGCTGACCCCGGGCGGATGCTCGGTCGAAAAGCTGCGCGCCGCGGTGTCGGTCACGATCACGCGGGAATCGCCGCATCTCGTAGGCCCCATTCGCGCCAGCCGCGTCCGCTGCACCGCAGTTACCGTCCGCGATGTCACGGCCAAGGTCGACGCCACGTTGTCGCCCGCGCTCGATCGCTGGCGGGGGAACGCCGACCTTGCGACCGGTGCGGCAGGTGGCGCGGGGATCGCCACCGCGTCGGTTGACGGCCGGATCGCATTCGCGGGCACCGCCGCCAAGACGCGCGGTACGCTCGATATCGCGGCGACCACCGTACGGACCGGATCTGGCGCGGTGCGGCGCGTGGCGCTCGACGGCGCGTACGAGATCGGCGGCCCGAGCGGGTTCGAAGGGCGGATCGGCGTCGAGCATGCCGCGATCGCACCCGCGATGCTCGCTCCCCTTGATGCGATCGCAGGCGGGGCGGGGACCCCGGTCGCGCCGCTCACGGCCAAGCTGCGCGGCGCGCTGACCGCGGCGGCGCGCGATCTGTCGGGTCGCGGCTCCATCGCGGTGCATCTGGCCGGGGGTGCAGGCGCGGCGCGGGTGTCGGACCTGTCGCTCACATCGGCGAGCGGTGCCGCGGTCACGCTGTCGGGGGCGAGCGGCATCGCGTACGGCTGGCCCCACGGCGGGGTGCGGATCGACACCGATCTTGCGCTGTCGGGCGGCGGCTTGCCCAGCGCGCGGATTGCGCTGCGTCAGACGCGGGCAGGGGGACCGGTAACGGGCCGCGCGCTCGTTGCGCCCTACGTCGCCGGAGACTCGCGGCTGGCGCTGACGCCACTCGACTTCTCCGCCACCCCCGGCGGAGCGACGCGGATCGCGACGCGCGCGACGCTGTCGGGGCCGCTCGGCAATGGCAGCATCGACGAATTGTCGGTGCCGGTCGCGGCGTATTGGAACGGGCGCGACGGTCTTGTCGTCGACCCGGACTGCGCGCCTGTATCGTTTCGTCGCCTGTCGATCTCGGGGCTCACGCTTGCCCCCTCGCGGCTGACGCTGTGCCCGACCGGCGGGGCGCTCGTGCGTGTCGCGGGGAGCAACGTCGAGGGCGGTGCGAAGATCGCCGCGGCAACGTTGACGGGGAGGCTCGGGACGACGCCCGTCACGCTCGCGGCGAGTGGCGCGGCGGTCAGCATCGGGCAGCGCGGGTTCGCGCTCGCGGGCGTGGCGGCGCGGATCGGTAGCCCCGATCGTGCCACCCGGCTGACCTTCGCGACCATCAGCGGCCGACTGGCCGGCAACACGGTGACGGGCACCTTTGCGGGCGCGACGGGACAGATCGCAAATGTTCCGCTGCTCCTCGCCGACGCCGCCGGGAACTGGGCGCTGCAGGGCGGCGCGTTGCGGTTGACCGGTGCACTCGGCGTCAGCGATGCGCAGGCCGACGCGCCGCGGTTCAAGCCGATGGCGGCGCACGATGTGACGCTGTCGCTCGTCAACGGTCGGATTACCGCGAACGGCACGCTCTTCGAACCGACGCGGCAGGTGAAGGTCGCCGACGTCACGATCCGCCACGATCTGGGCAACGGCGTCGGCGATGCCGACCTGGCCGTGCCGGGGATCACCTTCGCCAAGGATTTTCAGCCCGACCTGCTGACCCCGGTCACCTTCGGCGTGATCGCCGACGTCGACGGGACGGTGACGGGCAGCGGCCATATCGCTTGGTCGCCCAACGGTGTCACCTCGACCGGTGCGTTCTCGACCGCTTCAACCGATCTCGCCGCCGCGTTCGGCCCGGTAACCGGGCTGAAGGGAACGATCCGCTTCACCGACCTCCTCGCGCTCGAAAGCGCCCCGGGGCAGGTCGCGACCGTCGCGTCGATCAACCCGGGCATTCCGGTGACCGATGGCCGCATCGTGTACCAGACGTATCGCGGCAGCCGTGTGCTCGTGAACAGCGGCGCGTGGCCGTTCGCGGGCGGCACGCTCACGCTCGACCCGACGCTGCTCGATTTTTCCGCGCAGCAGCCGCGTCACCTTACCTTTCGCGTCAAGGGCATGGCAGCGGACCAGTTCCTCCAGCAGTTCGATTTCAAGAATCTCAACGCTACCGGTATCTTCGACGGGGTGATGCCGATGGTGTTCGACGACAAGGGCGGCAATATCGTCAACGGGCATCTGACCGTCCGCGCGGGCGGCGGATCGATCGCCTACGTCGGTGATATCAGCCAGAAGGACCTGGGGTTCTGGGCCAACCTCGCGTTCGGGGCGCTCAAGTCGCTCGACTATCGCAGCCTTGATATCGTCATGAACGGGCCGCTCGCCGGCGAAATGGTGACCGCTGTCCGCTTCGCCGGGATCAGCCAGGGTGCTGGCACGACAACCAATTTCATCATCCGTCGGCTCCAGAAGCTGCCCTTCGTCTTCAATATCAGGATCAAGGCGCCGTTCCGCGGGCTGCTCGATTCGGCGCGTTCATTCTACGATCCCCGGCGGCTGATCGAACGCAACCTGCCGCGACTGATCGAGGAGCAGGAAAAGAAGACCAACGCCGTTCAGACCCCCGACAGCAGGATTGTGCCATGACCGACAATGGATTGACGAAGCAGCGGAGGATCACGACCTATCCGATGATGACAAGGACGATTGCGATGGGCCTGGCGCTCGGGATGATGGTGGCCACCAGTGGCTGCATCAACGTCACCGCGCCCGACAAGCCGATCGAGATCAATCTGAATATCAACGTGACCCAGGAAGTGGTCTATCGGCTGGATGGCGACGCGAAATCGCTGATCAAACAGAATCCGGGGATTTTTTGATGAAGACGATGCTCACGGCCCTGGCGGCCCTATCGATCGTCGCGGTATCGACCGCGGCGCTGGCGCAGCGCGATCCGGCCTATGCCGCGGCGCGGTCGGCGGGTCAGGTCGGCGAACAGCCCGACGGCTATCTCGGTGTCGTCGGCGGCGGCACGCCCGCGCTCAAGGCGCTGGTCAGCAACATCAACATCCAGCGTAAGTCGGCCTATACCCAAAAGGCATCGTCGAGCGGCGCGACGGTCGAACAGATGGCGTTCACCAGCGGCTGCAACCTGATCGCGCAGACCGACCCGGGCGAAAAGTACAAGGCGCCCGACGGCACGTGGAAGACGCGCACCGCCGCCGCGCCCGAGCGCGATTCGCGCTGCATCTGACGCGATGCGGTGACAGCCGTCTGTCCGTTCGTGCTAAGCTTGTCGAAGCACGGTGAGATTCACCGCCCTTCGACAAGCTCAGGGCGAACGGTGCTGGGAGAAGGCATCGCGCTCTAGCGGCGCGCCCGACGCGCCGGTTGACTTGGCTTGCCCCCTTTTCTAAACGGGCGCCGCAATCGAAGGGTCTCGCCCTTCGCAGCCCTTCTCGTCGTCGGCTCGTTTCCGACGGCGTTTCTTTATCAGGATGTTTTCAGCGTTGGCCGACGATCGCCACAGTGGACCCGATGATCTCGACGCCCGCATCGCGCGGGCGCAGGCCGAGCATGATACGGGTGCGACGCGAGCCGAAGCGCGCGCGGAAAGTCGCGGCTGGGCGGTCGGGATCGAATTCGTCGGCGTGGTGCTGGTCTCGGCCGCGATCGGCTGGGGCATCGATAATTATGCCGGGTTGGGTACCAAGCCCTGGGCGATGATCGCGTTGCTCGTGCTCGGCTTCATCGCCGGGGTTTATCGCGCGATGCAAACCACCGCGCAGTTCGACGCCGATCCTACCACCGGCAGCAGGAAGTAAGGCGAGCGTTATGGCCGGCCCGATGGAACAGTTCGCGATCAAGGTGTACAAGCCGATCAATGCCGGCGGGTATGACGTGTCGTTCACCAATTCGTCGACATGGATGGCAGTCGCGATCGTCGCGATCGCAATCTTCCTCTACGTCGGGACCGCGCGCCCGCAACTCGTGCCCGGACGCTGGCAGGCGGCAGTCGAGTATATCTACGACTTCATCACCACCATGCTCGACGACAATGTCGGGCCGCAGGGACGCAATTTCGCGCCGCTGCTGTTCGCGATTTTCATCTTCGTCTTGGTGTGCAACCTGCTTGGGCTGTTGCCGTGGGTCGGCGCGTTCACCCCCACTAGCCATGTCGCGGTGACGCTGGGGCTGGCAGTGCTGGTATTCGTGATCGTCTGCATCGTCGGTTTTTGGAAGCACGGGTTCCATTTTCTCAGCTTGTTCTGGCCGAAGAACACGTTTTTCCTGCTGGCCGCGTTCGTCGGGCTGATCGAGTTCGTCTCTTTCCTGAGCCGCCCATTTACGCTGGCGATCCGGCTGTTCGCGAATATGACCGCGGGGCATGTGTTGCTGAAGGTGTTCGGCACGTTCGTCGTCGCGCTCGGATCGTTCGGCGCGCTGCCTTATGTCTTTGGCGTGCTGCCGCTCGCGGTGAACGTCGCACTGTCGGCGCTCGAAGTCCTCATCGCGGTGGTGCAGGCCTATGTCTTCGCGCTGCTCGCCTCGATCTATCTCAACGACGCCATCAACCTCCACTAAATCAAGACAAGGGAAATAGACCATGGATCCTCAGGCATATCGCGTTATCGGCGCCGGGCTCGCCGCGATCGGTGCGGGCCTCGCCGCGATCGGCGTGGGCAACATCTTCGGCATGTATCTGAACGGTGCGCTGCGTAACCCGGAAGCCGACGCCAAGATGGGCGGTCGTCTGATCTTCGGCTTCGCGGTGACCGAGGCATTGGGCCTGATCGCGGCGGTCGTCGCGCTCGCGCTCGCCTTCTCGTAAGACTAGGATAGCAGGCGCCACCCCATGCCTCAGTTCGAGTTCGCCAATTTCCTGCCGCAGCTGTTCTGGCTCGCGATCTTCTTCGCGATCCTCTACTTCGCGGTCGTCGTTCCGACCCTGCCCAAGCTCGGGCGGGTGATCGACGCGCGCGAAACGCAGGTAACCGGGGATCTCGACACCGCCGCCAGGGCGAAGGCCGAAGCGGATCGGATGGCGACCGACTATGACGAGGGTGTCGCGGCTGCGCAGAACGACGCGCGAGGCCGCATCGTCGCGGCGCAATCGATTGCCGCAAAGCAGCTCGAGGCGAAGCTCGCCGAATCGAACGCGGCGACGGCGGCTCGGACCGCAGCAGCCGAGGCGGACATTGATGTGGCGCGCGGACGCGCGATGACCGAGATCGAGGGTGTCGCTGCGGACGCCGCCGGCGACATCGTCGAGAAGCTGACGGGGACGCGGCCCGATCCATCGAGCACAGCCGATGCGGCGCGTGCCGCGCTCGCCTGAGGATTACCAAAATGGCCGTCAGCAGCTTCGTTCTGGTCTCGGGTCCGATCGCGTCGGGCAATGACAATGCGGTCGCGCTGACCGAAGCCGATGGCAGCCACGGCGAGGGTCCGACGCTGCTCGGACTCGGTGCCGAGGGTTGGGTCTATGTCGGGCTGACGATCTTCATCTTGCTCGCGATCTTCGTTGCGAAGGCTCCGAAGCGCGTCGCCGACATTCTGGATCAGCGGATTGCGGACACCCGGCGCCAGCTCGACGAGGCGACGCAGATTCGTGCCGAGGCCGAATCATTGCTTGCCGAGGCGAAGCGCCGCCACGCGACAAGCGCTGGGGATGCCGAGGCCATCATCCGGCACGCCGAACAGGAAGCAAGCGCCTTGCTCGCCAAAGCCGAAACTGACGCAGCGAATCTGATCGAGCGCCGCGGCAAGATGGCCGAGGATAAGATCGCCGCGGCCGAGCGCACCGCGCTGGTAGAGGTGCGCGCTAAGGCTGCCGAAGCCGCCACCCGCGCTGCCGCGACGATCATCGCCGAGCGTCATGGGGCTGAGGCGGACAAGATGTTGATCGATCGCACGATCGCCGGGCTCGGTCGCCCAAACTAAACCGCGACGCTCTGGTGAGCGTCGACAAATGGCGATAAGGCTTGGCGCGTTCGTCAGCGCGAGTGTCGCCCATGTCCGTGTTTCTGTTGCTTGCCCTCGTCGCCGCATCCCCGCAGCAGGCCACCGATGCCCAGCGTTCTGCAAAGGACGCGGCGGCGGCGTTCACGCTCGATTCGGTCGATTCGTCTTCCGACGATGCTCGCGCAGTCGCGTCCGAAGGATCGACCACGATGGCCCCCGAGGGAAGTCTGTCCGAGCCTCCCCGGACCACATCCGCTCCCGCAACTTCGACAGGGCTATCGTCCGAAGCCGCTGTAGGCCCGGCGGCGGTCTCTTGGCTCGACATCCCGATCGCCTCCCTGATCGCGAACCCGGCGACCAGGGCGGTGCTCGATCGCGACCTTCCCGGGCTCACCGCGGACGAAAACCTGCCGAAGTTCCAAACCAAGAGCCTGCGGGAATTCCAGCCGCTGACCGGTGGCCAACTGACCGATGCGTTGCTCAGCAAGGTCGAGGCCGATTTCCGGGTCGCGCCGCCACCCCCGCCAGTGCGGAGTAGCCGCGGCGAGCGGTAAGGCAGCGGATGGCAGAATGCCGCGGAGTTGGCGTCCCCAGCTTTATGCGGGCGTTGGCTCTAGGGGTCGGCGTCGGAACCATCACCCCTAGCATCACCGGCTTGCGCGCCCTAAATCGCCGCGATGCTTAGCCCAGATCAGGCGCGCGACCGCGCCGTCGATATCGTTGCTCGCGCCACCCGAAACGGGGCCGACGCTGCTGACGCGGTGTTTGCCGCGGATGCGTCGCTGGAGGTGTCGGTGCGGCTCGGCGCACTTGAGGATGTCGGCCGATCGGAGAACGAAGAATTGGGGCTCCGCGTCTTCGTCGGCAAGCGCACCGCGAGCGTCTCGACCTCCGATCTTTCCAATGACGCGCTCGATGCACTGGTCCGGCGCGCTGTGGCCATGGCGCGCGAGGCGCCCGAGGATCGCTGGGCGGGACTGGCCCCGCAGGAGCGGCTGATGCGCGGCGAACCACCGCTGCTCGATCTCGACGATGGCGGCGACATCGCGCCCAGCGACCTGCGCGATGTCGCGCTCGCCGCGGAAGAGGCGGCGCGCAGCATCGCCGGGGTCACCAACAGCGAAGGCGGCGGTGCAAGCGCGAGCCGGATGGTCTGGGGCCTCGCGACCAGCCACGGCTTTGCGGGAGCCTACGCCGCCACGGCGTATGGGTTGTCGGCGAGCGTGATCGCGGGGACTGGCGATACCGGAATGGAGCGCGACTATGCGCATCACGCCGCCCGCCGCCGCGATCATCTCGAGGATCCCGCCTCGATCGGTCGCCGCGCAGGCGAGCGCGCGGTCGCGCGGCTCCACCCGGGACGCGCGACAAGCGGCACCATGCCGGTCGTCTTCGATCCACGTGTCGGCACCTCGCTGCTCGGTCATCTGACAGGAGCGATTGGGGGGCAGGCGATCACCCGCATGACGAGCTTCCTCCTCGAATCGCTGGGCACCCGCATATTCGGTGAGGGCATCATCATTCGAGACGATCCCCACCGGCCGCATGGACTGCGGTCGCGCCCGTTTGATGGCGAGGGGCTGCCGGTGTCGCCGACCGAAATCGTCGAGGATGGCATGCTCGAGACGTGGTTGCTCGACAGCGCGACGGCGCGGCAGTTGGGGCTCGAGCCGACCGGGCATGCCTCGCGCGGGATCGGTGGCGGGCCGGGCGTATCGACCAGCAACCTGTACCTTGCTGCGGGACCAAGCCCGGTCGAGACGTTGATCGGCGACATCGATGACGGCGTGTTCGTCACCGAAGTCATTGGGCAGGGCGTCAATTTGGTCACTGGCGACTATAGCCGCGGTGCGGCGGGGTTCCGGATCGAGCAGGGTAAGCTGACGACGCCGATCGCCGAATTCACGATTGCGGGGAATTTGAAAGACATGTTCCTGAACCTGACCCCTGCTAGCGACCTTGAATTCCGCTACGGGGTCAACGTGCCGACGTGCCGGATCGACGGGATGACGGTGGCCAGTGGCTGACGCCGCGGCGGCGCTGACCGAGGCGGTCGCGGGGATCGCGGCGGAGGCTGCTGCGATGGCGATGGCGCGCTGGCGGACAGATTTCAGACAGTGGGAAAAAGAGCCGGGCAGCCCGGTCTGCGAGGTCGATCTCGATATTGACCGGATGCTGCGCGCGCGCCTGGCCGGATTGTTGCCTGAGGCGGGTTGGCTGTCCGAGGAGACCGCAGACAATCCAGGGCGGCTCGCGAACGACCGGGTGTGGGTGGTCGATCCAATCGACGGCACGCGCGATTATATCCGGGGGCGCGAGGGCTGGGCGGTATCGATCGCGCTGGTAGAACGCGGACGTCCGATCGTGGCGGTGCTCGATGCCCCCGCTCGGCGCGAGCGCTGGCGGGCGACAGCTGGCACTGGCGCGTGGCGCAACGGCATCGCGCTGGCGGTTGGAGGGCGAACCGACCTTCCCGGTGCCCGGGTGCCGACCGATGCGCTGCCCAAGGCGGATCGTGATCTCGCGATCGTCGCCAAGCCCAATTCGATCGCGCTGCGGATCGCGATGGTCGCCGCGGACGAAGCCGATCTGGTGGCGACCCTGCGGTGGGGTAGCGAGTGGGACGTCGCCGCCGCGGTGCTGATCGCGAGCGAGGCAGGCGCGGTGGTGTCGGACGCATTCGGCAGCCCGCTCGCGTTCAATAAGCCCGATCCCCAGGCGTTCGGCGTGCTGGTGTCAACGCCTGGCATTCACGCAGCCGCGGTCGATCGACTGGCAGATCGCGCCCGCGTGCTGAGCGCCGTGTAGCGTCGTCGCTAAGGCGGCCGTCATTCTGCCCATCATTCCAGCGTCCGCGTCGCTAAGTTTCACCCATCCACTAGTGCGCGCGTCCCGATCCGTGCCAAGAAGCAGCGATGAACGAGCAGAGTCCAGGCGCATGACCGCGATCGGCATCTACGGCAGCGCTGGGCGGATGGGGCGTGCCATCGTCGACGCGATCGACGCGATCGGCGGCACGCTTGCCGGGGGCGTGGATGCGGGCGACGATCCCTTGCCGTTGGCGCGCCGCGCCGATGTGCTCGTCGATTTCTCGATTGCCAGCGCGCTGGAAACGCATCTTCACGCGGCCCGAGAGACCCGAACGCCGATCCTGATCGGCACCACCGGCCTGACTACCGCGCATCAGGCGCTGATCGATACGACTGCCAATGACATTGCGATCCTCCAGACCGGCAACACCTCGCTCGGGGTTACTCTGCTGTCGCTGCTGGTCCGTGACGCCGCCGCGCGGCTTGGCCCGGATTGGGACATCGAAATCGTCGAGATGCACCATCGGGACAAGGTCGACGCGCCCTCTGGCACCGCTATCCTGCTGGGCGAGATGGCGGCGGCGGGGCGCGCCACCACCCTTGGCGAAGTCCGGGTCGACGGCCGCGCGGGCTTGACCGGCGCGCGCAGCGAAGGGACGATCGGCCTGTCCTCGCTCCGCGGCGGATCGGTGGTCGGCGATCACAGCATCGTCTTCGCGACCGACGGCGAACGGATCGAACTGATCCACCGCGCCGACGACCGCAGCATCTTCGCGCGCGGCGCGGTAAAGGCTGCGCTTTGGTTGGCTGAACAACCCTCCGGACGGTACCGGATGAAAGACGTCCTCGGGCTATGACGCGCGCACGATGAAACGGGCGGACGTCGTCGAATTCTATGCGCGGCTCGCCGCCGACAACCCGCATCCCGAAACCGAGCTGAAATCGGGCAACGACTATCAGTTGCTCGTCGCGGTAGTGCTGTCGGCGCAGGCGACCGACGTCGGGGTCAACAAGGCAACGCGTGCGTTGTTCGACGCGGTGACGACCCCCGCGCAGATGGTCGCGCTCGGCGAAGAGGAACTGCGCCGCCACATCCGCACGATCGGGCTGTTCAACACCAAAGCGAAGAACGTGATCGCGCTGTCCGCCGCGCTGATCGCGAATCACGACGGCGTGGTTCCCGCTGATCGTGCGGCGCTCGAGGCGCTGCCGGGGGTCGGTCGCAAGACCGCGAACGTCGTCATGAATACTGCGTTCGGGGCGGAAACCTTCGCGGTCGATACGCACATCTTTCGGGTCGGCAACCGCACCGGGCTAGCGCGGGGCAAGACCCCGCTCGCGGTCGAAAAGGCGCTCGACAAGGCGAC
The DNA here is from genome assembly GCA_030854075.1 of Pseudomonadota bacterium. GTDB lineage: Bacteria > Pseudomonadota > Alphaproteobacteria > Sphingomonadales > Sphingomonadaceae > Sphingomonas. The sequence goes on from JALYTW010000007.1 coordinate 22,255, forward strand.
ACCCCAGCCGTTCCGGCGGCATGCCCACCACTGGCTGATCCTCCACGGCCGCTATGTTTGCAAGGCGCGGCGGCCCGAATGCTGGCGGTGCATTGTGGCCGATCTCTGTAGCTTCCAGCCCAAGACCCCCGCGCCGCCCGGCCCGGTAACCCGGTAGAGGACGAGCACGATCCGCATCTTTCAGTTCTCCGCGCCGCCGGCGCAACTCAATCCATCTTTTGACCGAGGCGGTGGGCGGCGTGAGGCCCTTGTCCGATTTGGCCAGGCGATAACCGCTGGCGCAGTGCCCGCGCCTTTGCTAGTCGCTCGCCGAGGCACCCGTAGCTCAGCTGGATAGAGCGCTGCCCTCCGAAGGCAGAGGTCACTGGTTCGACTCCAGTCGGGTGCACCATTTCTCCGCAACGGCGGTTTTCAGCCATTTCCAAATTCACCCGACGGGATAACGATGGGCACCGGAATGCCTGAATGTGGGCCGGTTGCGGTCTGGCCGCTTTCGGGTGCGCGATTGCAGGAGACGGACAGTTGTTCAGATAGCCACCTCGCCCGAAAACCTAAATGCGGTCATTTACCTTTTCGGGTGTCTAACTCCTGTCTTCCGTTCATCTGCCCTAAGTTAACAATGACCCATATTTTGCGGGAGCAGGTCAGACGCGCAGCCCATAACCGTGTCGGGACGCCAAAATCGTCCATTCACTGCTCACGCCACGCCACGCCACGCCGCAGCGAGCATCGCGCGTAGCAGGTCGACATACGCCCACCCATCCGAGCGCGCGGCGATCGCCGACAGGCAGTCCTGGTCGTCGCGACCGGGGCGGCCGGGACCCGTCATGTTCGGCTTCATGTTGAGATCGAACAATGTGAAGACGCCTTGCCGGTCGGCGCGGCAATCGATCCGGATCACCGACCGCGCAGCCACCAGCGCCGCTGCGGCGAGACACTGGTCGATCATCGCGACAATCGCGGGATCACTGAGGCGGATCTTCGCCAGCGCGACGCTGTTGATCGACACCGGTACGTCGCCATTATAGGGGGCGACGCCGTCGCGTTGATCGAAGCGACACACCGGTCGCAATGCCCAATGCGCGCCATCCCGCGTGTTGTCGGGTCGCGGTGAGGCAGGCGGCATCACCGTGACGGTCATTTCCTCACCGTCGAGATATTCCTCGACCATCAGCATGTCGCCAAAGGTTGCCGCCGCGAACAGCGTGTCGGCGGCGCGACGCAGCGCACCGATGTCGGCGACCAGCGTGACCCCCTGACTACCGCGCCCGCGGACCGGTTTGACGATCAGCGGGAAGTCCAGTGCCATCGCGGCGCAGGTCGCTTCGATATCCGCCAGGCCAAAAACAGGGTCACGCCGGGTCCGCGACAGCAGAAACGACCGCGCGACCGACAGCCCCGCATCGCTCAGCATCCGGTTTGTTGCGAACTTGTCGTCGAACGCCTGCGTGGCGGCCGGCGATTGCCCGACAATGTCGAAATCGGCGAGCGCGGCGTCGAGCGGATGGCCCGCGAACAACGCGGTATTGGCCCACAGGATGGAGGCCCCGGCCGCTCCCGCCGCCCGGATGCCGTCGACGGTGTCCGGGAAGACCCAGTCGAGCGCGACCGCCGGATCGGGCGACGCCACCGGCGTCGCGACCGGCTGCCCGACCGACCGCAGCGCGACCGCGATGTCGGCGCCGCCATCCGAATAGCCGCCGGGCTTGGCGTCCTTGCGCAGCCCGTCGATCATCGGCGGCGGGAGTGCCTGGTAGAGGATGGCGACGGGAGCCGCCGTCAAAGCGCGCTCCCGAACTTGGCGAACAGCGCCAGCGCGATCGTCACGGTCAACGCGCCGCCGATCCGCGTCGCGACCTGCGCAAAGGGCATGAGGACCATGCGGTTCGACGCGGTCAGGATCGCGACGTCGCCGGTGCCCCCCTGGCTGGCGCGGCACGCGGCGATGATCCCCGCCTCGACCGGGTGGATGTTGACCAGCCGCCCGGTGAAGAAGCCCGTCGTCACCAGCGTTGTGACGGTCGCCAAAATCGTCAGCACCTCCGCGAGCGTGAACGCGCTCATCAGCTTTTCCCACGGGGTCTTGGCCACACCGATCGCGAACAGCAGCGGATAGGTGACGAGCTGCGCGAAGAACTGATAGTTGCGATACGCGCCGCGTTCGAGCCGCGGCGAGACCAGCCTGCCCAGCTTGAGCACCACCGCGAGAAACAGCATCGTCACCGGACCGGGGAAATTCGTCAAATCCTGGACGAAGGCACCGATGGTGTACAACGTCATCGCCAGGATCAGCGATCCGCCGATCGTTCGCAAATCGGGCGTGAAGCGCGGCGCTTCGCTGCCGGTGAGTACGACATCGTGTTCGCCGGGTTGCAATTGCCCGTTGCCGGTGAGGTCGGGGCGGCGGTTGCCGAGCAGGTTGAGCCCGCCCGCCATCAGGATCGCGGCCAGGCTGCCGAACATCACCGCCGGCAATATCTCAGCGAGCAAATCGCCCTGAGTGCCGCCCGAGAGTGCGGCATAGCCGATTGCCAGCGGGATCGCACCCTCTCCGACGCCGCCGCCCAGCACCGGCACGACGATCATGAACGCCGTGCGCTCGAAGCCGAGTCCCAGTGCGGTGCCGACCGCGCAGCCCACCGCCACCGCCGCGATCGAGCCCGCCACGATCGGTAGCGCAATCTTGAGGAAGCCGCCGATCAGCATCTTGCGGTCCATCCCGAGGATCGACCCGACGATAATCGCGCCGATGAAAAGATAGAGGAAGTTGCTCTGTTCGGTGAAGAGCGAGATCGAATCCTTGAGCGGCGTAGGGATTATCCCGAGATAGACCAGCAGCGAGGGCACGAACGTCGCGAAGATCGCCGCCGCGCCGACCCGTCGCAGGCCGGGAATGCGATTGCCGATCTCGGCACAGCCGAACCCGCCGACCGTGAGGATCAGGATATTGGTGGTGAGGTCCGCGGGCACCTCGCCGACCGCGATCAGCGCGCCGATCAGCGCGATGATGACCACGAACACGGGCACGGGGACGATCCCGACGCTGATGTCCATGATCCGCCACCACCAGCGCGGACCCTGATCCTCGTCGGCGGCGATCGTCTCGTCGACAGGCTGCGCCATGTCGCTGTCGGCCATCTTCATTTCCTTCTGTCACCACCGCAAATGGTTTGGGAAGCCCCGCGGTGATCAATTATTTGGAGGAGATCACCATGAGACGGAACGTGCCCGATTTGGCGCTGGGCAAATGCTTCTTGCCGGGGATGACCGGCCCCCAGATCAGGTCTGCGGTCGAAGAAAATGCGCGATGGGTCGCGGGATCGACCGTCACCGTCTTGGCATAATCGTCGATCTTCAGCGTCTGCTTGATCGCATAACCATTCCGCGCCGTCTGATCGACGATGGTCCAGCCACCGGCGCGGTTCGCGACGTAGATACGCTTCCTGCCGGGATCGAACGCGATCCCGTCGGGATCGTCGCCGATGGGCACCCGGGCGATCACCGTGCCTGCATCCGCATCGGTCACGGTCATCACCTTGTTGCCGCAGCCGCTGAACAGCACGCGGTTGACGGCATCAAAGGCGAGCGGCCCCGGGCCGTCGCAGCCGGGCAGCGGGATCGTTCCCGTCACCATCATCGTCCTGGTGTCGATCACCCCGATGTCGTTGCCGTCACCCAGATTGACCCACAGCTTGCCCTTGCCATCGACCCGGGAGAATTCGGGATCGCTGGGCAGCTTGATCGTCTTGACGACCACATTTTTGGCAGGGTCGATGACGTCGATCTCGGCCGCCTCGCCGCAGGCGACCATGATCATGCCCGACGCGGGATCGAATACGATGCTGTCGGGCTTTTTGGCGGTCGGGATCGTCGCGAGCGTCTTGCCGGTCGCGGGATCGAATTCGATGACCGCATTCTGGTCGCCGTCCGAGACGAAACCATGACCGTTCGCAAGCGCAACGCCATGGGCTGCCTTGAGCCCGGTCACTTCGGCGACCGGCGTCAACGTGTCGAGATCGACGATATGCACCGCCGCGCTATGCGTCACGTAAAGACGCCGTGCCGCGGGATCGATCGTCAGATAATCGCCGCGGCCCTCGCCCGGCAGCGACACCTTGTCGATCGTAAAGACTGTGGGCGGCGCAGCAGGAGGCTTGGTGCCAGCCGCCGAATGGCCCGTGCGGGCAGCACCGCTGCACCCGACGAGCGCCACCAGGCAAGCCGCGGACTTTGCGAATTTACGAACCAACAACCCCTCCCCAAACCAACGACCGGCTCGATCGATCGAGCTTCATGAGCGGGAGGTTTAGTCGCCGAACCTGTCATGGTGCTGTCAGCAATGCCGATTCTCCCGCCCTGGCCGGGAACCGCACGCGTGCGAGCAGCCCCTGACCGGTTCGCGCGGTCTCCAGCACCAGCGTCGCACCGAGCGCCGAGGCCAGCGCCTCTGCGATCGACAGCCCCAATCCGCTTCCGTCACGCCGGGCATCGCGATCGAGGCGCGAGAACCGCGTCAACGCGTGCGTGCGATCCTCTGGCGGAATGCCCGGACCATCGTCCTCGATGATCACGTCGGTGCCGTGGCTTCCCGCTTCGACCATGATCGCGACGGTGCCGCCGTCGTGACTGTAGCGGATCGCGTTGTCGATCAGATTGCCGAGCAGCTCGGCGGCGAGCAGATCGTGCGTATAGATCGTGGCGCGTCGGGGCGAGCGATCGAACCGCAATTCGATACCGCGCGCGATCGCCGCGTGGGCGTAATCCTCGGCGACCGATGCCGCGAACGTGTTGGCATCGCCGAGCGAAAAGCTCAGCTCCGTTGGCGACGCATTGTCGGCGCGGGCCAGCGCCAGCAACTGCACGACCAGTCGCTGTAGCCGCTCGCTGGCCAGATCGATGTCGGCAAACGACGATCGCGCTTCCGGGCTGCCGGGGTCGGCGGTGCGCAGCACGCCGATATGCGTCCGCAGGATCGACAACGGCGTGCGCAACTGGTGCGAGGCGTCCGAGGTAAACCGCCGCATCCGCTCGAGCGCGGTATCGAGCCGTCGCAGCATGCCATTGAAGGCGGTCACAAGATCGCGCAGTTCGACGGGCACGCCCTCCAACGGCAACGGCGTCAAATCGACCGCAAGGCGATGGTCCATTTCCTTGCGCAGCGTGATCAACGGCCGCACGCCCCATCGCACCGCAAGCGGCAGCAGCAGCAGCGTCAGGCCGATCAGCGTCGCCTCGAGCACCGCAAGCCCGACCAGCAG
>JALYTW010000014.1 GCA_030854075.1 Pseudomonadota bacterium
GCCGCCGCCGCCGGTGCCACCACCGCCGCCAAAGCCGCCGCGGTCGCCACCGCCGCCGCCGAAGCCGCCGCGATCACCGCCGCCGCCGAAGCTACTGCCCCCGCCGCCGAATTCATCGCCACCGAAATTGTCACGCTTGTCGCGACCGCGCCCGCCACGATTTCCGCGGCCACCTTTATCAAAACCCATAACCCTGTTCGTCTTCCCGGTTCGCCCGCAATCCATCCCGTCGAAACCCCGCGCGCCGGACGACAAACGCGGACCCCCAGGCGCGAAACCTTTTGCGCCTTGAGAATCGCCATAGCGCAATATGCAAGCCGCTGCATGCAAATTCGGTGGCTGCGCGCGCGTTCACCACGAATACTTGCCACGTTGTGGCGCAGACGGCACAGAGTCGCGATGGACGCCCTTCTCGCACTTCTCGCCAGCCCCGCCGCCTGGGCCGCGCTTCTGACGTTGATCGTGATGGAGGTGGTGCTCGGGATCGACAATCTGATCTTCATTTCGATCCTGTCGAACAAGCTCCCCGAGGCGCAGCGCAGCAAGGTCAGGCGACTCGGGATCGGGCTCGCGTTGATTCTCCGGCTGGTCCTGCTGTCGATGATCGCATGGCTGGTCGGGCTGACCGCGCCGGTGATCGACCTCGGCCTGGTCGGAGGGCCTGGGCCGCATGGCGAACCTACCTTCGACACGGCATTTTCCTGGCGCGACCTGATCCTGATCGCGGGCGGGCTATTCCTGGTCTGGAAGGCGACTACGGAAATCCATCACAATGTCGACCACGACACTGATACGACCGACACGGCTCCCGGCGTCCCGGGCAAGGCGGCGATGACCGTCGGCAGCGCGATCGTCCAGATCCTGCTGCTCGACATGGTATTTTCGATCGATTCGATCCTGACCGCGGTCGGCATGACCGATCATTTGCCGATCATGATCGTCGCGGTGATCGTCGCGGTCGGCGTGATGCTGGTCGCCGCCGATCCGCTCGCGAACTTCATCAACCGCAACCCGACGGTCGTGATGCTGGCGCTCTCGTTCCTGCTGATGATCGGGCTGGTGCTGATCGCCGACGGGTTCGGGGTCCATGTGCCCAAGGGGTATATCTACGCCGCGATGGCATTTTCCGCGCTGGTCGAAACGCTCAACATCGTCGCGCGGGGGCGCAGGACGTCCCGAGCGCCCACGACCCTCCATTAAACGTTCGGGCCATCGCGCTCTGCAGGCCATTGAGCGTTCAGGAAACGTGGCGTAGGGCGCGGCGATGACCGTCCATTTCCACGAAGAAGACATTCCCGCCGACGTCTTCGCCGCCGGTGCCGCGATCGCGGTCGATACCGAGACGATGGGGCTGCTGACCCCCCGCGACCGGCTATGCGTGGTCCAGCTGTCCGACGGCGGCACCGACGAGCATCTGGTCCGCTTCGGCCCCGGCAGCGATTACGCCGCGCCCAACCTCAAGGCGCTGCTGGCCGATCCCGCACGCGTCAAACTCTATCATTTCGGCCGGTTCGATATCGCCGCGATCCAATATTATCTCGGCGTCGTCGCCGCGCCGGTCTATTGCACCAAGATCGCCTCGCGGCTGGTGCGTACCTACACCGACCGTCACGGGCTCAAGGAACTGGTCCGCGAACTGCTTGGCCAGGACATCTCGAAACAGCAGCAGTCGTCCGACTGGGGATCGCCCGACCTCAGCGACGCGCAGAAGGAATATGCGGCGAGCGACGTCCGCTTTCTGCACCGCTTGAGGGAAGAACTCGACCGGCGACTGGTCCGCGAAGGCCGGATGGGGATCGCACAGGCGTGCTTCGACTTTCTTCCCGCGCGCGCCGCGCTCGATCTGGCGGGCTGGCCCGAAACCGACATTTTCGCGCATGTTTAGACGCCGCCCGCGATGTCCGCGATAGCGCAGCGCACCCGGTCCGGGCGCCAATCATGGGCCGCACCGGGATCGAGCCATGACAAGCTCGTCGGCATCCTCGGCGTGGCGCTGCCGGTCGCGATCGGCGTGCTCGCGGCGTTCCTCGTCATGGCACCGCTGACCGCGGGCGGCGACGTGTCGTTCCTCCTCGACAAGAACAAGGTCGAAGTCGCCAAGGAACGTCTCAAAATCCAGTCCGCCACCTATCGCGGGCAGGATGCCAAGGGCCAGAAGTTCGCGCTGAACGCGGGCTCTGCGATCCAGCAGAGTTCGGCCGAACCGATCGTCCAGCTCAACCAGCTCGCGGCCGACATCCAGCTGCCCGACGGACCCGCCCAAATCAAGGCGAACACTGGGCGCTATGATATGGACACCGAACAGGTAAAGATCGACGGCCCCGTCGTCGTCCGCGCGCCAGACAATTACCGGCTCGATACCAGCGACGTGACGATCGACCTCAAGCAGCGGCGGATGCAGAGCACCGGTGCGGCTACCGGCACCGTTCCGCAAGGGACCTTTAGCGCCAGCGCCATGACCGCCAACCTGGAGAATCGCACCGTGACGCTCGATGGCCATGCGCGCTTGCGGATCGTCCCCGGACGCACGAAATAGCCGCGATGCGCCTCTCCCTTCTTTCCGGACTCGCCCTCGGTGCCCTGATCGCGGCCACCGCCGCTCCTGCGCAACAGGCGCATAATTCACGCGCACCGATCGACTTTTCCGCAGACCATATCGAACTGCAAGACAAGGCGAACCGCGCGATCTTGTCGGGCAGCGTCGCGGTCAAGCAGGCCGAGATGACGCTCAACGCCGCGCGGATGACGGTGAGCTATACCGGGCAGGTCGTCGGCGGCAATCCGCAGGTTTCGCGGCTCGATGCCGCGGGCGGGGTCGTCGTCCACCGCCCCGATCAGACCGCGCGCAGCCAGTACGCGATTTACGATCTCAACCGCCGCGTCGTCACGATGCTCGGCGCGGTGACGCTCGACCAGGGCGGCAACACCGTCAACGGCGGGCGGCTGACGATCAACCTCGACACCGGTCGCGCGGTGATCGACGGATCATCGGTCGCCGGGTCGAGCGGCGCGGACAGCGGCGTCACCCAGCGTGCCGGCCGGGTTACCGGCACCTTTTCGGTTCCCGATCGCAGCAACTGACCGCGCGCCAGGGGGCGATCCGCCGTTTCCGGGGTTTCGCTCGCGCCGCACATGCGCCATGCACGTTTCCTGCCAACCACCGGTGCGGTAAGCATTCGGTAACCATTTGTTGCGAGGCATCCGATCCATGGACGCGGTCACCGAGACGCTGGAACACGCCGAACCGATCCACGAGGCCCCGGTCAGCGAGGGCCTTCAGGTCGTCTCGATCGCCAAGTCGTACGACAAGCGTGCGGTCCTCACCGACGTATCGGTTACCGTCGGCCACGGCGAGGTCGTCGGGCTGCTCGGCCCCAACGGCGCGGGCAAGACGACGTGCTTCTATTCGGTCATGGGCCTCGTGAAGCCTGATTCGGGCCGGATCATGCTCGATGGCGAGAACATCACCGGGCTGCCGATGTACCGCCGTGCGATTATGGGGCTCGGCTATCTGCCCCAGGAAACCAGCATCTTTCGTGGGCTGTCGATCGAGAAGAACATCCTCACCGTGCTCGAACTCTCCGAGCCCGATCGCGCGGAGCGCGCGCGCAAGCTGGAAACCTTGCTCGAGGAATTCGGGCTGACCAAGCTGCGCGCCGCCCCGGCGATGGCGCTGTCGGGAGGCGAACGTCGCCGCGCGGAGATCGCGCGCGCGCTTGCGGCCGATCCCAAGATCATGCTGCTCGACGAACCATTCGCGGGGATCGACCCGATTTCGATCGCCGATATCCGCGAATTGGTGATCGACCTGAAACGCCGCGGCATCGGGGTGCTCATTACCGACCACAATGTCCGCGAAACGCTCGATATCGTCGATCGCGCCTACATCATCTACGACGGGCGCGTGCTGTTCAGCGGCAGCCCCGCCGAACTCGTCGCCGACGCCAACGTCCGCCGCCTGTATCTGGGCGAGGGATTCTCGCTGTAGCGTGATGACTGGCGGCTCCCCTCCGTCACCCCGGGCTTGTCCCGGGGTCCAGATCCAAGCAATACTGTGGCTTGTGGCTCTGGATGCCGGGACGAGCCCGGCATGACGAATACCGGCCCTGCCCCCCGATGAGTCTCGCCCCCCGCCTCGACCTGCGCCAGTCGCAATCGCTGGTGATGACCCCCCAGCTCCAGCAGGCGATCAAGCTGCTGGCGCTGTCCAACCTCGAAATCGAAGGGTTCATCGCCGAGGAGGTCGAGAAAAACCCGCTGCTCGAAGCCGCGCAGACCGACGAGCTCGTTCGCCCTGAACGCGCCGAAGCCCCTGATCCAGCGGGTGCGGACGAGTTGGTGAGCGGCACCGCCGCTGCCGAGCCGCTTGATCTCGATTATGCGACCGAAAGCCATCAGCAGGACAGCGTCGCCGATGGCGGGGGCAGCTTTGACGGCGGCCTCTCGATGACCGGCGGCGCGACCGGATCGATGGGCGGCGAGGTGCCCGATCTCGACGCGTTCGCGGATACCGGTGCCACGCTCGCCGACCATCTGCTCGCGCAGGCGGGCGCGGTGGTCAGCGGCGGCGACTGGTTCATCGCGCAGCATCTGATCGACCAGATCGACGAGGCGGGCTATCTCACCGTCCCGCTGCTCGATGTCGCCACCAGGCTCGGGGTCGCACTTGTGCGGGTCGAGCAGGTACTCGCGCTGATCCACACGCTCGATCCCACCGGGGTCGGCGCGCGCGACCTCGCCGAATGCCTTGCGCTCCAGGCGAAGGAAGCCGATCGCTACGACCCGTGCATGGCCAAGCTGATCGCCAACCTCGATTGGCTCGCGCGCGGCGATCTCGCGCGGCTCAAGCGGCTGTGCGGAGTCGACGACGAGGACATGGCCGACATGATCCGCGAACTGCGCGGCTATGATCCCAAGCCCGGCTGCCGCTACGGCGGCGAGCCCGCGCAGGCGGTGACCCCCGACCTGTTCGTCG
>JALYTW010000047.1 GCA_030854075.1 Pseudomonadota bacterium
GCGGGGGTCGGCGCGCTGGTCGACATCCGCGTCGGCTCTGCGCTCGCGACGCTCGATGCGATGGTCGCGGCGGGGGAGGGGCCGTTCGACCTCGTCTTCATCGACGCCGACAAGGTCAACAACGCCGCCTATGTCGACCGCGCGATCGCGCTGGGCCGCGCGGGAACGGTGATCGTCGTCGACAATGTGGTGCGCGAAGGGGGGATGCTCGACGCGGCCAGCGACGACGAGCGGATCGTCGGCACGCGTGCGCTGTTCGACAGCCTCGCGATCGACACCCGGCTGAGCGCGACCGCGGTCCAGACCGTGGGTGCCAAGAAGTGGGACGGGTTCATCCTCGCGATCGTTGCGGGCTGACTCGTCCCGCCGCGCGCGCTAGGGGGCGAAATGGATATCGAAGACCCGCTCGGCCCGCTCGACCCCGATTTCGCCGCTAGGTTCCGCCGCGACAATCGTCGCCCCCCGTGTCAGCTGTACCTGGTGTCGCCGCTCGACGTCGGTCGCGGCTTTCCCGATCGGCTGGCGCGTGCGCTCGATGCGGGGGCGGTCGCCGCGTTCCAATTCCGGGTCAAGGACGTCGACCAGCACGCCGCGGCAGCGCTGGCGGAGCCGCTTCAGCGGATTTGTGAGGCGCGCGAAGTGGCGTTCATCGTCAACGACAGCGTCAGTCTCGCCAAGCGTCTCGGCGCAGACGGGGTGCATCTCGGGCAGGACGACGGGGACCCGCGCGACGCGCGCGCCGAACTCGGCCCCGAGGCGCAGATCGGGGTGACCTGTCATGACAGTCGTCATCTCGCGATGGAGGCGGGCGAGGCAGGCGCGGACTATGTTGCATTCGGCGCATTCTTTCCGACGGCTACCAAGGAAACGACGCATCGCCCCGATCCGTCGATCTTGGCGTGGTGGGCGACGATGTTCGAGATTCCGGCGGTCGCGATCGGGGGGATCACGGTGGACAACGCCGCGCCTCTGGTTGCAGCAGGGGCGGATTTCCTTGCGGTGTCGCACGCGGTCTGGAGTGGCGATGAAGCGGTCGCGGTGAAGGCGTTCGGAGCCCTATTGATGGGGTAACGCCCCTGATAAGGTCGAACGACAGGTTAAAACACGTGCGGCACGAACCGCCTCACGCGCTTCGCGTAGGCGTCGTACGCATCCCCGAACATCGCTCTGAGTAGCCGTTCTTCCTCGCTGATCCTAACCCACGTCCCGAGCGCATAGAGCGGGATCGCGAGCAGCAACTGGGTGCTGTGACCATAGGCCACGGCAAACGCGATCATTAGCAGGAACAGCGCAGTATAGATGGGGTGGCGTAGGTACGCGAACGGGCCGGTCTCGACGAGTTGATGATCATCGCGGGTCCGCGCGACGATGCTCCAGTTGCGTCCCATCGTCCGGCTCGACCACAGGAACAGTCCGACCGCGGTGACCATCGCAATTGCGCACCCCCCCGCCTCGATCAGTGATGACGCCGAGAGCGGATCGAGTGTAACGCGGATCGGGCCGAAGGCAGCTGCCATGATCGCGACCGCCTGGATGACGATCCCGATCATCGATCGGCGCGAGCGGGTGGGATTGCCGCGTGGCTCGCGTTGGACCCGGAGCCTGGCCGAGAGAAGCGCGACAAGAAAGGCGAACAATCCCGTCGCGATGACGGCGAGTCCGGGAAGACCGACCGGATCGCCGGTCATTGCGGTCGCTGCCGACTGGCGAGGAATAACCCCGCTGCGATCTGCACCAGTGCATAGCCGCGACGGCGACCCGGACGGTCGACGAACGGGGCGACCACTTTCTCCGCGCCGAGCGCGCGGTCCTTCCACAGATCGACGTGACGGCGGGGCTGGATCAGCCCGACCAGCCCATCGCCGACCATGAAGATGGCGGCCATTTCGGCCACGCGGGGGAGGAGGTTTCTTGTCATTGGACCTTGTCCCGCTGTTGCGCGTGCCACGCCTTTACCGCTTCAAGGGCAGTACTTCGCCGCAGGATCCGCGCCCATGGATCGATGACGACATGCGCGGTTGGGGGCACCTTCAGGGAGCCGATCCCCGCTGTCATCGCGACGCTTTCAATCCGCTCACCCACCTTGACCTCAACGGGCATTGGAAACGTGCCGCCCCCCGGCACCGTCCACCGCAGCGAGAGCGCGTCGGCAGTTTTAGTCTCAATCAACTCGGGAAGCGCAGCCTGACGCAGATAGACGTCAAAGAACCAGCCGTAATCTTTGCCGGTCACCTGATTGACGAACTTCTCAAATTCAGTGGTCGAGCCGTACCGTGGGGTGAAGTTGCCGGGGCGCGGATCGCTGCGTCCATAAACCGCGAGCCGCGTCGCGTCGAAAAACGCCTTGTCGCCGATCAGGTAGCGCAGCGTGTGGAGCATCCACGACGCCTTGTAATAGATGTCCTGGCCCGGGCCGCCCTTCGTCGGTTCGTACACTTCCTCCTCGGTAATCTCGCGACCGCGGACGATCGGTACCGCGTTCGCGATCCTGTCGCGCTCGGCATCCATCATCGCGGCATAGCGCGCGCCGCCCTCGCGCCACTCGCCGTAGAGCGGTTGCATGTAGGTGGCATAGCCTTCGTGGAGCCAGTAATCGTCCCAGTTCGCGGCGGTGAGCTGGTTACCGAACCATTCGTGCGCGAATTCGTGGTGGAACAGCCAGTCGAACCCCTCGGGCGCCTTGGCGTATTCGTTGCCGTAGGCGTTGATCGTCTGGTGTTCCATGCCCTTATAAGGTGTTTCAACGACGCCGACTTTCTCGTTGCCAAAGGGGTATGGACCGATCATGGTTTCGAAGAAATCGAGCGTCGGTGCGAACTCTGCGAACAGGCCTTCCGCCGTCTTCTGCTCACCGGGCAAGTACCAGTAATACATCGGTATTGTGTTGCCGAAACGGCTCTTATAGATGCCCGATATCTCCTCATACGGTCCGACGTTGAGGGCGATCGCATAGGTGTTTGGATGTTTAACCTGCCAGTTCCAGCGGGTGCGCCCGTCGGTAAGCTGGTCGACGCCGAGGAGCTTGCCATTCGAGGGTGCCTTTAGCCCCTTTGGCACGGTGACGTGGATCGTGACGAGCGCGGGTTCGCCAGTAGGAAAATCAAGGCACGGCCAAAACAGGTCGCAGCCATAGCCTTCCGCCGTGGTCGCAAACCAGGTGCGACCGGCAGGAGTCTTCGACCAGACCATGCCGTCGTCCCAGGGCGCGTTGACCGCGACGTGCGGCCTGCCACCATAGCTAATTCGAGCGCTGACCCTATCGCCCGCGACTAGTGCGCGCGGAAGCATGATCGCGAGTTGCCCTTCTGGGTTGGTCCAGGCGGAGGTGGGCAGCGCGATGCCGTCGACCGCGATGGCGGTTACGGGCAGGTTCCGGTCCAGGTCGATCATCAGGCGGGTAAGCCGGGCCTTCGCGGTGAAGCCGAGCGTCGCGATGCCGCTCAACTGTTCCCGATCTGGAAAAATCTCGAATGACAGATCGGCGGTGTCGAAGCGCAGCGCACGCTGTTCGGGTGCGCGCGGACCGCCCGATTTCCGCGTCTGCTCGGTGATCGCGGGTTCGCCCTTTTTTGGGAGTGACGCAGCGGCGGCAGTCGCGACGATACGGCCGTCCAATGTGCTGGCGGGCGTGGTCAGCAGCGGCATGCTGGACTCGGCAGCCCAGGTCGCGGTGGAAAGCAGCAGGAGCGCTGCGAGCGGCAGGCGAGTCATCAAAGTCCCATCGGCAGGAATGAGCGACGGTGTCGCGCGCGATGCTGCTGATGACAAGTCGCTTCGTCCCTGCGGATTGATGGACGCGTCATCCTTCCCATATACTGGTGCGAGTGGCGCTCAGTTCCGCGCCCCGCCGGAGTATCCATGACTAGTTATCCCGTTCTTCCTCTCCGTGACATCGTTGTTTTTCCGCACATGATCGTGCCGTTGTTCGTCGGCCGCGACAAATCCGTCGCCGCGCTCGAAGCGGCGATGGCGGCGGACAAGGAAATATTCCTCGTCGCGCAGCTCGACCCCGCCGAGGACGACCCTGCGCGCGAGGACCTTTATGAGGTCGGTGTTACCGCCACCGTGTTGCAGTTGCTCAAGCTACCCGACGGCACCGTGCGCGTGCTCGTCGAGGGCGTCGCGCGCGGTCGGCTCGCCGAACTGACCGAAACGGGAGAGTTCCTGACCTCGACGATCGAGATGATCGACGACGCCGCCGCCGAGGGCACCGAGGTCGAGGCGCTGATGCGATCGGTGGTGTCGCAGTTCGAAAATTACGCGAAATTGAACCGCAAGCTGCCGTCGGAAACCGCGGTGCAGCTGTCGGAGCTGGTCGAGGCGGCGAAGCTCAGCGACGCGGTCATGGCGAATATCCAGGTCAAGGTCGCCGACAAACAGGCGCTGCTGGTCGAGACCGATCCCGCCAAGCGGCTCGAGATGGCCTATGCTCTGATGGAGGGCGAACTCGGCGTCCTGCAGGTCGAAAAGAAGATCAAGAGCCGGGTCAAGCGCCAGATGGAGAAGACCCAGCGCGAATATTATCTCAACGAGCAGTTGAAGGCGATCCAGCGCGAACTCGGTAACGAGGGCGAGGAAGGCGATGGCGACGAGATTGCCGAACTGACCCAAAAAATTGCTACGTTGAAGCTCAGCAAAGAGGCGCGCACCAAGGCGACCGCCGAATTGAAGAAGCTCAAGACCATGGCGCCGATGAGCGCCGAGGCGACCGTCGTGCGCAACTATCTCGACGTGTTGCTCGGCCTACCATGGGGCAAGAAGTCGAAGATCAAGAAGGATATTGCGGCGGCGCAGGCGGTGCTCGACGAGGACCATTATGCGCTTGAGAAGGTCAAGGATCGGATCGTCGAATATCTCGCGGTTCAGGCGCGCACGAACAAGCTCAAAGGTCCGATCCTGTGTCTGGTCGGCCCCCCCGGAGTTGGTAAGACCAGCCTTGGCAAATCGATTGCCAGGGCAACCGGGCGCGAATTCATTCGTCAATCGCTTGGCGGCGTTCGCGACGAAGCCGAGATTCGCGGCCATCGCAGGACGTACATCGGTTCGCTGCCGGGCAAGATCGTCACCAACCTCAAGAAGGCGGGCGCCAGCAATCCGCTGTTCCTGCTCGACGAGATCGACAAACTTGGCCAGGATTTCCGCGGCGATCCCGCGTCGGCATTGCTCGAAGTGCTCGATCCCGAACAGAATTCGAAGTTTCAGGATCATTATCTCGAGATCGACATCGACCTCAGCGACGTGATGTTCGTGACCACCGCGAACACGCTCAACCTGCCGCAGGCGCTGCTCGACCGGATGGAGATCATCCGCCTCGAAGGCTATACCGAGGACGAGAAGGTCGAGATCGCCGAGCGCCACCTGCTCGCCAAGCAGATCGAGGCGCACGGCCTCAAGGACGGCGAATTCACGCTGACGCACGAGGGGCTGCGCGCGCTGATCCAGATGTACACCCGCGAGGCCGGGGTCCGCACGCTCGAGCGCGAGATCGCCAAGCTGTGCCGCAAAGCGCTGCGCCAGATCCTCGAGGGGAAGAAGACGAGCGTCACGATCACGCCAGAGAATATCGGCGAATATGCGGGCGTGCAGAAATACCGTCATGGTCTTTCCGAGACCGAGGATCAGATCGGCGCGGTTACCGGGCTTGCGTGGACCGAAGTCGGCGGCGAATTGCTGACGATCGAGAGCGTCACCGTCGCGGGCAAGGGCCAGGCCAAGCTCACCGGCAAGCTCGGCGATGTCATGAAGGAATCGATCGAGACTGCCTTCAGCTTCGTGAAGGCGCGCGCGCCGAGTTACGGCATCAAGCCAAGCCTGTTCGCCCGCAAGGACATCCATATCCACCTACCCGAAGGCGCGGTTCCCAAGG
>JALYTW010000073.1 GCA_030854075.1 Pseudomonadota bacterium
AGCCGGGCCCCTTGTTTTTTGCCAAAGGTTGGCGCGCGTCAGTCGACAACCGTCAGTACATATGCTGCCCGCCATTGATGCTGAGCGTCGATCCGGTCACGAACCCACCATCTTCCGAGCACAGAAACGCGACCCCACGCGCAATCTCGTGCGCCTGGCCAAGTCGCCCGACCGGGATCTTCGCGACGATCTTTTCGAGCACGTCGGCGGGCACCGCGGCCACCATGTCGGTATCAATATAGCCCGGCGCGATCGCGTTGACCGTTACTCCGGCCTTCGCGCCTTCTTGCGCCAGCGCCTTGGTAAAGCCGTGGATACCCGATTTCGCGGCGGCATAATTAACCTGGCCATATTGCCCCGCCTGCCCGTTGATCGACCCGATGTTGACGATTCGCCCCCATTTGCGGGTCCGCATGCCCGCAAAGGTCGCCTTGGCCATGTTGAAGCAACCGCCCAGATTGGTGTCGATCACTTCCTTCCACGCCTCGTAGCTCATCTTCAGAATGGTGCCGTCGCGCGTGATTCCGGCATTGTTGACGACGATGTCAACCGCGCCGAGGTCGGCCTCGACCTGCGCGCATCCTGCCAGGCAGGCCTCATGATCGCCGACATCCCATCTATACGTCGCGATCCCCGTCCGGTCGGAAAATTCCTTCGCGCGGCTGTCATTGCCAGCATAACTGGCGGCAACGGTGACGCCCATGTCCTGGAGCGCTAGGCTGATCGCCTCGCCGATGCCACGGGTACCTCCGGTTACGATCGCGACGCGTGCCATTCATGCTCTCCCAAGCTCAAGATTTGTATCTTCAGTTGGTCGATACCCAGCCTTCTAGCTCCCGCGCAATCATGCGCCGCAGCATAGATACGCCCACCGGGGTGTCGTTGAGGCAGGGAAAATAGGCGAAATTGGTCCCCCCGGCCTCGATGAAGGCCTCCTTCCCCCGAATCGCCAGCTCCTCGAGCGTTTCGAGGCAGTCGGCCGAAAAGCCCGGTGCCAGGATTGCGATCTTCTTCACACCCTTCGCCGGGAACGCCTCCAGCGTCACATCGGTCGCAGGCTGAAGCCACTGCGCGCGCCCGAACCGCGACTGGAATGCGATCGTCACCTCGCGCCCCAGCGCTTCGGCGAGCAACCGCGCGGTTTTCTGGCAGTGGCAATGATAGGGATCGCCCAGTTCCAGCGTCCGTTGCGGCATCCCGTGAAAACTCGCGACGATCGCGTCGGGGACGAAATCGAGCGCCGCCAGCCCCGCTTCAACCGATTGTTTCAACGCGTCGATATAGGCAGGGTCGTCATAATAGGGTGGCAGCGTCCGGATCGCGGGCTGCCACCGCATTGATGCCAACTGCGCGAACGCCCGGTCATTGGCGGTCGCGGTCGTCGCCGCGCAATATTGCGGGTAAAGCGGGCTGAGCAAAATCCGCTCGCACCCCGCCGCCTTCATTGCCGCAATCGCATCCTGAATCGACGGATTGCCATAGCGCATCGCCCAATCGACCATGACATCGTTGCCGAACGCGCCTCGCAGCGCTTCGCATTGCAATCTGGTGATCGCGGCGAGCGGTGAGCCATCCTCGCGCCAGACCAGCCGATAGGCCTCCGCCGATTTCTTCGGCCGCGTCTGCAGGATGATCCCGCGCAGGATCGGCTGCCACGCAATCGCGGGAAGCTCGACGACGCGCCGGTCCGACAGGAATTCGCCGAGATAGCGTTTTACGGACCTTGCATCGGGGCCGTCGGGGGTGCCGAGGTTCGTCAACAGCACACCGATCCGCGGGCGCCGGACCGGGGGATGATCGGGAGGCTGTGTCATGCGCCCGACCTAAGCGGAAGCGACCGGATGCGATAGCCCGTCGCGGAGTGGAGCGCGTTGGCAATCGCAGGTGCGACCGGGGGCACGCCGAGCTCGCCGACCCCGCCGGGGTCCTCGTCGCTGCGCGCGACGTCGACGACGATATCGGGGGTATCAGCGAGCCGCGGCAGCCCGAGCCCGGCAAAGCCCCTCACGTCGGCGAGCCCGCGGGTGAAACTGGTCGACGCGCCCAGCGCCTGCGCCATGCCGAAGACGAGCCCGCCCTCGATCTGTTGACGGACGATATCGGGATTGATGACGCGCCCGCAATCGACCGCGGCGACGAGCCGGTCGACAACCACGCGTTGGTCGTCGCCGATATGCGCTTCGGCAAGCACCGCGATATAGCTGCCGCGAAACGCATGGCACGCGATCCCTTGTCCGCTGCCCGGTACCCCGCCGTTCCAGCCACCCAGCGCCGCGACGGTCGACAGGCATCGCGCCAGCCGCGCATCGCCGCCGAGCATACCGATCCGGTACGACAACGGCTCGTTTCCCCCTACGTGGGCGAGTTCGTCGAGGAAGCATTCGGTGAAGAACGCGGTGTAGCCATGAGCGCCGCCGCGCAAATGACCGGTCGGCATCCCGATATCCGCGGGATGGTGGTCGATCGCAAAGGCGGGCAGGCGATAGGGTGGGGTCGCTCCCGCAACCGCATAGCGGTCGCCGTTCGCGCCGATCGAGGCCAGGCCGGTCAGGGCACCCGGCAATACGCGGTTCGCAAGTTCGATCCCGGTCGACGGAGCCGCGATCTTCGCGCTCCAACCGAGGATCGCGCCGTTCCCCGCGATCCGCGCGGCCATCCGTGCCTTCGCCGGTGGACGATAACGGTCGTGGAGCGTGTCTTCCCCCCGCGACCAGACGAGATTGACCGGGCGGCGCAGCGTTACCGCGAGCACCGCCGCCTGCTCGGCGACCAGCGGGTCGAGGGTGGCGCCAAACCCGCCTCCTGCCATCACCGGGTGGACGACGACCGCATTTTCGCTGATCCCCGCAGCACGCGCGGCGGCGGTTCGAGCCGCGGCGGGCGCCGCGGTCGGCAGCCACAGTTGAAGCCGCCCATCGCGATACGCCGCGGTCGCGCTCATCGTCTCGATCGCGGCATGGATACCGACGCCTGCGCTATATTCGGCGGTAACGAGCGTTGCGCCCGTGAACACGCCCGTCAGATCGCCGCCCCGCGCGACGCGCAGCCCGGGGCCATCGAACGCCGCCATCAGCGCAGCCTCGATGGTCCTACTGTCGACCGCGCGGCCGCGCGTCTCGAAGCGCGGCGCGAGCGCATCGAGCGCGGTCGCCGCCGCCCACCACGTCGTCGCGATCGCGGCGACCCAACGCGGGTTCTCGACGACCTGAAGCACCCCGCGGATCTGATCCGCCGCCGCGCGGTCGACCCGGACCAGCCGCGAATTGGCTGCAGGCCCCTGACGAATCGCGGCGTGAACCATGTCAGGAAGCCGGATGTCGCCCGCGAAGGTCGCCGATCCATCCACCTTTGCGGGAACGTCGAGCCGAGGTACCGATCGCCCCGCCAGCTTGCCCGCCCCTTGCCCACCGATTGGCAGCGGATTGGGCAGCGTCCGCGTCGCAGCGTCCGCGGCGAGGTCGGCGAACCGCAAGCGCTTGGCCCGATAGACGACGAATCCCGCCTCGACGGTGCAGGCGTCGGCGGCGACGTCCCACCGCGCCGCCGCCGCCTGGCAGAGCAGCACCCGTGCGCCCGCGCCCGCGATTCGGCACGCCTCCTCGAACATCCGCACTGACGTCGATCCCCCGGTCAACATCGCCGCGGCGCGCGTCCCGACCGTGCCGAGGACGTCGTCGGGGATGCGGGCGAAACTACCGTCGAACAGTTCGTCGAGCGCGAGCGGGTTGGCATAGAGCGGGTTGATCGGTGCGGGCTCGACCGCCACCGTACGCCAGTCCGCCCCGAGTTCGTCGGCGACGATCTGCGGCAGCGCGGTGTAGACGCCCTGACCGTGCTCGAGCTGCGGCACTGCGACGGTGACGTGGCCGTCGATCCCGATCTTCAACCATGAATTGAGAACCGTCTCTCCCGGGCTCGCGACGAGGTTGGGCGCGTATGAGCGCGGCCACAGCCCCCACGCGACGATCAGCCCGACCCCCGCACCCCCGCCGACGAGGAGGCCTCTTCTACTGATCGCCGCCATGCCCGGCGCTCTATCGGGATGCGACGAAGGTGAAAAGCGCTACGCCGCCTCGCGTGCTGCGATCGCGCGATAGGTGTTGCGCAACGACACCTTGTCGATCTTCTCGGTCCCCAATCGCGGCAACGCGGCCGCGCTCACCCATATCCGCCGTGGCACCTTGAATGCCGCGATGTGATCATCGAGGAACGCGCACAGCGTGTCCGCATCGAGCGCCGCGCCATCGCGCGGATGAACAACGGCGCCAGGCACTTCGCCGAACCTTTCATCGTCGAGTCCGAACACCGCCGCTTCGGCGACGTCTGGATGTCCGTAAAGCGCGGCCTCGACCTCCAGGCAGCTGATGTTCTCGCCGCCGCGGATGATGATGTCCTTCTTGCGATCGACGATGAAGAGATATCCCTCTGCATCGAGATAGCCGATGTCGCCGGAGCGAAAATAGGCATCATCGGTAAACGCCTCGGCGGTCGCATCCGGTCGGCCCCAATATTCCAGGAAATTGGCGACGCTGCGAATGCAGATTTCCCCCCGCTCGCCCTGCGCGACCGCGTCGCCCGCATCGTCGAGGATGGCGAGGTCGACCAGCGGTGCCGACGGGCGTCCTGCCGAATTCGGCTTGGCGGTGTAGTTGGTTCGCCAATTGCCCGTTCCGATGCCATTGGTCTCGGTCAGCCCATAGCCGATCAGTGGGGCTGCACCTCCCATTTCCTGGTCGATCCGCTTGACGTGCTCGACCGGGCGGGGCGCGCCGCCCGCGGCGAAATCGGTCACCGAGGAAAGGTCGTACTGAGCCCGGTTCGGATGCGTCAGGATTTCAAAACTCATCAGCGGCACGCCAACGAAGTAGCTGATCTTCTCCGCCTCGATCAGCCGCATTGCCTCCTCGGCGTCCCATTTTTTCATCATCACGATCTTGCGTCCGATCGCAAAGCTCTGAAGCATCATCGGCACCTCCGCGGTGACGTGGAACAGCGGCACGGACAGCAGGGTCGAGGGCTGGCCTTCGGACGCTGTACCCTCCTCTTGCGCGAGGCCCATCATCATCACCGCCTGCGCCAGATAGTTGAAGACGCCCTGAATGACCCCGCGATGATCGGCTAGTGCGCCCTTCGATTGGCCGGTCGACCCCGACGTGAACAGGATGGTCGCATGATCGTCCGCGGTCAGGACCGGCAATTCCACTGTATCTCCGACATCACCGGCGAGACCGGCGAGCGCATCGCCGAGCGTCCGCGTGTCATCGATCCCGACAACCCTCGCCGCCAATCCATCGATCTCCGCCAGCCGCTGTTCGCGCGGACGATCGGCAAGGATCAGCGTACAATCGACCTCGTCGATCGCGGCGGCGAGTTCTTCCGACTTCCACCAACCGTTGAGCAACGTCGCGACGCCGCCGGCGATCAGAATACCCATGTAGAGCGCGATCCAGGCGGGCGAATTGCGCATCGCGATCCCGATGCGATCACCCTTCGCGACGCCGTGCGCGGCGACGAGCGCGCGCGCGACCTGGTTCGCGGCGGCGTGAATTTCGGCGAAGCTGATCCGCTCGTCGCCCGCCACCAGAAAGGTCGCCTCGGCATGCTCATGACAATAATGCGCGAAATAAGCGGTGAGCGTCGGCGGTGCCACCGCGATCGTCGGCATCACGACACCTCGTCGCTCGAACGTGCCGAGCGCCAACGGACCACCCTCGCCCGTCAGCGCGCCCATCATCGTGTCCATTCGCTGGTCGAGCTCGGTGCGCATCATTCTCTCCGCTTGGTCTTGTGCCTTGGGTTCATTATGCAGGCGTCATAGCCCAGGGGGAAGCCTTGATACCCGAACTCGCCGCCGCCACCGCCGCCGTTGCCGCCACCATTGCCCCCGGCGTCTCGTCGGGCCATCTCCGGTTTGCCGATCTGGGGCTCCATCCCGATATCTTCACGATCGGCTTTTTCACGCTCCGTTGGTACAGCCTCGCCTATATCGGCGGGATCCTGCTCGGCTGGTGGTATCTGCTCAAGCTGCTCGCGCAACCCGGCGCTCCAATGGCGCGTCGGCATGCCGACGATCTGGTATTCTACGCGACCCTCGGGATCATTCTCGGCGGGCGGATCGGCTACGTCCTGTTTTACGCGCCCGAGATGATCCTCCACCCGCTGCGCATCCTGCGGCTGTGGGATGGCGGCATGTCGTTCCATGGCGGAGTAATCGGCACGTCGATCGGGCTGGTCCTGTTCGCGCGCAAACAGGGGCTCAACTGGTTGCGGGTTCATGATTACATCGCGTGCTGCGTGCCGTTCGGGCTCTTCTTCGGCCGGCTTGCCAATTTCGTGAACGGCGAACTGTGGGGGCGTCCGACCGATGCGCCATGGGGCATCGTGTTCGATCGCACCGTGCCCTATGGCCTGATTGAGCCCGCCCGCCACCCGAGCCAGCTCTACGAAGCTGGCCTGGAGGGAATCGCGCTGTTCGCGATCCTGTGGTTCGCGTTCTGGCGCACCCGCGCGCGGTACGAACCCGGCAAGCTCGTCGGGCTGTTTCTGGTCGGTTATGGGTTGGCGCGCTTCACCGTCGAATTCTTTCGCGAACCCGACGCGCAATTCCGCGGCACGCTGTTCGGTGAATGGGGATTCCACATGGGCCAGTTCCTTACCCTGCCCATGATCCTTGGCGGCCTCTATCTGATCTTCACCGCCGCGAAGCGCCGCACCCGCGTCGAGCCGACCTGGGGAACCGAGAGCGTGGCCTAGCATCCGTCATGCCGCACTTGTTCCGGCATCCATCGCGCCGCATACGCCGCGACGACTGGATATCCGGCACGATGGCCCCCGGACCGAGCCCGGGGGTGAAGAAAGAATGATGGACGACACCCTCCCCCTCCCCGACGCGCTCGCCGCCGCGATCACGATGGCGGGGCCGATGTCGATCGCGCAGTTCATGGCCGCCGCCAACGCGCATTATTACGCGACTCGCGATCCGTTGGGGCGCGCGGGCGATTTCGTCACCGCGCCCGAAATCAGCCAGATGTTCGGTGAGCTGATCGGCCTCTGGGCCGCAGACCTGTGGGACCGCGCAAACCGCCCCGCGGTCGCCTGGGTGGAGCTCGGCCCCGGGCGCGGCGCGCTCACCGCCGACGCCGTGCGCGCGATGGAGACGGCAGGGCTTACCCCGACGGTCCATTTCGTCGAAACGAGCCCGGTCCTCCGCGATGCCCAACGCGCACACGTCCCCGACGCGGCTTGGCACCACGACATCGCGACGCTGCCCACCGACCTCTCCTTGATCGTCGTCGCCAACGAATTCTTCGACGCGTTACCCATCCGCCAACTGGTCAGGCGAGACGAATGGCACGAACGCCTCGTCGCCTGCCAGGACACGCTGTTTCTGCCGATCGCGGGCAAGCCGGTGCCCGCCGACATCGTCCCCGCGCCGTTGCGCGACGCGCCGGTCGGATCGATCCTCGAAGCGTCGCCCGATTCGGTCCACCTGATCCGCGCGCTGACCACGCGGCTCGTCGCACAGGGCGGCGCGCTGCTCGCGATCGACTATGGCTATGACGGCCCCGCGCTCGGCGACACGCTCCAGGCGGTGCGCGGCCACCGCTTCGCCAACCCGTTCGACACGCCGGGCGAGAACGATCTGACCGCGCATGTTGATTTCACCACGCTCGCCGCCGCCGCGCAGAATGCGAGCGGCGTCGTATGGGGGCCAGTGCCCCAGCGCGACCTGCTCGGCGCGCTGGGCATCGACGACCGAACCAGCGCACTCGCCAAGGCCTCGCCCGCTCGCGCCGACGCGCTGCTCGCCGATCGCAATCGCCTGATGGAGGACATGGGCATACTGTTCCGCGCTCTCGGCGTCACCGCGCCAAGCTGGCCCGCGCCCGCCGGGTTCGCATGATCGAATTCCGCGACGCGACGCCCGCTGACGCCGATACGATCTGCTCACTCGCCCGCCGAACCTTCACCGAGACCTTCGGCCATCTTTACGACGCCGCCGATCTTGCCGCCTTCCTCGCCACCCATACCGCCGAACGGTGGTGCGGCGAACTCGGCGATCCGGCGTTCGCGATCCGCGTCGCCGAGCAGGACGGCGCGGCGATCGGCTATGCCAAGCTCGGGCCCCCCTCGCTCCCGTTCGAACCGCGCGGCGCGGCGATCGAGCTCCGCCAATTCTATCTTCTTGCCCCCGCTCAGGGGACGGGAGCGGCGCAGGCGATGATGCGGTGGGTGATTGATACCGCGCGCGAACGCGGCGCGGACGACCTGTATCTGTCGGTCTTCGTCGACAATCGGCGCGCGCGGCACTTCTACCAACGCCACGGGTTCGAACGGATCGGCGAATTTGGCTTCATGGTCGGCAATCACCGCGATACCGACGATATCATGAGACTGAAATTGTGAGCGATGTCGAGGTCATTCGCGCATGCGCGCTCGGCGGGGTTGCACATGGTTTCCTCGGCCGGCGCGGGGGGGTGTCGACCGGTATCGTCGCGGGGCTCAACGTCGGCATCGGCTCTGCGGACGATCCCGCCGCGGTCGCCGAGAACCGCAGGCGCGCGGCCGATGCAGTCCTGCCGGGTGCCGCGCTCGCCACCGTCTATCAGGTCCACGGCACCGCTGTGGTGACCGTCACCGCCCCCTTCGCCCCCGATGCTCGCCCGCGCGCCGATGCGATGGTAACCGATCGCCCCGGATTGCTGCTCGGCATCCTCACCGCCGATTGCGCGCCGGTCCTGTTGGCGGATCGGGTGGCGGGCGTTGTCGGCGCGGCGCATGCCGGGTGGAAGGGTGCCCTCGCCGGGGTCACCGATCGAGCAATCACCGCAATGGAGGCGCTCGGCGCGGACCGGGCCCGAATCGCCGCTGCGATCGGGCCGTGCATCGCCCGGGCCAGCTACGAGGTCGACGACGTCTTTGCGCGCCGTTTCGCCGAATCGGACCCCGCGAACGACCGCTTCTTTGCGCCGGGGCGCGACGGCCATCGCCAGTTCGACCTCGAAGCCTATGTCGCCCACCGCCTCGCCGCCGCCGGACTGACCCGAATCGAGCTGCTCGGGCTCGACACCTATGCCGACGACACCCGTTTCTATAGCTACCGCCGCGCGACCCACCGCGCCGAGCCCGATTACGGGCGCCAGATCAGCCTGATCGGACTGTAACGCGGACCGGTCGCGCGCGAACTGGTTTCCAATGATACTGGTTCGCGGTACATGCCTGGCAACCAGGAGATAACGATGCCCGACAACACCCCTACCGAAGCCGACATGACCGGCGTCGAAGCCCGCGTCAGCCCCAAGCCGTCGGTCGAGAAGATCGGTGGGCGCAAGCTCAAGGCGTCGACGCTGATGATGGGCCACGGCTATGATCCTGCGCTGTCGGAGGGGTCGCTCAAGCCGCCGATCTTCCTCACCTCGACCTTCGTCTTCCCCAATGCCGCGGCGGGCAAGCGCCATTTCGAGGGGGTCACCGGCAAGCGTCCCGGCGGTGCCGAGGGCCTCGTCTATTCACGCTTCAACGGTCCCAACCAGGAAATCCTCGAGGATCGCCTCGGCGTGTGGGAAGAAGCGGAAGACGCGCTCGCCTTCTCGAGCGGCATGTCCGCGATCGCCACGCTGTTCCTCGCGATGGTCAAGCCCGGCGACACGATCGTCCATTCGGGGCCGCTCTACGCCGCCACCGAAACGCTGATCGCGCGCGTGCTCGGCAAGTTCGGGGTGAAGTATCTCGATTTTCCCGCGGGTGCGACGCGGGACGATATCGATGCGGTCCTGACCAAGGCGAAGGCCGCTGGCCACGTCGCGATGATCTATCTCGAAAGCCCCGCCAATCCGACCAACGCGCTCGTCGATGTCGAGGCGGTCGCCGCCAGCCGCGATGCGCTCTTCGCGGATCTCGACGAGAAGCCGCCGATCGCGATCGACAACACCTTCCTCGGCCCGCTCTGGCATCAACCGCTCAAGCACGGTGCCGACATCGTCGTCTATTCGCTGACCAAATATGCCGGCGGCCACAGCGATCTGGTCGCGGGCGGGGTGCTGGGATCGAAGGCGCACATCAACACGATCCGCGCGATGCGCAACACGATCGGCACGATCACCGATCCCAACACCGCGTGGATGCTGCTGCGCAGCCTCGAAACGCTCGAACTCCGGATGAGCCGCGCTGGCGAGAACGCGGTCAAGGTCTGTGCTTTCCTTAAGGATCACGCCAAGGTCGAACGCGTCGGCTATCTCGGCTTCCTAGAGGAGCAGGGCGATGCGCGCCAGGCCGACATCTACCGTCGCCATTGCACCGGCGCGGGCTCAACCTTCTCGCTCTACCTCAAGGGCGGCGAGCGTGAGAGCTTCGCGTTCCTCGACGCGCTCAAGATCGCCAAGCTTGCGGTCAGCCTCGGCGGCACCGAAACGCTGGCCTCGCATCCCGCCGGGATGACCCACATCTCGGTTGCCGAACCACGCAAGTCGCAGCTCGGCATCACCGACAATCTCGTCCGCATCTCGATCGGGGTCGAGGACGCCGACGACCTGATCGCCGATTTCGACCAGGCGCTGGCTGCGATCTGACGCACGAGCAATC
>JALYTW010000075.1 GCA_030854075.1 Pseudomonadota bacterium
TCGTGCTGAGCTTGTCGAAGCACGGTGAGACTCAGGCCCTTCGGCGTGGTTCAGGACAGGCTTCGACCAGCTCAGGGCGAACGGTTGGGGTTCGTTCGACCTGCAATCATTTACCCTATTCGACGAAGCCCACCGCGACGATCAGCCGCGCGTCATCCCATTCGGGCACCGCATCGGCATTCATCGGCACCATGAATCGTTTGCCCGGTGCGCCGTCGATCGATGTGCGCTCGATCTCGATGACGTCGCCCGCGCCAAAATCATCGATCGCGACGACGGTGCCGATCGCCTCACCCGTCGCCGACATCACCGGCAATCCGAGCAGGTCGGCATGATAATATTCGCCCTCGCCCAGCGCGGGCAGCGACGCGCGCGGCACGGTAAGTTCGGTCCCGCGCAGTGCTTCCCCGGCGGTGCGGTCGGGTACTTCGGCAAAGCGCACGATCAAGCCATTATTGCCCGATGCAGACGATACCAGCGTCAGCGCACCCTCGTTGAACGAGCGATATGCCCCGAAATTCTCGGCAAAAACCTTGAGCCGCACCTGCCCGCCGATGCCATGCGCGCCAATGACGACCGCCAGCGTGACCGCTGCGTCAGCCCTTGGGAGATCCCCGGTTTTCGCCGGGCTCGTCGTCCGGTCCTTCGGCAGGAGCGGGGGAGGAGACGCCGTCGTTGGTGGCATCTTCGTCGTCATCGGGCGCGGTTCTCGGATCGGGGGGGAGACCGTCGGTCATGGTGTGTTCCTCTCTATATCAGAGGGACAACGCACCATGACCGGATCGGGTTCTTACTGTTCGGACGTCGCCTCGACGACCTTCTCGGCGTCCTCGCTCGGCGCCTCGGTCGCAGCCTCGACCTCGGCCGCCACGACGGCTTCGGCTTCCTCGTTTGAGTCGGCGGCAGGCGCTTCCTCGGCTGCCGGAGCTTCCTCAACCGAAGGTGCCTCCTCGGCAGCGGCTTCCTCGGCCACCGGCGCTTCGGGCTCGGCGGTCACTTCGGGCTCGGGCTCGGGGGCCGGCTTGGCGGCGGCCTCGGCGGCGGCTTCCTCGGCAGCCTTCACCTTCTCGGCACGCTCGTCGGCGCGTTCGGTCGCCTTCTCGCCCGGCTTGCCCTTGTTAGGGTTGTTGCGCGCGGCGCGCTCGAGAACGCCTGCGGCGTCGAGGAAGCGGGCAACCCGGTCGGTCGGCTGCGCGCCAACGCCCAGCCAATGCTTGGCGCGATCGGCGTCGATCACGACGCGCTTCTCGTCGTCCTTGGCGAGGCGGGGATCATAATTGCCGATCTTCTCGATGAACTTGCCATCGCGCGGGCTACGCGCGTCGGCGACGACGATGCGGTAATAGGGACGCTTCTTGGAGCCGCCGCGCGACAGCCGGATGTGGATTGCCATTGGTATTTATCCTTCGTTCTAAATTGGTTGTTACTTTTTCTTGGTAAAGTTTTCGAAGCCCGGGGGCAGCTGGGGCATGCCCTGTCCACCGGGCAGGCCAGGCAGGCCACCGCCAGCGCCGCCCATCATGTCGCCGAGTTGCTGGCCGCCGAGCGCGTTGCCGAGCCCCGCCATGCCGCCGCCCATACCGCCCTTCCCGAGCATCGCCATCATGCCCTTGATGCCGCCCATCTTCTTGATCTTCTTCATCGCGGTCGACATTTCCTGGTGCATCTTCAACAGCTTGTTGACTTCCTGCACTGTCGTCCCCGATCCCTTGGCGATCCGGATCTTGCGCTTGGCGTTGATCACCTCGGGCTTGATCCGCTCCTTGATCGTCATCGATCCGATCATCGCGTCCATATGGACGAGCGTCTTGTCGCTGCCCGGCACCGCGGCCATCGCCGTCTGCGCCTTTTTCATCCCGGGGATCATCCCCGCCAGCGCGCCGAGGCCGCCCATCCGCGCCATCTGGGCCAGCTGCGCGCGCAGGTCGTTCATATCGAATTGACCCTTGGCGAGGCGGCTCGCCATCCGTTCGGCGTCCTCCTGCTGGATCGATTCGGCGGCGCGTTCGACCAGCGACACGACGTCGCCCATGCCAAGAATCCGCCCGGCGACGCGCTCAGGATGAAACGCCTCGAGCGCATCCAGTTTCTCGCCCGTGCCCGCGAACTTGATCGGCTTGCCGGTGACCGCGCGCATCGACAGCGCCGCGCCGCCACGTGCATCGCCGTCCATCCGGGTCAGCACCACCCCGGTCAGCGGCACCTGCGTCGAGAAATTCTGCGCGACGTTGACCGCGTCCTGTCCGGTCAGCGAATCGACCACGAGCAGGATTTCGGCGGGGTTGGCGACATCCGCCACCGCCTTCATCTCGTCCATCAGCGCCTGATCGACATGCAGCCGACCCGCGGTGTCGAGCATCAGAACGTCGTAGCCCTGCAGCTTCGCCGCCGACAGCGCGCGCCGCGCGATATCGACCGGTTGCTGCCCCGCGACGATCGGCAGCGTCGCGACCTCGATCTGCGTGCCGAGCGTTGCGAGCTGTTCCTGCGCGTTCGGGCGATTGACGTCGAGCGACGCCATCAACACCTTCTTACGCTCGCGCCCCATCTGCCCGCCCGACAGCCGCTTGGCGATCTTGGCCGTAGTGGTCGTCTTGCCCGAACCCTGGAGGCCGACCATCATCACCACCGCGGGCGGGGTGACATTCAGTTCGAGCTCGGACGCATCCGAACCAAGCATCTCGACCAGCGCGTCATGGACGATCTTGACGACCTGCTGGCCCGGTGTGATCGATCGCAGGACATTGTGCCCGACCGCCTGTTCGGTGATCCTGTCGACGACATCGCGCGCAACCGGCAGCGCGACGTCAGCCTCGAGCAGCGCGACGCGCACCTCGCGCATCGCCGCGCGGACATCGGCTTCGGTCAGCGCGCCACGGCCACGCAGACGCTCGAAGACGCCGCCAAGCCGGTCGCTCAAACTGTCGAACATCGCCTCAATTCCTCATTAGACCGTTGCCAAACGCAAAAGCGCCGACGGGCGAAACCTCGCCGGTCAGCGTACACCCGAGGGTGTTTTTCGATGCGTCCGATAACGGAACGTGGAGTGCGTCTAAGGGAATGGCGCGAAAAGCACAAGCCGCGCGCGTCTGGCTACCAGCCCCCGCCCGCCGCCAGATACGCATCCTCGGCCGCGGTTGACGTCCGCTCCAGCGCAGCGTTCCGCCCCGGGAACCGTCCGAACCGGGTGAAGATATCACGATGATCGCGCGCGAACGCCGCGTTATTCGCGATCCCCAGCCTATCGAATGTCTCGACGCTCAGCGCCTGCAACGGCGCATCCTCGGCATGCATCAGCGGCATGTAGAAGAACGCACGCCGATCGGGCGGATAGCGCTCATCCCACCCCTTACCGATTCCCTCGAGCGTCAACCGCACCGCCAGATCGTCCGCCGCAAATGCCTCGGCCCTCCCACGACAGATATTGCGCGAAAAC
The DNA here is from genome assembly GCA_030854075.1 of Pseudomonadota bacterium. Classification (GTDB taxonomy): domain Bacteria; phylum Pseudomonadota; class Alphaproteobacteria; order Sphingomonadales; family Sphingomonadaceae; genus Sphingomonas. The sequence continues at coordinate 3,437 of JALYTW010000075.1, forward strand.
TGATCGAGCAGGATGATCGCGCCAAGCAACGTATCGGGATGTCCGCGCCATCCTGCCGCCTCATTCGCCGCCACCGCGGCGCGCAGCGCGCCGAACCGCGCCGCCACCTCGGCGTCGAACGCATCGTCCTTTTCCCACCAGAGCTTCGGGTCGAGCCCGAACCAGAAGTCGAGCACCTCGCGCGCCTGCTCATGGACTTGGCGCTCGTCGGCCATTAGATCGCCCCCCATGCCTGTTCCCGCGCCAGAGGTAATCTCCCTCGGCTGCCGTCTCAACATCGCCGAGAGCGAAACGATCCGAACGTTCATCGCGGGGTCGGACACCGTCGTCGTCAACAGCTGTGCGGTGACGAACGCGGCGGTCAAGGCGACGCGTGCCGCGATCCGGCGCGCGCGCCGTGATCGCCCGTCGTCGCAGATCGTCGTCACCGGCTGCGCCGCGCAGATCGATCCCGCCGCGTTCGCGGCAATGGCGGAAGTGGACCGCGTCATCGGCAACGTCGACAAGCTCACCGCAGCAGCCTGGAACGCTCATGACGCAGTCGTGGTGAGCGACATCATGGCGGTACGCGAAACTACCCCTCACCTCGCCGCCAGCTTTTCCCAGCACGCCCGCGCCTTCGTCGAGGTCCAGAACGGCTGCGACCATCGCTGCACCTTCTGCGCGATCCCCTTTGGTCGCGGCGCGAGCCGCTCGGTCCCCGCGGGCGCAGTGGTCGATCGGATCGCGGCGCTCGTCGATGCGGGACATCGCGAGATCGTCCTCACCGGGGTCGACCTCACCAGCTACGGCCATGATCTGCCCGGCACCTCCACGCTCGGGCTGCTGGTCGACCGCATCCTCCGCGGCGTGCCCGCGCTCCCACGCCTCCGTCTGTCATCGCTCGATTCGATCGAAATCGACGACCGGTTGTTCGATCTCGTGACCGGCGAGCCGCGCGTGATGCCGCACCTCCACTTATCACTTCAGGCAGGCAGCGACATGATCCTGAAACGCATGAAGCGCCGCCATACCCGTGCGCAGGCAGTCGCGATCGTTGAACGCCTCAAGTCGAAGCGTTCCGACATCGCGATCGGCGCGGACCTGATTGCTGGCTTTCCGACCGAGGATGATCGGATGGCCGCCGATACGCTCGCGCTGATCGACGATGCCGATATCGTCCACGCGCACATCTTTCCATATTCGGAACGCGCCGGCACCCCCGCCGCGCGGATGCCACCAGTACCGCCCCCACTGCGCAAGGAGCGCGCCGAACGGCTGCGCGACGCTGCGGCGGCGCGAAAGGCGACGTGGTTGGCGTCGCTGGTAGGGAGCGACCAGAACATCCTCGGCGAACGCCCTGGCGACAACGGCCATGCCCCCAACTTCGCCCATGTGAGCATCCCCACCTCCGTTCGTCCTGAGCCTGTCGAAGGACGTGTCCCACACGCCACGCTCAAACCAGGCCAGATCGCACCTGTCCGTATCACCGCCGCCACCGCCACCTATCTCATCGGAACCCTCGCATGAGCACCCCCTCCTGGCACGACCGTCTGCTCGGCGGTTTCCGCAAGACCAGCGACCGCCTCGTCGGCAACCTTGCGGGGCTCGGCGGCGCGCGGCTTGACGAGGCGACGCTCGATAATATCGAGGAGGCGCTGATCGCGTCGGACCTCGGCCCTGACACCGCGGGGAAAATCCGCACCCGGCTCGCCGAGGGCACGTTCGAACGCGACATGGAGGAACTCGGCATCCGCCTCGTCGTCGCCGAGGAGGTCGAAAAGGCGCTCGCGCGCGTCGCGATCCCGCTTGAGGTCACCGCGTTTCCGCGGCCGCAGGTGATCCTGGTCATCGGCGTCAACGGATCGGGCAAGACCACCACGATCGCCAAGCTCGCGCATCTGCTGATGGAGCAGGACTATGGCGTCATGCTAGCCGCGGGCGACACCTTCCGCGCCGCCGCGATCGGGCAACTGCGCACCTGGGCGGATCGCGTCGGCGTGCCGATCGTCACCGGCCCGGAGGGCGGCGATGCTGCGGGGGTGGTGTGGGACGCGGTCAAGCAGGCGACCGAAACCGGGATCGACGTGCTGATCGTCGACACCGCCGGGCGGCTCCAGAACAAGCGCGAGCTGATGGACGAACTCGCCAAGATCCGCCGCGTCCTCGGCCGGATCAACCCCGCGAGCCCGCATGACGTCGTACTCGTCCTCGACGCCACCACCGGCCAGAACGCGCTCAGCCAAATCGAGGTGTTCAAGGAGGTCGCGGGCGTTACCGGCCTCGTCATGACCAAATTGGACGGCACCGCGCGCGGCGGCGTCATGGTCGCGGCGGCGGAGAAGTTCGGGCTGCCGATCCACGCGATCGGGGTCGGCGAGGCGATGACCGATCTCAGGCCGTTCGACGCACACGAAGTCAGTCGCATCATTGCGGGCGTCGAGGGCGTGAAAAAGTGACCACCACCTTCGTTTGCCCTGAGCTTGTCGAAGGACGTGACTCGCAACCGGGCTTCGACAAGCTCAGCCCGAACGGGATTTTTGCGTGACCAGAACCACATCCAGTCCAAGCTCCAGCCCCGGCCTGCGCATGGCGATCGACTATGGTCCGCTGCTCGTGTTCTTCGCGATCACTTTCCTCGCGCCCGCCGAACCGATGCGCGCGCTGGTGTCGTCGTTCACGCGCACCCTGGCCGATCTCACCCGCGTCGAGGCGCTGCTGATCGCGCGGGTCATTTGCGCGACCGCAGGGTTCGTGATTGCAACCGTGATCGCGATGGCCTTGAGCAAAGCGAAGCTTGGCAGCATCTCGCCGATGCTGTGGATTTCGGGCGCGCTCGTCGTCGTATTCGGCGGGCTGACGATCTATTTCGCGGACCCGCGCTTCATCAAGATGAAGCCGACCTTCGTCTACGCGATTTTCGCCAGCGTGCTGTTCTTCGGGCTGATCACGCGTCGCCCGCTGCTCCAGCAGCTGTTGGGCGCGGCCTATCCCGGCCTCACCGAACCCGGCTGGCTGAAGCTTACCCGCAACTGGGCGATCTTCTTCGTCGTCATGGCGATCGCGAACGAAGCCGTCTGGCGCTGGACCGCCGCGACCATGAGCGAGGAAGCCGCATTCCGGGCCTGGACGCTCTACAAATTCCCCGGGTGCGTCGTCATCACGTTGGTATTTGCCTTCGCCAACGTGCCGATGCTCTTGAAGCACGGCCTCAATGTCGAAGGGGATGCCGTCACCGACATCCCCCCCGAAGGCTAGCGCCTTACCGCAGCGTGACTACGCCGCGTCGAACCGCTTGCCCGCCTCGTCCCAGTTCACCACGTCCCACCATGCCTTCAGATAGCCCGGCCGGTCGTTCATGTAGGTGAGGTAATAGGCGTGCTCCCACACGTCGTTGCCGAGGATCGGCGTGCCCTTGTCCTTGGCGTCGTCCATCAAGGGATTGTCCTGGTTGGGCGTCGAGGTCACCTTGAGCTTGCCGCCCGCATCCTTGATCACCCATGCCCAGCCCGACCCGAACTGGCCCGCGCCCTTGGCGTTGAAATCCTCTTTCAACTTGTCGAGTCCGCCATAGGCGTCGATCGCGGCCTTGAGCCCGCCAGATGGCTGGCTCGAACCCTTCGGCCCCATGATCTTCCAGAAGAAATCATGGTTCCAATAGCCGCCGCCATTGTTGCGCGCCTTGCTCGACAGCCCGGAAATCTGGTCAAGGATCTGCTCGATCGACTTGCCGTCCAGCCCTTCCTCGCCGACCGCCTCGTTGAGCTTATCGGTATAGGCCTTGTGATGTTTGTCGTGGTGAAACGTCATCGTCTCCTTCGAGATGACCGGCTCCAGCGCGTCATAGGCGTAGGGAAGTGCGGGAAGGTCGAATGCCATGGGGGTCCTCCTGGTTGGCTTTCCTGATCAACGCCGCAGCTCCGTGATGGCTCCCACCTTATTACGCAAGCGTCATGAATTATCGGTGCCGGTCAGTTCATGGCGGCGCAGCGCATGACGCAACTGGTCATAGCTTAGCCCCAGCGCCTCGGCGGTGCTGCGCTGGTTGAACCGATGCTCGGCCAGCGCGCGCGCCAGCAGATCCCGCTCGAACCGCGCGACCTGCGACTTGAAATCCGACGGCCCGGTTTCGCACGCAACGATCGTGTCGTCCTGATGCGCGTCGGGCTGAGCATCGGACTCGGATTCAGGCTCCCGATCAAGCACCGCGGCGGGGCGCGACCGACGCGGGCGATAGGGCGAATCGAACGGATCGATCTCGATATGGTCGACCGCGCCGCCGCGTTCCCACCGGTACACCGCGCGCTCGACCACGTTGCGCAATTCGCGGACGTTGCCCGGCCAGCGATGGTTGGTCAGCGTATCGAGCGCGGTCGGGCCGAATCCGGGCCAGCTGTCCCACCCGATCTCCGAGGCCATCCGCCGCGCGAAATGCTCGGCGAGCACGATGATGTCGCCCGTGCGGGCGCGCAGCGGGGGCAACGTCACCACCTCGAAACTCAATCGGTCGAGCAGGTCGGCGCGGAACTCATGCGCGTCGACCTTGTCGGGCAGATGCTCGTTGGTCGCTGCGACGATCCGCACGTCGACCCGGATCGGGCGTGACGAGCCGATCCGCGTCACCTCGCCATATTCGACCGCGCGCAGCAAACGCTCCTGCGCCCCCATCGACAGCGTGCCGAGTTCGTCGAGGAACAGCGTGCCGCCATCGGCCTCCTCGAACCGCCCGACGCGCGCCTTGGTCGCCCCGGTGAACGCGCCTTGTTCATGCCCGAACAGTTCCGCCTCGATCAGTGTTTCGGGCAGCGCGGCGCAATTCATGATAACGAGTGGGTGATCCCACCGGGGAGAAAGTCGATGCAGTCGTTCGGCCACCAATTCCTTGCCCGTTCCCCGCTCGCCGATGACGAGCACGGGGCGGTCGAGCGCTGCTGCCCTACTTGCGCGTTCCAGCGCGTCGAGAAAGGCGCCCGACTCCCCGATGACCTGGCTGGTTCGTTCCATTCCCAATGTTTGGCGCAATTTCCCAATCCTACGCAAGGGGCGCAGCGCCTCGATCGTCGACATTTCGCGCAACTGCTTGATTTTGGACAACTCTCTGAATTGGCACGCCACATGCAATGCATCAGACATCCCGCTGTCAGGCGGTCGCAAGGTTTCACATCAGGGAGGTCATCATGGTCAATTCAAACATCGGTCGCACGTTCGCCGCCATCGTCTGCTCCATCCTATTCAGCGCCACGTTCGTGCTGGGTGCGGTCGGACCGGCACAGATCGGCGCCACGCTCGCGGCCCCCGCTACGGCCACGCATCTCACGGCGTAAGTAGCCTGCCGGGGTAGGCTCGTTTCCCCTTCGCTCGTCCCGGCTATTTTTTCAGGAGCAACTATCAAATGGGCATTTTCTCCCGCACCCGCGACATCGTCGCCGCTAACTTCGCCGACCTGCTCGAAAAGGCAGAAGACCCGGCCAAGATGATCCGGATGATCATCCTCGAGATGGAGGAGACGCTGGTCGAGGTCCGCGCCTCGGCCGCGCGGACGATCGCCGATCAGAAGGAGATGCGGCGTCACATCACGAAGCTCGATCAACTCCAGGACAGCTGGACCGAAAAGGCCGAGCTGGCGCTGTCGAAGGATCGCGAGGATCTCGCCAAGGCCGCGCTGGTCGAACGCCAGAAGGCCGCCGACATGGCCGAACAGCTCAAGATCGAGGTCGGCGTGCTCGATGATGCGCTACGCGCGTCCGAAGAGGATATCGCCAAGCTCCAGAAGAAACTGACCGAGGCGCGCGCGAAACAGTCGAACGTCCAGACCCGGCTCGAAAGCGCGAACAACCGCTATCGCCTCCGCGAAATGTACGCCGGCCCCAAGACGCACGAAGCGTTTAGCCGCTTCGACCAGCTCGAACGCCGGGTCGACGATGCCGAGGGCCGCGCCGAGGCGATGGGGCTGGGCGCGATCAAGACGCTCGACGATCAGTTCAGCGAACTGCGCGCCAGCGACAAGGTCGACGCCGAACTCGCCGCGCTGAAGGCCCGCATCGCGAAGAAGGAGGATTGAGATGGAAGATGCTATCGTCCCCATCGTCGGTGCGCTCTGTCTGTTCATCGGACTACCGTGGGTGATTCTGCACTACGTCACGAAATGGAAACAGGCGCCGCGGATCACGCCCGAGGACGAGGGGTTGCTCGACGAGATGTTCAATCTCGCGCGTCGGCTAGAGGATCGGGTCAACACCGTCGAACGCATCGTCGCTGCCGACAACCCCGACTGGAAGCCGAGCCTCACCGCCGCCGCCCAGCCGCCCCATCAGCTCGACCGGAGAAACTGACATGGCAATCCGCACCCAATTCTACCTTGATAAACAGGATGCCAAGTTCAAGGGCGTCTGCGCAGGCATTGCCGACTATACCGGGATCGATGTCATGTGGATCCGCATCGCGGCGGTGATGCTGACCATCACCGGGGTCGGCATGCCTTGGATCCCGATCGCCTATATGATGGTGGCATGGATGGCGACGGCCAAGCCGATCGGTCTCTACGACACGCCTGAGGACGCGAAGTTCTGGCAAGGCGTCCGCACCAATACCAAGCGCTCGACCGCCGAAGTCCGCAGCAAGCTCCGCGATGTCGACCGTCGGCTCGCCGATATCGAGACCCATTACACCAGCCGCAACAGCCAGCTCGCGCAGGAAATCGAAAGCCTGCGCTGAGCGCAGCCCAACGGGAGAGTGAAGATGAACTGGGGTGGTCCTGAATTCGTCCTGATACTGATCGCAATCTCGACGGTCGGTTGGGTAGTCAACAACTGGATACGGGCACGCCACGGCTACGCACCGAGCGACGACTGGGGCAAACCGGTGAGCCGAGACGACCCGGAGGCCGCGCGCAAGTTCGCGCTGATGGCAAGCGAGAACGATCGGCTGCTCGGCCAGGTCGATCGGTTGCAGGAACGGCTCGCGGTGCTGGAGCGGATCGCTACCGATCCGGCCCAGCGAACCGCCAGAGAGATCGAAGCGCTACGCTGATCTGCGCGCCAGGGAGATGAGATGATGGATATGGGTTGGATGGTGCCGGTCGGCGTGGTCGCCGCAATCTCGGCACGGGGAGCATTCACGACCTGGGTCCGTGCCAAGCACGGCTACCCGCTCGACGACGAGAATGGTCGGCGTCGCCGTCGCTCGATGCGATCTTCCGGCGGCGGGGTCGACGACGAGCGCAAGGTCGAACTGCTCACCAACGAGAACGAGCGGCTCAACGGCCAGGTCGGTCGCCTCGAGGAACGGATCGCGGTTCTCGAACGGATTGCCACCGATCCCGCCGAACGCACCGCCCGCGAAATCGAAGCGCTCCGCGACCGCTGAGCCAACCAGAGGGGAGAATTGACGATGCCACCCGAACCCGCCTTTATCATCGGCCTGCTGGTCGGCACGATCGCGACGCTGTTGATCCAGGTCTATGGCCGCGGCAAGGCTAGGCTGGCGACGCTCGCGCCCGATCTCGCCGCACGCCGCGGCGTAGAACTGCTCGACGCCGAAAATGCCCGTCGGTCCGGCCAGATCGACCGGCTCCAGGACCGGCTTGCCACCGTCGAACGCATCGTCACCGACAGCGCGCACGGCCTCGATCGCCAAATCGAAGCGCTCCGCGACCGCTAAGGAACCCCATTATGTCCCCTGAAAAATTCCAGATCGTCCAGACTCTCTTCCCCTTCATCGCGATCGTGATGACCATCGCGGTTGGCGGCTGGGTGCTCACGACCTGGCTACGGATGAGACACGGTTATCCGCTCGACGGGGCCTGGGGTCAGTCGGTCTATCCGAAGAATGACGCCGAGACGACCGAACGCGTCAAACTGCTCAGCCAGGAAAATGCGCAACTGCGCGCCGAACTTGGCTCGATCAAGGATCGCCTCGGCAATGTCGAACGCATCGTCACCGACGGCTCGCATGAACTGACGCGCGAAATCGAACAGCTCCGCGCGCGGTCGAACTGAGGTTATTATGCCCTGGATTCTCATTCCCCTTCTCGGGTTGCTCATCCCGATCATCTCGCTTCTCACGACCAGGGTCTATCAACCCTGGCTCGATCTCCAGCATCGCAAGATGAAACTGGAGACCGACAAGGTCGCCGAAAAGGCCGCGCAATATGCCGCGCATACCGATCGGCTCGAACAGCGCGTCCGGGTCCTCGAACGGATCGCGACCGATCGCGGCGCAGATCTCGCGCACGAAATCGACCTGCTGCGCGACGACCGGCCGACCCGTGACCGGTCCCCACGCGACCGATCCCCACGCGACCAATTCTCCCGCGATCTGCCAACCGCCGATGAGATGGAGCAATACTGATGGCGATCGTCGACCTCCTCGTCATCGCGCTCCTCGCGGTGATCGTCGCGCTGGTCCTCCAGCGCCGCCGCTCAGCCGCCGCGCCCGATCAACCCATTCTCGACAGCGAGGCGCGCCGCCTCGCCGACGAAGTCACCGAACTGCGCGCCCGAATCCACATCCTCGAACGCGCGATTACCGACGACCATGGCAGCACCGATCTCACTCAGGAGATCGAACGGCTGCGCGACCGCTAGGAAAGGAGGCGGACCATGACCGAACCCACCCTTTACATCTCGCTGTCGATGGCAGCGCTCGCGGGATTGGCGATGATCGTCGGTGCCGGGCTGTCGGGCTGGCGCGACTGGCTCGCGCTCAAGCGCCGCGAACTCGACGGTGGCCATGCCGGCGCCGCGCTCCCCACGCCCACGGCGGGCGCGAGGATCGAAATCGCCGATCTCAAAGAACGCATCCGCAAGCTCGAAGCGATCGCCGCCGGGGTGGACCTGTGAGGTCGACGCCTGCTAGCGCCCGCGGATGCCGACGCTCGACGACATCCGCGACGAATATGATTTCCTCGACAAGGACGATCGCTATCGGTTGCTGATCGATCTCGGCAAGGAGCTGGAGCCGATGCCCGCCGCGCTCAAGACCGACGCGACCCTGGTCCGCGGTTGTTCGGCGTCGGTCTGGGTCTATCCGACCACCAGCGACGGCGGCGACCACGGGGGCACGCTCCATTTCCTCGCCGACAGCAACGCCGCGATCACCAAAGGCATCATCGCGCTCGTCCTGCTGACCGTGCAGGACCGCGCACCCGCGGCTATCCTCAGCACCGACATCGCCGCCGCGCTCGCTCCGTTCGATCTCGGCAACCAGCTCAGCAGCAACCGCACCCAGGGCATCCCCAACATGATCGCGCTGATCCGCGACACCGCGGCCCGCTACGCCTGAAGCTCCTGTGTCCCGGCGACCAGCCGAAGGCAATCACGGCGCTGACGGTGCCACGCCCGTTAGGGATATTCCTCTCCCCTCCATCCCGATCAATCACTGCCAGATGTCGCGCGCAATCGAGCAACCCGATTGCTTCAAGGGATGACGCGCACATGACCGGAACTGGTTGAAAGCGGCCCGTCTGCTATCGGCAAAAACTCACGGTTAGCGACCGCTTGATCCTACTATAAACACTACGGCATTCCTCGCAGTTTTTGAACCGGGAGAGCGACGCAAGGCGCTGCTACAGCGCCGTCCAACACGGATTATCGCGCGTGATATGCCCTTGGCAATTAGTTCAGCACGCACAGCGTTCTGAGTCTGTTTCCCAAACGACAGAGAAGCAGATGTTGAGCAAAAACATACCGTGCCGCCGGTTAGCTTTTGAGCATCGACGACCACTGCGACAATATCGTTTCTGTCGGCCGTCGAAGCGTCGTGTCGCAAATAGAATGGACCGCTCGCGATTGGATCAGCATGCGCGAGCGTAGGAAATGCCGCCAGCAGCGCGAGAGAAACTAATGCCTTCATCGTTGCACCATCTACGATGATACGAACGTCCGCAATCGGGAGGCGCCCCGAATAACGCGATCGTCCGACCCTGGGCGGAAGCCGTCTCACAACTTTTGCAATCGGCTACGATTTGCCCCATCGGCGCGCCTGAACCAGCAGTTCACCCAGCGCTCGCCAATCGCCCCGCCCGCTCGTCAGCGTGGCTGCCACTCGCGCTGTTCCTCGCCCGCCTTCAGTACCTCGTACGCCGCCTGTACCGCCTGGAATCTGATCGCGGCATCGGCGTCGCCGGGTTTGACGTCGGGGTGATTTTCCTTGGCCAGCCGTCGCCACGCCGTCTTGACCTCGTCGAACTCCGCGTCGCTCTCCAGCCCCAGCATCTCGATCGCGCGCAGTTCGTCGCGCGATCGGGTGCCGTCGCCCGGGCCACCCCAGGCATAATGTTTGGCGTGGGTATAGCCGTCCGCGGTCCGCTGTTCCGATGCCTCGCGCTCGGCGGCTTCTTCCGCCGACAAGCCCTCGAAATAATTATACCCGCGGTTATATTCGCCCGCGTGGACCGGGCAAAAATACCAGCGATCGGGGTTGTTGGGTGATTTGGGCGCGGGGCAGTTGCCCGGCTCGGCGCAGCCATGGCGGTCGCACAGCCGCACCGTCGTCGCCTCACGCCCCTCTTCATAACCGCGCCAGCGGGGAAAGCCCCAATCGTTCGAGCGCGAGGAAGTGCGTGCCATTGCTAGCCAGATAAGCCGCGCGGCGAAGAGCGCAACCTTCGATCCTGCGCGGACGGCGTTTCACCAGCCGGATCGAACCGCAACGTCCAGCGGGATCGAAGTGCCAGAGGGTCTGTAAGCCGGGTTCTGTCCATCCCCCCACCCTCTTCAAGGTTTGGGAACTGGGCGATCATTCCTCTCGGACGACGCTTGCGCGCCGCCTCTAGCAACCAACCCGGGCGACGAGTTGCAACAAACCCATGGGGTTCCCCAGAAAGTAGTACTTTCTGGGGCGCCCCTGTGCCGCCCCTATTCGGTCTTGCTCCCGGTGGGGTTTGCCGTGCCGGTGCTGTTACCAGCCCCGCGGTGCGCTCTTACCGCACCCTTTCACCCTGGCCGATCCGAAGACCGGTGGTCTGCTCTCTGTGGCACTATCCCTGAACCAGAAATCGCTCTCTGGCCCGCCGGGCGTTACCCGGCACCGTCGTTACGTGGAGCCCGGACTTTCCTCGAGATGCTTGCACACATCGCGATCGCCCAACCCTCTGACCCGACGCGCCTTACCCATCCCCGGTCGGTTTGGGAAGCAGCAGCGCGAGCAGGATCATCCGGCATTCGGCGTCGATTTCGCCATCGATCAGCTCGGGGCGGAACCGGCGCTGGAACGCCATGATCGCAGCCATCGGTTCCTCGACGTCATAACCGAAGCGTTCGAGCGCGAGTAGGAAGCCGCCCTGGGTCCACATCGGATCCATCAGGTGTCGGGTCGGTCGCGGCAGCGCCAGGCGCAGCTTGGCGAGTTTGCTCCACGGGAACAGCTCGCCCGGATCGCGCTTGCGGCGCGGCGCGATATCGGAATGGCCAACGACATCGCCACGGCTGATCGCGTGGCGTTGCTTGATGTCGGCGACCAGCGGGATCAGCGCCTCGAGCTGTTCAGGCGCGAACGGGCGATACCCGAATTCATGCCCCGGATTGACGATCTCGACGCCGACGCTCGCCGAATTGACGTCGGTAATGCCGCGCCAGAGCGATTGCCCCGCGTGCCACGCGCGGTCGGCCTCATCGACCATGCGGATCACGGTGCCGTCTTCCTCGACGACATAATGCGCCGATACCTTCGCGGCGGGATCGCGCAGCCGTGCAATCGCAGACGGCCCATCGATCATCCCGGTATAGTGGAGGACGATCATCGTGATCGGCAGCAGCCGCTCGTCGAAGTTCGGCGAAGGCGTGTCGATCATCCTCATCGCCCCACCTCTAGGCGAGAAGCGGCGGCCGCGTACAGCTGCGATGCGTCAGCCCGCGACCCGATAGAGCCCGCGATAATTCTTCGACGGCTCAAACAACCTGGTCTGCCCGATCACGGTTTCGCCCGCCCCGAGCGCGAGGATGCCGTCGGGGTCGAGCGCGGCGGCAAAGTTCGAAAAGATCGCTATCTTGGGCTCCGCTGCCAGATATAGCATGACGTTCCGGCACAGGATGATGTCGAACCGTCCGGGGGGCGAACTGTCGCCGACCAGGTTAAGCTTGCGGAACGTCACCATCCGGCGCAGCTCGGCTCGGGCGACCCATTCATCGCCGCTCGCCTCGAACCAGTTGATCATCCGCCGCACCGGCAACCCGCGCTGAATCTCGAACTGGGTGTAGCGCCCCTCGCGGGCGCGCGCGATCGCCGCCTCGGACACATCGGTCGCGACGATGTCGGGCGCGATCCGCCCCGCGCCGTCGCGTTCGGCGAACAGCATCGCGAGCGAATAGGGTTCCTGGCCGGTCGCGCAGCCAGCGCACCAGATCCGCGCTCGGCGGCCACGTGCCTCGACGTGCGCGACCGCGTCGGCGACCATGTCGAACACCGGGGCATCGCGAAAGAAGGATGTCTCCTGGTTCACGAGCACGTCGATGATCTGGTCGGCAATCCGGCGATCGCTCCCCTCCATCAGCATCCCGACGAGCTGGTCGAGCGTGTCGAGCCCGCGCTCGCGCAACAGTGGTTTCAGCGCGGTATCGATCCGCCATGATCGATAGGCGGAAATCTGTTGGCCGGTGCGCGCCTCGAGCAACGCGGCGAGCACGCCCAGCGCGCTTTGCGAGGCACCGGAGGTTGGCGAGATGGCTTGATGAATCATGGATGACGCCCTGATGCGATAAGGTGGCCCAGCGCTGCTGGGTCGAGCATGGCAGCGGTGATGCCGGTCGCAGCGATCGCCCCGGGCATTCCCCAGACGACCGAACTCGCCTCGTCCTGAACCACGACGCACCCGCCGGCGCGCTGGACCGCGAGCGCGCCGTCCACGCCGTCGCGACCCATGCCGCTGAGGACGACCGCGAGCAGCGCGGGTCCGTAGACTGCAGCAAGTGAGGCGAACATTGGATCGACCGAGGGCAGGCAGCCGCTCGCGACGCGTTCACCCGACAGTCTGACCGCGGCACCACCATCGGACAGCGCGACCCCGCGCAGGTGCGCATCGCCCGGTGCCAGAATGATGCGGCCGGGACGGATCCGCAACCGGTCGGTCGCGACGTCGCACGGCCGCCCGGACAGCAGCGCCAGTTGCGCAGCGAAATAGGGCATGAACGAACCCGGTAAATGCTGGGTGATTACGATCGGGGTCTCGAACGATCGCGGCAGCGCCCGCAACAACTGGCTCAGCGCGTGGATGCCGCCGGTCGACGCGCCGATCGCGACGATCTCGAATTGAGACGGGGTCGCAGCCGTCGGCGTCAGAGCGCGGGTCGGCGCCGTTCGGGGTAGAATTCGGGGCGCGATGTCGATCCGCGATCGGGGCGCGACCAGTCGCCGCAATTTGCCCACCAATCCGATCCCGAAGGCGTGGGTCGAATCGCCGGTGGCGGGCTTCAGCACGGTGTCGGCCGCCCCCAGCGCCAGCGCCTGGAGCGTTACCGCAGCGCCGTCGGTCGCGCTGGCGGAAACGACGACCACGCGCGCGCCGCGGGCAGCGGCAAGCAGATCGGGCAGCGCGGTAAGACCATCGACTCCCGGCAGCGCGAGGTCGAGCAGAATGAAGTCGACCCGCTGCTCGCTGAGCATGTTCAGTGCCGCCGCTATCGTGCCCACGCTAAGCGCGACCGTGAAATCCCCGCTCTGATCGATGACCTTGGCGATCACCGCGCGGGCGACCGCCGAATCATCGACGATCAACACCGACAGTGGCGCGGCGGCTCGATCGATTGCGGCGGGCGCGGGCGTACCGCCGGTCCGGTACGGCATGGCTGACGTCACCGTCCGCCTCCGTCAGGCCAGGCCCACGATCTGCAGCTTCGATTCCAGCGTATCGCGGTCGAAGGGCTTCATGACATATTCGTCTGCCCCCGCCTCGATCGCGGCGCGGATATAGGCCATGCCGTTCTCGGTCGTACAGAATACGACCTTGGGCCGCGACGGCAGCGTCGCCTCGCGGAGCGCGCGCAGGAAATCCATCCCGCTCATGACCGGCATGTTCCAGTCGAGCAGGACGACATCGGGAACCGATGCCATGCACGCATCGAGCGCCTCGCGCCCGTCGCACGCTTCCGACACGGTGAAATCCAGCGTCTCAAGAATGTGGCGTGCGACCTTTCGGATCACCTTCGAATCGTCGACGACAAGGCAGGTCTTCATGAATGGCCCTTTGCAAGGATGTGCACGTGAAGGAACGTGGCAGGAAAGTCTGATTAGGCGGTTAAGCCCGTGGGCACCGCGGCGGGAATCCAGGCGGCGAGATCGAGGACGAGCATGGGCTCGCCGCCGTGCTCGACGATGCCCGTCGCACAATCACGCCAGCAGTCGCCCAGCACGAGACCAGGCGACAGCGGTTGCGCGTCCAGTGTCTCGACCTCGTCGAGGCTTTCGACGAGAATTGCATAATGATGGCCCTCGACCGAGGTGATGACCGCGCGGTGCCGATGGTGCGTCGACCGCGGCAACCCCAGCGCGACGTCGGTATCGATCACGGTCACGACCCGACTGCGGATCGCGACCAGCCCGCGCACCTGCGGCGGCGCGAGCGGTGCGGGCATGATATCCCCCAGATCGATCACCGATTCGACCTGCGCCGTCGGGATCGCAACCGGGCGGTCCGCGATCCGCGCCATCAGATATAGTGCGCTCATATCACCGCCTCCCGGCTCCGCACGAGCGCGGCGTGGAGCCCCTCGCGATCGTATCGATAGACGCTCTCGTCGCGCGGCCCGGTCGGCTCGCGATCGACCCGCAGCGTGACCAGCGGTGCGGCGGAGTCGCGCGTATCGCGCGGGTCGGCGTCGGTCATCGCGAGCGCGACCGCGGCGGTTTCGCCGGGGCCGAGCCGCGTGACGCACCGATAACCCGATGCCTCGATGACGGGTCTCAGGAAATTAATCATCCACCCGCCGCGGTCGGCATGGAGCAGGCACAGCGGCTGCGGTGCCGACGAGGGGGCAGCGATCGACGCGAACAGCGCATGGACGTCGACGATTTCGACCTGCTCGTCCGCGATCATCACCACGCCCGCGATCAGTCCAGGCCCCTGCGCGGGCGCGACGTGGCGGGGCAGCGCGACGATCTCGAGCGGCTCCCCGATCGCATAGCCGATCTCGACCGCGCCGTCGGTCATCCGCAGCATCGATACGATGGTATCGGGTGCCAGCGCCGCGGTCGCGTGGACCGGCACCAACCGATCGTCGCTCGCCAGCCGTAATCGTCCCGCGGTGAACCGGATCGCCGCGACCGGCACCTTCTCGACCCGATCGATCACCGCGAGCGGCACGACCCGGCGTTGCCCGTCCAAATCGTCGAACAATAGCCCGCGTTCGGCGTCGACGACCGCAGCGGCGTCATCGGACGCGATCGCTGCGACCCGGTCGAACACCAGGCCCGCGCGTGCCGCGATGCCCGCTCCATCGAGCAGCAGCATCGGGAGTCCATTGTCGGGCAACGTTTGCCCGGCATAGACCCCGGTCGCCATGACCGCGGGTGCCGCGGGCTTGATCACCAGTTCTTCGCTGTCGATCACCTCATCGACTGCCAGCGCGTAGCTGCCGTCGCGGGTCGAGACGAGTACGAGCGTGTCGATCTGAGTCGTCCCGATGCGCAGGAGTTCGCCCAGATTGACGAGCGGCAGCCGGTCGCCCCGCACCGTGGCGATGGTGACCCCGCCGATCCGATCGATCCGCACCTGATCGCCGCGGACCTTGATGATCTCCTCGACCGACTGTCGCGCAAGCGCAAAGCGCTGGCCGCCAGCCACGACGATGATCGTGGTCAGGATCGACAGGGTCAGGGGGACCCGTAGCGTGATCGCCAAGCCCTTGCCGGGGCGGTTCGACAGGATGACCCGACCGCCGATCTGTTCGACATTGGCGCGGACAATGTCCATGCCGACGCCCCGCCCCGATATCGCGGACACCGCATCGCGGCTCGATAACCCGGGGTGGAAGATCAGGTCGCAGCGCGCGTCCTCGGTCAATGCGCGCAACTCCTCCTCGGGCATCAGCCGCTGCTCGCGCGCCTTGGCCACCAGTCGATCGGTGTCGATGCCGCGGCCATCGTCGGTGATGTCGATCAGGATCTGATTGCCTGATTGACGCGCGCTGATCGTCAACTGCCCGGTCGCGGGTTTGCCCGCCGCAGTGCGATCGGCGGGTGCCTCGATGCCATGATCGATCGAATTGCGGATGACGTGGACCAGCGGATCACGCATCAGTTCGATCATTTCGCGATCGAGTTCGACCTCACCGCCTTCGATCCTGAGTGTCACCGCCTTGCCGAGCTCGGCAGCGGTATCGCGTACCAGCCGCGGCACCGCCAGAAACAGCGTGTCGATCGTCTGCATCCGCGTCCGCGTCACCGTTTCACGCATATCGGCGACCGTCAGCGACAGCCGCTCCAGCGCCGCCTCCATCCGCGGATCGCAATCCCCCTCGCGCAGCCGCCGCGCCAGATCGTTGCGCGCCAGCACCATGTCGGACATTCCGCTCATCATCCGATCGAGCAGGTCGACCCCCAGGCGAACGCTGCGGCTGTGGGTTCGGGGGTGCGGCGCGGTCGCCGCGATCGCAGCCGGCTGGGCATGTTCGGCGAGCGCCGCGATCAGCAGGTCTTCGGATGAGTCTTCCAGCGCGACGCCGGCATCGATCGCTTCGACCAGTTCGCCGATCCGGTCGATGATCGCGAGCACCGCGTTGACCAGCGCGGTATCCGGTACCCGATTGCCGTCACGCACCGCCGCCAGCACGTCTTCGGCGGCATGGCTGAGCCGCGCGAGCCGCGGCAAGTCGAGAAACCCGCAACTGCCCTTGACGGTGTGGACGAAGCGAAAGATCGAATCCAGTCGCGCGCGGTCGGTCGGGTCCGCTTCCCACGCGACCACCTCGCCCGCCAGGGCTTCCAACGTCTCGCGAGTTTCCGCGATGAATTCCTGCAGCAGCTCGTCCATGGGTCCCCAGGCGCGTGTTCGCACCGGTTCTGCCCACGAATTGCTTAAGGTCGCGTTTACCGCTTGCTTGACGACCCCGCCAGGGCGTTACCGGGCGTTGAACACCGCGCCGAAGATCATGACGTTCTCGGCGGGTTCCGATACCAGCACCCGCCCCCCGGCCTCGCCGACGATCGCATGGACCAGATAGGCCGCTGCGGTCCGCGGGGTCACGCCTTCGGAGCGCGCGCCATCGGTCAACGTCGCGCGCAATTCTGGGTCGAGCACGATCCGCTGCCCCTCGATCTGCACGACTACCTCGATATGGCCGTCGGTCTCCTCACCGCCAATCGCCAGCGTCCCCCCGCGGACCAGCGCCTCGCTCGCAATCAGCGCCAGGTTGAGGACAACCTTGATCGCAGCCTTGGGCATCGTCTCGGCCTCGACGATCCAGTCGAACGCGATCCGCTTGTTGTCCGCGACCAGCCCCTCGATCGCCAGCCTTGCCTCGCGCGAATCGACCATCTCGCCGAACCCACCCGCCGCGCCGAACGCCAGCCGAAAGAATTTCAGCTTGTTGGCGGATGTCCGCGCGCTTTCGTTGAGCAGTTCGAACACCCGCGCGCGCATCGCCTCGTCGGTTTCGTCGCTGAGGAGCTCAAGCCCGTTGTTGAGCGCGCCCACCGGCGACAACAGGTCGTGGCACAGCTTCGAACAGAGCAGGCTCGCAAAATCGACCGGATTGACGGTCATCGATGATCCTTCATACGTCATCGCGGCCTTGTGACCGAGCGGACTCGCCCACGCAAGCGCGCGCTATCGTAATCCGGCGCCGCAGCGTGGCGCACCCCCATCGCTGTCCTACACGCCGCGCATCTGCCAGCGTGCTCGACATGCCCACCCTGCACTTCCAGTCCTCCGCCCACCGCGTCTGGCATGCCAGCAGAGACCGATGCAAACAGGCGATTCCGTGTCAATGTCGTCAATGTCGATGCCGTCCAGCGCCGCTATCCCACCACGACCAGCGTCACCGGATCGAACCGACCCTCCCGCACACCATGGTCGACCGCGCGCCAGCCCTGCACCCCCGCCGCTCCCACGATCAGCCACAGCATGCCGTCGGGCATCGCGTCGGCTGCATCGCGCGCCGACGGCGTAGCCGACCCGCTGGGGTGCGAATGATAATGACCGATAATCTGCGCCGCCCCGCGCCGCGCCGCGCGATGCGCCGCGATCAGCGCCGCCGGGTCGAGTTCGAACCGCCGCGCCGGATCGGCGGCGACGTTGCGACACGCGGACGCACCGGTCACCGCCCGATCGTCGCCGAACACCAGCCCGCACACCTCGTCCGGGCTGCTCGCCGCATGCGCGGTGATCTGCGCCAACGATACACTTGAAATCGCAATCTCCACCGCCACGTTCCTAGGGCATGAACCGGGGGGTTTCCATCATCGACGCAAGGATCGCTGACGCGGCCGATGGCTGGCGGCTCGACCGTGCGCTCGCCGACGCGGTCCCGACGCTCTCGCGCGAACGGCTGAAGGTGCTCATCAACAGCGGGGCGGTGTCGCGCGGCGGCACGCTCCATCGCGATCCCGCCAAGCGCGCCGCGGCGGGCGACATCTTCACGGTCGCGGTTCCCGACCCCGCGGTCGCGCATAACGAGCCGCAGGATATTCCGCTCGTCGTGGCCTATGAGGACGAGCATCTGATCGTAATCGACAAGCCGGTCGGGCTCGTCGTCCATCCCGCGGCGGGCAACCTCGACGGCACGCTCGTCAATGCGCTGCTCCACCACTGCCGTGGTTCGCTCTCCGGGATCGGTGGGGTTGCGCGGCCCGGGATCGTCCACCGGATCGACAAGGACACCTCGGGGTTGATGATCGCCGCCAAGACCGATCGCGCGCATGTCGGGCTCGCACGCCAATTCCACGATCATTCGATCGATCGCCGCTATCGCGCGATCGTCGGCGGCGTCCCGCGACCCGCTGCCGGTACGATCGACGCGCCGCTCGCGCGGTCCCCGAGTAACCGAAAGAAGATCGCGATCGTATCCGGCGGCAAGCGTGCAGTGACGCATTATGCGACGATCGAGCGACTCGACGGCGCCGCGCTCGTCGAATGTCGACTCGAAACCGGGCGAACGCATCAGGTGCGCGTCCACATGGCCTCGATCGGTCACGCCTTGCTCGGGGACCAGGTCTATGGTAGAACAAAAGGGAACCAGAAGGTAATGCTCGACGCGCTCGGGTTTCACCGACAGGCGTTACACGCCGCGTATCTGGGCTTCATTCATCCGATCAATAGCCTCGCTTTGGCGTTTGAAAGCGCAATGCCTGCTGACATGCAGGAACTGTTCAGCCAGCTTAACGTATAGACAGGAACGGTCTCGCTGCAGCGCGGCAAACCGGTTTTCAGGGAAAGGGATTTCAAGACATGGCAGGCCGCAGCAACGTCCCGGCAACCATCCCTGCGCTCGGCAGCGAGGCGGGGCTGAATCGCTATCTCGCCGAGATCAAGAAATTTCCGCTGCTCCAGCCCGAGCAGGAATATATGCTCGCCAAGCGCTTCCAGGAGCATGGCGACACCGAGGCGGCGGCGCAGCTCGTCACCAGCCACCTCCGCCTCGTCGCCAAGATCGCGATGGGCTATCGCGGCTATGGCCTGCCGACGTCCGAGCTTATCAGCGAAGGCAACATCGGGCTGATGCAGGGCGTCAAGAAGTTCGAGCCCGATCGCGGCTTCCGCCTCGCGACCTACGCGATTTGGTGGATCCGCGCCTCGATCCTGTAATATTTCCTGCGTTCGTGGATCCTCGTGAAAATGGGCACCACCGCCGCGCAGAAGAAATTGTTCTTCAATCTGCGCCGGATGAAGTCGAAGCTCGACGCGTTCGAGGATGGCGACCTCAAGCCCGAGGACGTGACCAAGATCGCGACCGATCTCGGCGTCGCCGAGCATGACGTCGTGAGCATGAATCGCCGGATGGCGATGGGCGGCGACACGTCGCTTAACGTGCCGATGCGCGAGGACGGCGAGGGTCAGTGGCAGGATTGGCTGCAGGACGACGCGCCGCTGCAGGACAAGATCGTCGCCGACGCACAGGAAGCCGACGTCCGCCACACCATGCTCATAGACGCGATGGACGACCTCAACGATCGCGAGAAGCACATCCTGACCGAACGCCGCCTGACCGACGACCCCAAGACTCTCGAGGAATTGAGCCAGGTCTACGGTGTCAGCCGCGAACGCGTCCGCCAGATCGAGGTTCGCGCGTTCGAGAAGCTGCAAAAGGCGATGATGCGGCTCGCGGGCGAAAAGCGTCTGCTCGCAGCGTAAGAGCAAAGGGTTGAAGCCATCGCGGCGCGGCCTATGAGGTGCCCGCGATGATCTTCCTCCTCCGCATTCTCTTCAAGGCAGCGCTAATCTTCGTCGTCGTGACGGTGGCGTGGGTCGGGGTGTATCGGTTCGTCCCCGTTCCGTTTACCTGGACGATGATGGGCGACGTGCTGAACGGCACCGGCGTCACCAAGCAATGGATGCCGTTGTCGCGGATGGATCCCGATATGCCCCGCGCCGCGATCGCGGGCGAGGATTCGCGATTCTGCGCGCATCACGGGTTCGACTTCGACGCGATCGCCAGCGCAGCCTATCGTAACGCCAAGGGCGGGCGGGTCCGCGGTGGATCGACGATCACCCAGCAGACCGCGAAGAACGCCTTCCTCTTTCAGGGTGGCGGCTATGTCCGCAAGGCGTTCGAGGCGTATTTCACGGTGCTCATCGAAACCTTGTGGAGCAAGCACCGGATCATGGAGGTATATCTCAACATCGCCGAAACCGGGATCGGCACCTATGGCGCGGATGCCGCCGCGCTCCGCTACTTCCACCACGACGCGACGCATCTCAGCCCGACCGAGGCGGGCCGGATCGCGGCGGTGTTGCCGCTGCCCAAAAAACGCGCCGCGATCGACCCGCGCGGCTTCGTGCGGCGGCATGGCAACAGCCTCGCCCGCTACGTCGGCACGGTGCGGCGTAGCGGGCTGGATGCGTGCCTGCGCTAGGCTGGTCCGTCACAGTGGTTGGTAAATCGTAGCGCTCGCCGGTAACGATAGCGATCAAAACGGCAGCTTGAATCCCGGCGGCAACGACAACCCGCTCGTCATCTTGGACATTTCGGCCCCCGACACCGCATCCGCCTTGGCGCGCGCGTCGTTGAACGCCGCGGTCAGCAGATCTTCGAGCATCTGCTTCTCGCTGACCTGGATCAGCGAATCGTCGATCTGGATGCCGATGATCCTGCCCTTGGCGGAAGCCTTGATCTTGACGAGACCGCCACCCGAGGCACCCTCGACCTCGATCGTATCGAGCGTGTCCTGCGCCTTCTGCAACTCGCTCTGGACGTTCTGCGCCATCGCGAGGATTTCATCGATATTCTTCATGCACTGCTCCGTTGGCCTGGCCATTGTTCGAGTTCCGCATCGGGAAACGCGTCGAGCGCCGCTTTGATCATCGGCGATTCGAGTATCGCCGCCTTCGCCGTCGCTTCCGCAGACTTCTCGCTCTCGTTGAGCGTCGGTTCGCCCGGCCCGTCCGCGATCGAGACCCGCCATGCCTGTCCCGTCGCCGCCTTCAACGTGGCGTTGAGATCGGCGAGCGTATCGGCGGAGATCGGGCGGCTGCCGCCCAGCACCAGCGCGGGGGGATCGTAGCTAACGACCCGCGCGCCGTGTCGCAGCTTCGCGGCCAGCGCGATCGAGCCATGCTCGTCGAGGCGGTCGACCAGCGCCGCAAAGGTGGCGGGCAACGCCGCGTCCGCGACCGGCGCAGGCGTAAGCGCCGCAATTGGCAGGGGCGCAGCTATCGTCACCGGCGCGTTCACTTTGCCGCCGACGATCTGCCGCGCCAGTTCGCCTGGATCGGGCAGCGTCGAGGCGTAAATCGCGCGCAGCAGCGCCATCTCCGCCGCCTCGATCGGCAGCACGGCCTTCGCGATCTCGTCATGCCCCTTCAGAAACAGCTGCCACAGCCGGTGGAGCGCCGGGAACGACAGCGTCCCCGCCCATTCGCTACGCGCGTCGCGCTCTTCGATCGGCTGCGCGATATCGGCCGGGGTCCCCACCTTCGCCAGCGTCACACCATGGACCGTCTCGAGCAACGCGCGGAACACCGCCAGCGGATCGACCCCGTAATCATATTGCCGCCGCAGCGACGCGAGCGCGCCCGCCGAATCGCTCGTGAGGATCAGTGCGAGCAGGTCGCGCACCGCGCCACGATCGCTCAGCCCCAGCATCTGGCGGACCGCATCGGCGGTGACCCCGCCTCCCTCCAGCCCCGCATGCGCGATCGCCTGATCGAGGATCGACAACCCGTCGCGGGCCGACCCTTCCGCTGCGCGCGCAATCAGCATCAGAGCCTCCGGCTCGGCGGTAACGCCCTCCTGGGTCGCCACATTATCGAAATGCTCGGCAAGCTTATCCGCGGTGATCCTGCGCAAATCGAACCGCTGGCACCGCGACAGCACCGTCACCGGCACCTTGTTCACTTCGGTGGTTGCGAACAGGAATTTGACGTGCGCGGGCGGCTCCTCGAGCGTCTTCAGCAACGCGTTGAACGCGTTCTTCGAGAGCATGTGGACTTCGTCGATGATGTAAATCTTGAACCGCGCCGACACCGCGGCATAGCGTGAGGCGTCGATGATTTCGCGGACATCGTCGACCCCGGTATGGCTCGCGGCGTCCATCTCGATCACGTCGATATGCCGCCCCTCGGCAATCGAAACGCACGGGTCGCACACCCCGCACGGGTCGATCGTCGGTCCGCCGGTCCCGTCGGGGCCGATGCAATTCAGCGCCTTGGCGATCAGCCGCGCGGTGCTGGTCTTCCCGACCCCGCGTACCCCGGTCATCAGGAACGCGTGCGCCAGACGGTCGCGTTTGATCGCGTTGCCCAGCGTCTGCACCATCGCATCCTGACCGATCAGCTGATCGAAGGTCTGCGGCCGATATTTGCGCGCCAGGACGCGATACGCCTCAGGCTTGGCAGGCTGGGGCGGTTCCCCAAGGTCGAAGGAGTCGGACATCGCCTTCCATCTAGAAGGTCGCGTGCGGGGATGTAAGGGAAAGGTTGGGGAGTTTGGACGCGCGCCACGGCGAAGCCGTGACGTCAGACGGCGGTTCTACCGCCGCTGGCCGCGCTCACATCTGACGGATGCTCGCGGTGGGAGCCGGGACGACCCGCGGCGAAATCGTTGCGGCTGCTTCCTTCCGGATCTGACCGGGTTGGCGACGACCACGTCCGCCCGACTCCCGCTGGCCATATGGCGGAGCCGGGCGGCGGGTTCAAGTCACCCGCCGCATCGGCAACGCGTGGGGAGCGATCGCGTTTGCCCTCCGCAGCGGGGTCGCTCGCAATGGCCATGCCTTCACCCGATCAGAGCGTCCTCCGGTCGATCAGCGATAGACCCGGTAGCAACGCCGGACCGGGCCATAATAGCCGCGCTGGACACGGCACACCACGCGGCTGCGAACATGCGACCGATAGCGATAGGCATAGCCACGTCGATGGTCGCGCTGGCCGTAGTGACCGCCGCGATTATAATGGCCACGGTCATAGCGGCGTTGGCCATAGTGCTGGTCTCGATTTTGGTGTCCGCGGTCATAGCGGTCCTGGCCATGGCGCTGGTCCCGATCCTGGTGCCCGCGGTCGTGTCCCCGTTGGTCGTGGCGTTGCGCTTCGGCGGGGGCGGCAGTGAAGACCAGCGATCCGATCGCAAGCGCGCCGGCACCGAGCATGGCGGTGATATTCATGAACATTCTCCTCTCATCGCCCGTTGGCGGGCATGACAGGACAGTCGCCCCACCGGCGTGCACCAACGCTGAACCCGTCGTTGCGAAACTGACAGCTTGGCGGCTATGCCCCTCTCAGCGCGCGCGTGTCCCGCGTCTCCCCCGGGATCCGCACGGTCAAGCCATCGAGCGCCTCGGTCAGCGCGATCTGGCACGACAACCGGCTGGTTCGGGTCGCGGCCCGGGCAAAGTCGAGCATGTCCTCCTCCTCTTCCGATGCGGGGGGCAACCGCGCGAAATCGGCGGCATCGACGATGACGTGGCAGGTCGCGCACGCCATCTGCCCTTCGCACGTCCCCTCGAGCGGCTGTCCATAGGCCTGCGCGATCTCGAGCAGCGTCGACCCCGCCGGAGCGTCGGCGTCGCATATCCCGCCGTCGCGTTCGATGAAGCGCACCTTCATGCCGCGATCCGCTGGCCCGCCGCAGCGGACGCGATCCGGTCGATCGCCGCAACGAACCCCGGCTCATCGGTATAGCGCCCGAACCCCAGCCGGATCGACGCGCGCGCCTGCGGTTCGGACAGCCCGATCGCGCGCAGCACGTGGCTCGATCGCCCCGATCCGCTCGCGCACGCAGATCCTGCGGAAAAGGCGATGTCGCGCAAATCCGACATCAGCCGGTTAACGTCGAGGCCGTCGCTGCGGACGTTCAGATTGCCGCGATAGCGGTGCTCGATCGACCCGTTGACCGCCCACCCCGCGAGCCGCTCTCTCGCCAGCGCGAACAGCCGCGCGACCTGCGTCGCGTCGGCGTCATGGTTCGTCGTCATCAGTTGCCCCGCGACGCCGAACCCCGCGCACAGCGCGGGCGACAACGTCCCCGATCGGCCGTCCTCCTGATTGCCGCCGTGCAGCAGCGGTGCGACCGCCACGCCGTCGCGCAGCCACAGCGCGCCGATGCCCTTGGGGCCGTATACCTTGTGCGCCGAGATCGCGATCAGATCGCAGGTCGCGGGGATCGTCACCCGGCCATAGCCCTGCACTGCATCGCACAGCATCAGTGCGCCCGCGCTGTGCGCCAGTTCGGCTAGCGCCGCAACCGGCTGGATCACCCCGATCTCGTTGTTGACGAGCATCGCGGCGACCAGCCCCGTATGCGGCCCGATCACCGTGCGCGCTGCCTCAAGATCGACCAAGCCATCCGTCCCGACCGGCAGCACACTCACCGCCCGCCCCCGCGCGCGTTCCGCCGCGACGGTGCCGAGCACCGCGGCATGTTCGGTCACGACCGTCACGATGTCGCCCGTCGTGCCGCGGATCGCCCAGTTCAGCGCCTCGGTCGCCCCGCTCGTGAACGCCACCCGTCCACCCGCGGGTAGCAGCGCCGCAACCCGATCCCGCGCCACTTCCACCGCCGCCTTTGCCGCGCGTCCCGCGCGATGCGCCGAATGCGGGTTGGCGTGTTGCGATTCGAGCCACGGCAGCATCGCCGCCAGCGCTTCTGGTGCCAGCGGGGTCGTCGCCTGATAATCGAGATAGGTGCCATCGAGATACGTCATCCCGCGAACTGCCGCGTCGCGCGCGCAACCTGTCGCCAAACCGCGATAAACGCGTCGATATCGCGCTCGCTGGTGGTCCGGCCAAAGCTCACCCGGATCACCTCGCGCGACGCCGCCTCGCTCCAGCCCATTGCGCCAAGCACATGGCTCGGTTTCATGCTCCCCGACGAACACGCGCTTCCCGCCGAGACCGCGAACCCCGCCGCGTCGAGCCGGATCAACTGCGCGGCGGCCGCGACGTTCGGCAGATGATAGGACGCGATCGCGGGATGCCGCGGGCTGTCGTCGGCGACCACCACGCCCCCCGATCGCCGGATCGCATCGTCAAGCCGCGCCCGCATCGCCGCCCAATGCGCGACCGGCTCGGGTTCCGCCAACGCCGCCGCATAGCCTAGCGCCGCGGGCAAATTCTCGGTTCCCGCACGATACCCCCGCTCCTGCCCCCCGCTCGGATGCAGTGTCGCAAGATCGCGGACCAGCAGCGCGCCGATCCCGGGTGGCCCGCCCCGCTTATGGGCCGACAGCGCAACGAAATCGGCCTGCGCGGCGAGCTCCTCGCTCGCGGGCATTTGCGCGGCATCGACCAGCAGCAGCCCACCGGCGGCGTGGACGATCTCCGCAATCGCAGCAATCGGCTGCCTCACCCCGGTCTCGCTGTTCGCCCATTGGACGCAGATCAGCGCCTTCCCCCGTTCGTTGGTTTCGAGCGCAGTCGAGAAACCGGCCTCCGCCGCGTGCTGCTCGACGACGCCCGACGCGGACGGCAACAGGATCGCTCCGAGCGCGGCCAGATCGATCACGCCATCCGCCCCGACTGCCAGCCGCTCGGCCTCGCCGCCCGCACGGATCGCGGCGTCATGCTCGACCGCCGACACGAATCGCCGCGCTGCTACCGTGCGGCCCAGCGCGATGGCCAGCGATTCGCTTGCTCCGCTCGTCAGTAACGTCTCGCCGGTCCAGCCATAGGCCGCCGCGATCGCGTGTCGGGCCTGCTCCAACGCCGCCCGCGCCGCGCGACCTTCGGCATGCGGCGACGACGGATTTGCCCATCGTGCCATCCCCTCCCTCACCGCCACAATCGCAGCCGGGGTCATCGCGGTGGTCGCGGCGTGGTCTAGATAGACGCGGGGGATGGCGGCGGGATCGGGCAGCGCGGGTTCCAATTGCGAAAATTCGGTCCACGCTTATATAGGCGAGCATTCCCGCCCGCTCCACCGGCGCGCGCACTTGACCCGCGAGATCCCCATTTAGTCCTATGCCAGAAGTGATTTTCCCCGGCCCAGAAGGCCGCCTCGAAGGGCGTTTCGCCCCCGCTCCCCGCCCCCGCGCGCCCGTCGCGATGATCCTGCATCCGCACCCGTCATCGGGCGGCACGATGAACAACCGGATTGTCCAGGAACTCTACAAGACCTTCCAGAAGCGCGGCTTCGCAACGCTGCGGTTCAATTTCCGCGGGGTCGGCAAGAGCCAGGGCGTCTTCGACAACGGCATCGGCGAGCTCTCCGACGCCGCCAGCGCGCTCGACTGGGTCCAGAGTTTCCATCCCGAAGCGTCGACGACCTGGGTTGCCGGGTTCGGGTTCGGCGCCTGGATCGGCATGCAGCTGTTGATGCGTCGCCCCGAAATCCGCGGTTTCATCTCGATCGCCCCGCCCGCCAACATGTTCGATTTCACCTTCCTCGCCCCCTGTCCCGCGAGCGGGATCATCATCCAGGGTGAGAACGACGAGGTCGTGACCCCCGGCGCGGTCCAGAAGCTCGTCGACAAGCTGCGCACCCAGCGCCACATCACGATCCACCACGACACGATTCCAAAGGCGAACCATTTCTTCGAACACGAAATGGGCCTGCTGATGGGCAGCGTCGACAACTACCTCGACATGCGCCTCGCACCCGATTCGCCGATCCGGTGAGATCCGCCGCAGTCGATCAGGCTAGGCTGATCCGCGCCGCGCCACCGATCCGCCGCCGCTGGTGAATAGCACTCTGCGTTCGAGGATGACGAGATCGAAAGCGGCCACGGTAGCGATGGAGGCACCGGTGGACGGTGATGACTTTCCAACCGGCGATGGGCGGTCCACCTTAGCCCGGATGAATCGGCCGGCTACCACCCGCATCTACGATGACGGCAGCGATCGCTGGGAGATGGTGGACGCCTGCCCCGATCCGCGACTGCGCGAACTGGTGACGTCCTACGGCTGGTGGAGTGAGCTGACCTCCAGCTTCACCACCCGGCGCGAACTGGCAAGGACGGCGGGCACGCTGATCGTCAACCTCCGCAGCGATCTGGAGATCGTCGATGCGAGCGGCGACCGGCACCGGTTGCGTGCCGGCGAAGGCTTCGTCGCGGGAACGGCGCAGGCCACATCGCTGTCGCGATCGACGGGCGCGATGGCGGGGGTGCATGTTCGCGCGCCACTGACGACGCTGGCGCGGATCGCGGGGGTGCCGCTGGCCGCGCTGACCAATCGCGTCGTGACGCTCGCCGATCTGCCCGGCACCAAGCGCGCGCGGATTGGAGAACGGCTGCTCGATGCCCGCGGGCCCGAAGACCGCTGGGCTGTGCTGGATCGCTTCGTCACCGATCGGTTGGCCGCGAGCGAACTGGCCGAGCCCGCGCTTGCGTTCATTCTGTCGCGGCTTGCAGCGGGACAGCGCGTCCAGTCGCTCGCCGATGAGATCGGCTGCAGCCGCAAGCTGCTCGCGCGGCGGTTCAAGGCTGAAACCGGGCTGCATCCGCGCGCTTTCATCGGGCTCGCGCGGTTCGAACGATTCGCGACGCTGTTGCAGGCCGAGCCCGACGCGGCGCTGGCCGGGGCGGCTGTAGCGGCGGGCTATGCCGATCAGGCGCATCTCACGCGCGAGGTCGCGCGCTATGCGGTCGCGACACCGGCCGAGTTGCGACGCCGCCTGATCCCGGCGGGGGGCGGCATCCGCGATTGAGCGCAAACGTTCAAGCACGGCGCGGCCGCTGGCGATAAGGATGCGTGGACATCGAAGGAGAAGCCCATGACCGTCCGTCCCGCCATCATCCCCGCGCTTCGCTATGCCGATGCGCCGGCCGCGATCGACTTCCTGTGCCGCGCGTTCGGTTTCATTCAGCATAAGGTTTACCCCGACCCCGAGAACGCGCGGCTTATCGCGCACGCGCAACTCGTCCGCGATGGTCAGATGGTCATGCTGTCGTCGGCGTCGAGCACGCCGTTCGCCAAAGCTGCGCCGATGCGGACGGTGGCCGAGGCCGGAGGAAACACCCAGTCGCTCTACGTCGTGCGGGATGCCGTCGACGATCACGCGGCGGTTGCCCGCGAGCACGGCGCCGACATTTTCATGGAGCCTGAGGATCAGGCGCAGGGCGGCCGCAGCTACAGCGCCCGCGACCTCGAAGGGAATTGCTGGACATTCGGCAACTATGATCCGTTCGCCGGCTAGCGCGACGGGGGCAAACTCCATCTTTCGGCGTCCGGACCTGTGTGGTCAGCAGACAAAACGCTGTCCTACACCGCGAACCGTCGACACGCTGCTGATTGGTTCTTTGACACTGCCCACCCGCATACGCTGGGCCATCACCCACCGGGAAAACGCCACGCGCTCTGCCTGCGGCGCGAACCGTCAGAGTGTCCAGATCACGACGTTGCCGAGCAGCACCGCCGCCATCACCAGCAGCAACACACCCTTTTTCGCATCGCGCCGCGTCGCGATCATCGCTCCGCCGCCGATCAGACATGCGAAAAAGCCAAGCATCGCGATCGCAGGGGCGGCTTGGGCGATCGTATGAATGGTACTTTGCATGCTCCCGACTAACCCAGCGCCAGCGCGCGCGCATAGCCCGCAAGATCGACATTTCCCCCCGACAGGATCACCAGCATTCCCGCCTCGGGCCTGACCTTGCCCGCCATCACCGCCGCCAGCCCCACCGCCCCTCCCGGCTCCACTACCAGCCGCAGCGTCTCCGCTGCCCAGCGCTGCGCCGCTGCGATCTCTGCTTCGCTCACCGCGACCCCGGTCGCATCGCGGCGTGACAGCACGTCAAAGGTCAGCGGCGACACCCGCATCGTCATCAGAGAATCGCACGCGGTCGGCGGGGGGTCGTCGCCGACCGGTTCGATCCAGGATGCCTCCAGGCTTAGGCGCATATCGTCCCAGCCGTCTGGTTCGACCACGGTGATCCGCGCCTCGCGCAGGCCCAGCGCGATTCCAGCCGCCAGCCCGCCGCCGCCGCATGGCACGACGACGTGGCGCGGTTCGCCGACCCCCGCTGCCTCCATCTGCCGCCGCGCTTCGATCCCGCAACTCCCCTGGCCCTCGATGATCCAGGCATCGTCGAAGCTCGGAACCAGTGTCGCCCCGCGCGCTTCGGCGAGACTGCGTGCGATCGCCTCGCGGCTTTCGGTGGCACGATCGTAGCGGACGACTTCGGCGCCGAGCGCCAGTGTCCCTTCGAGCTTCGCTGCCGGCGCGTCGGTCGGCATCACGATGGTCGCTGCGATGCCAAGCCGTTTCGCCGCCCACGCAACCCCTTGCGCGTGGTTGCCGCTCGAAAACGCAACCACGCCCCGCGCCTTGGCCGCATCGTCGAGCGCAGTCAGCCGGTGCCATGCGCCGCGTATCTTGAACGCGCCCACAGGTTGGAGCGATTCGGCCTTGAAGGCGACGTCCACCCCCGCCATCCCGACCACATAGAGCGGCGTCGGCGGCAGAATGGCGGCGATCTTCGCTGCGGCGTCTCTCACGCCCGCCCGGGTCGGCTGTCGCACGATTGTCACTATTCGTCTCCTGCCACGGACACCTGCTTTACATGAAGAGTTACCATCCATATATGCGCGCTTCCGCTGCCCCATGGGACTTCCAACCGCAAGGCAGCATGTCGTCCGCCTACTGGCACTTGGAGGTCCCTTGAATTGCACAAGCATCATCGCGCGTTGGGGTTAGCGAACCTCTCTTCGACCGTCGCCCCTGGCGCGATCGACATCGCTAAGTCCAATCCGGTTCAGCCGGTCACGCTCATTCGCCCGCACGCCGCCGCGCGCGCAGCCCGGTTCTTCGTCGAGAAGTTTCCGGGCCGTTCGATGTATGCGGTAAAGGCGAACCCGTCGCCCGAACTTCTTACGATCCTGTGGGAAAACGGCGTCACGCATTTCGACGTCGCCAGCCTCGCCGAAGTGCGACTGGTGTCCTCGACCGTGCCCGGCGCGACCCTGTGCTTCATGCATCCGGTCAAAGCCGAGGAAGCGATTGCTGAAGCATATCGGGATCACGGCGTGCGCGTGTTCAGCCTCGATTCGGTCGAGGAGCTCGACAAGATCATGCGCGCGACCACCGATCAGGATGGCAGCGAGGCCACCGACCTGACGCTATGCGTTCGGCTGCGGGTATCTTCGGAACATTCGAAGCTCAGCCTTGCCTCGAAATTCGGCGCTGCGCCGGGTGAGGTCAAGGAATTGCTGTTTCGCGCGCGGCAGGCCGCCGACGCGCTCGGCATCTGTTTCCATGTCGGCAGCCAAGCGATGACGCCGCAAGCCTATGCCGATGCGATGGAGCGCGTCCGCGCCGCGATTGTCGAGGCGGCGGTGACGGTCGACGTCGTCGATGTCGGCGGTGGCTTTCCCTCGACCTATCCTGGGATGGAGCCCCCCCCGCTCGACCATTATTTCGAGACGATCCACCGCGCCTTTGAATCGCTCCCAATCAGCTATTCGGCGGAGTTGTGGGCAGAGCCCGGCCGGGCGCTGTGCGCGGAATATTCCTCGCTGATCGTCCGCGTCGAACGGCGTCGCGGTAGCGAGCTCTACATCAACGACGGCGCTTATGGCGCGCTGTTCGACGCCGCGCATATCGGCTGGCGCTTCCCGGTCGCATTGCTGCGCGAACCCGAATCGACCGTTCGCGATCATCCGTTCAGCTTCTATGGCCCGACCTGCGACGATCTCGATCACATGGCTGGGCCGTTCGAACTGCCCGCCGACATCAAGGCGGGCGATTACATCGAGATCGGGATGCTCGGCGCGTATGGCTCGGCGATGCGGACTGCGTTCAACGGGTTCGGATCGGACGAGACCGTGATCGTCGAGGACGAGCCGATGGCCAGCCTGTACGTCGATGCACCCGTGGAGGTCCCCTCGAACGTCGTGACGCTGTAACGCACGTACTTCATTGCCGCCTTCTTCCCACCTCGCGCTCGCGGGAGGGGAATATGGAGAATTATATGACCGACACACTCACCAAGACCGCGGGCGCCAACGCCTCGATCAATGACACCCGCAAGGCGGAACTGCTGTCGAAGCAGGTCAAGCATATCGACATCACCAGCTTCGACGCGCGCCCGATCGTCGATGCAATGGCGGATATGAGCTTTACGAGCCGCGATCTCGGTCGCGCGACCAACATCTACAATCAGATGCTGGCTGATAAGGAATGCAGCATCTTCCTCGTTATCGCGGGTTCGACGAGCGCGGGCGGGTGCATGGACCTGTATGCCGAATTGCTGCGCAACAATATGATCGACGGAATCGTTGCTACCGGCGCGACGATCGTCGACATGGATTTCTTCGAAGGGCTCGGTCACAAACATTATCAGGCGCTCGAAGTGCCCGACGACGACACGCTCCGCTCGCTGTACATCGACCGCATTTACGACACCTATATCGACGAACAGCAGCTTCAGGATTGTGACCACACGATCCTCGAGATCGCCAATTCGCTCGAGCCGAAGGCCTATTCGAGCCGCGCCTTCATCCGCGAAATGGGCCGTTATCTCAGCGAGCACGGCAAGAAGGACAACAGCCTCGTCAAGCTCGCGTTCGAACACGACGTGCCGGTCTTCTGCCCCGCGTTCGTCGACAGCTCGGCGGGGTTTGGCCTCGTCAAGCATCAGGTCGACAATGCCAAGGCGGGCAAGCCCTATCTGATGATCGACGCGGTTGCGGATTTCCGCGAGCTTACCGAAATCAAGATCGCGGCGGGCACCACCGGCCTGCTCATGATCGGTGGCGGCGTACCCAAGAACTTCATCCAGGACACCGTCGTGTGCGCCGAAATCCTCGGCCACGAGGATGTCGAGGTGCACAAATACGCGATCCAGATCACCGTCGCCGACGTCCGCGACGGCGCGTGTTCCTCCTCGACGCTGCAGGAAGCCGCGAGCTGGGGCAAGGTGAACACCGGCATCGAACAGATGGTGTTCGCCGAAGCGGGGTCGGTGATGCCGCTGCTCGCCAGCGACGCCTATCATCGCGGCCTGTGGAAGGATCGCCCGGTCCGCAAATGGGGCGCGATGTTCGACAAGTAAGCGCGCCGCTCCGCACCGGGCGCGGGCAGAGTTGCCACCGGCCCCCGAATCCGTCAGGCCTCTCCCATCTCTGGGGGAGGCCTTTTCGATGCACAGTGCAATCCTGCAGCCCGTCATCGTCCTGATCGGCTGGACACTGGTGATGCTGATCTGGATGCTGGCGACGCGTCTTCCCGCGATGGGTGCGTCGGGGATAGACCTCGGCACGCTGCGCGGCACCAAGCCAGCCGATGCCGACCAGGGCCTGCCCCCCGAAATCCAGTGGAAGGCGCACAACTACAACCATCTCCATGAACAGCCGGTACTGTTCTACGCGGTGTGCCTGGTTATCGCGTTCACCGGAACGGGCGATGGCGTCAACGCGTGGATCGCCTGGGTCTATGTCGCGCTCCGCATCGCGCATAGCCTGTGGCAGGCGACGATCAACAAGGTGTCGGTTCGGTTCGCGTTGTTCTTGCTGGCATCAGTGGCGCTCGCGGCACTGACAGTGCGTGCAACAATGGCGGTATTCTGATGGCCAAAGGCGATCTCTTCGAACGGCACCGCCAACCCTGGACGACCGACGAGATTCAGAAACTCCACACTCTCGCCAAAAAGGGGATAGCGCTGAAGGCGATCGCCAAGGCGCTCAAGCGGAGCGAGGAGTCGACCAAGGATCGCGCCAAGCATGACGGCCTGGCAATCGCCAAGCTGCGCTGATCAGCGGGCGTCGGCGATCCGGTCAATCAGGTGGTCGGGCGGTCCTGCTGTAGCAAGGAATCGCCGGATCGCCGCGCGCGGATCGTGTCCGGATCGGACCTCCGCCGACAGGTGCAGCGCCACCGCGCGGCTGTCTCCACCGAGCAGCCGCGCCCGCATCGTCTCGATCTTTACCCGCGTAGGATTGGCCGTTGTAACTCCGCCGATCCGATACCAGGTCGCGACGACGCGCTCCACCGGGCCGGGCGCGGCGATGCGCACGACGCTGCCGCCCGCTAGATCGGGAAGGTCGGCGACGCGGAGCCAGGAATTGTCGCCGCGCAGCACCCCGATGCCATAGCCGAGGATTTCCTTGTCACCATGCTGACTGCCGTACACCGCGACGGCGACATCGACCGAGTCAGCCCCATCGCCATAGCGCCCGAAGAGATAGTGATCGGCGCCGGGATAATAGGGCGTCCAGCGCGCGCGCATGCTCAGCGGGGCGCGTTGCCATCCGGGCACCTCGGGCAGCGTGATGTACGAAGGGAGCGGGGTCGCGCGGCCCGCGATTGCGGCGCTCCATGCGGGGAAAGCGGCGGCGGTCGCGACGACTAGCAGCGTCGCGGCGATCGGGCCGAGGCTATGGGAAACCGGTCGCTCGATCAGTGCCGGATCGAACGCAGGCACATCGGCGGCACGATCGAACCAGCGCCAGCCGAGCGCGA
Organism: Pseudomonadota bacterium; assembly: GCA_030854075.1. Classification (GTDB taxonomy): domain Bacteria; phylum Pseudomonadota; class Alphaproteobacteria; order Sphingomonadales; family Sphingomonadaceae; genus Sphingomonas. The sequence continues at coordinate 37,396 of JALYTW010000075.1, forward strand.
GTACCCCGGCCATGACCAGCCCGAAAAACACCCAGCCATAAACGATATGGTCGAACCCGGTTGCGGTCTCGACACTGGTCAGATCGGCGACCCAGATCGTCGCGAATGCGCGGACGCCGTTGGCGAGCACGGGGACGACCAGCGCCATGCTCATGAACGCCGCGCGGCGGCGCCACGACGTGTAGCAGAGGTTGCAGACGAGCACCCCGAAGGCGAGCATCGCGATCACGAACTTCGTCCCCGAACACGCCTCCGCCACCTCGAAATAATAACGGCCCGCGTGAATCAACACTCCGTTCGAGGCTGCCGGAATCCCGACAAGATCGAGCAGCGGCATGATAATTGCGACCGTCACTTGCTGCAGCGGTGCCTCCAGACCTTCGCCGAACGGCACGAGGAAGAATGCGTAAAACAGCGGAAAGAGCAGGCCCCGCGCCACAACCGGTCCGAGAATCGTCACCACCGCGCCCTGGAACATAACTACGACGCCGAGTTGCCGCGCGAAGGCGACCGATCCGGCATCCCCCATCAACCAACCCAAGCCCCCTAGTGTTACGAGCAAGAGGCCGGGCCACCAGCCCGTGGGCATAAGCTGCGCCATTTCGTCGCGGCGCTGCCACACCAACCAGGCGACGATTGGCGCTATCAGGAAACAATGACCATAGGTCGACGCGGTCCACCAAACGCCGACCATGCGGACGATGTCGGCGTGGAAGATAAGCAGGACTGCCCCCACGGCAATCGCAAGCGCAATGCCGTGATGCAACCACAGTAGATCGCTGCGCTTGCCCTCAGCATGCCGCTCCGGCACGCTTGCCACCGACGTCATTTCATGATTCCCAGCAACCCAGCGAGCGGCGCGAGACGCGCTTCCCAGTCGTACCTCGCCAGCACGCGCGCTCTGGCTGTCTCCCCCAGTCCCGCAGCTTGTTCGGCATCGTCGATCAGGCGCGACACCGTAGCCGCAACATCCTCTGCCCCATCCGCGACGCAAATCGTTCCGCCATGATCAATTCCTTCCGCCGCGGCACTCGAAGCAACCACGGGCCGCGCCATCGCCATCGCCTCGAGAATCTTGTTTTGTATTCCGCGCGCGATGTGCAGCGGCGCGACGCACACGCTCGCCGCCGCCAGCCATCCGCGTACGTCGTCCACCGCGCCGGTGACGATCACGCCAGGCCCGGCCAGCGCCTTGACCGCAGCCGTGGGGGCTCGCCCGACGATCGCGAAGCGGGCGTCGCGGTGTCGGCAGCGGATGCGCGGCACCACCTCGCGTGCGAACCACGTTACCGCGTCGATATTGGGGCGATAATCCATCTGCCCGGTAAAGACGATCAGCGGACCCGCCTCATCGACCGGCGTGGCGCTTGCAGGCTCGAACACATGCGCATCGATCCCATTCTCAACCGTCCGAATTTCGCCGTTGGCCCCGCCGTCGCGAAACAGGGCCGCCTCGGCGTCACTGACGAACAGGCTCGTATCCACGCGCATAGCGACGTCGCGCTCGAACGCACCGAGCAGGCGGGCCTCGCGCCGCATCAGCCATCGCAACGCCAACGGACCGCGATTTGCGAAACCACCGAATTTTGCCGAATCGACATCGACAAAATCCATGATGACGCGCGGGCCACCGGTCGGCAAATACTGCGCCATTTGCCCGGAGAAACAATAAATCGCCGCGATCGGTTCATTGTCGAGCACCCGCTGCACTGCGCGGGCCATTGCGGGATCGGCAAACGCGGTGAGCGATACTGGCTTTCCCGACAGGACGGCCTCAACCGCGGCGAGACCGCGCGACTTGGTCCGCGGCACGATTGCTGCGCTGGCCAATTGGGCACGCAGGTCGTCAGGAATTTGCCGATCCGCCGGGTCCTCGGCAAAGCCGATCAGGTGCACCCGCGCCCGTGCCGCGAGATAACGGAGGACATTGTAGCTCCGGATCTTGTCGCCGCGATCCGGAGGGAATGGCGCGCGATGCGCGAGGAACAGAATGTCCATCAACCTAGGCCCCGGGCAATCCACGGCCCCAGCGCGTTGGCAATCGGCAGCGGCAGCTTGCGCCATGTCCGCACCATCAGCGCATATTTGGGATTGAGCGGATTGACCGCGCGCGTCGCACCTTCGCTACGCGTAGCGTAGCGGCGGGGCATGGCCTCGAACCCCCAGTTCTTCTTGAACCCCGCTGCCCCCGTACCGGACTTCGACCGGCCGAAATCAAATCTACGACAGCCTCGGGCACGGGCGTGCAGCATCAGCGCGTAATACATCCGGTCGTTGGCGCGCAACGCGCGTGCCGCGGCGGTGCCACCACCCCAAAACGGATAGACGGTACCGCCATGATAGAGGTTTAGAACGCTTGCAATTGCGCGGCCTTGATGCCGGACGGTCAGCACGTCGGCATCGAGTTCGTCGATCACCGCGCGGAACAGCGCGGCGGGAAATACCGGCGTTCCGAGGTTCCGAACCGATTCGGCGTAGACGCGATAATGCTCGACCAGCATCGCAGCGCTCTTGCCCGCCTCGACCTCGAGATCGAACCCGAGCGATCGCCGAACTTCGGCGCGCTGCTTGCGCGGGATCGCGAGAAGTTCTGCGGCGTCGTCTCGCGCAAGATCACGCACAAAGCCGAGATAGGTAACTTCGTCGGTTTCCCAGCCCTCGGGTGCATCTCCTCCGCGCAACTCGACGCTGGGGCAGCCGGTCAACTGTGCAAGCGCCCAGGCGCTCGAGGCCAGCGGCTCGACTGCGTCGCCCAGAATGCCACCATCGACCGCGAATCCCGCCGAAACCAGCGCCTTGCCGAACAGCGGAGAGCGCATTTCGGTCAGCGGCAGCACACCGACGATATTACCGTCTGCGCGCTCCGCGACGAGATACCGCGCCTGCTGGCCGCACCCGCGTGCCACCGCGCGGCTCCAGCCTGCGAGATGGAACGGCGTGCTCTCACCCTGCGCCGCGACAAAGACATCGATCCGCGCTGCGTCACGCGAATCGTCCAGATCGGCTTGGCGTACGCCGACTAGGGTCGAGACAAGCGGCGTCGTCACGTCATCCGACCAGCTTCGGCAGCAACGACCGCATCGACGCGGTCCCAATCGTGCCGCGCAATCAGTCCGCGCAGTTTCCCCGCCATCGCGCCAAGCCGCGCATAGTGACGCAGCCGGGACTTGAACGGCGCACCGACGACGCGGGGCTGACCGGGGTCGACCTCCCATGGGTGGAAATAGAAGACGGCGGCATGCCGGTCCCGATTGACCTGCCGCACCGCGAGATCGGTCAACGCGCCGGGGAGCAGCCGGAAGAAACCGCCGCCCGTCGCCATCCGGCGTCCTGCGACTTCGGCAACGCTCACCGGTAGTTCGATCAGCGCGCTGTCGACAAGCGGGCGGAACGCATAACGCGGGGCGGCTCGCCAGCCATAGTGATCGTGACGCACCGGCGCGACGCTCGACGAATAGGCATAGCCCGCCTCGGCGAGTTCGGCGTGTGCCCAGGGCGTGCGCTGGTCGATCGAGAAGCTGGGCGCGCGATAACCCGTCACTATCTGCCCGCTCGCATCCTGCAGGGTCGCGCGGGTCCGTGCCAAATCGGCGCGAAACGTCGCAGCATCCATCGTGAAGACGCGCTGATGATCCCAGCCGTGACTCGCGATCTCATGCCCCGCATCGACGATCGCGCGAATCAGCCGCGGATGCCGCGACGCAACCCAGCCCAGCGTGAAAAAGGTCGCCTTGACCCCCGTTTCGGCGAACAGGTCGAGCACCGCCTGGGTGTTGCCGACCACGCGCGACGCATAGCCGTCCCAATCCACCTTGCGGATCGTCGTCTCGAATGCGCCGACCTGAAAATATTCCTCGACGTCGACCGACAGACCGTTGATCACCGCCGCGGGAGGTGCCGCGTCAGGCGGCATCATCCCACGCCGCGGCGCCCTTAATCGGGATATAATCGATCTCCTTACGAACCGCGGAAAGCCCCGGTGGAGGGCTCTTGCCTTCGCCCTCAACCCAATCCACCAATAGCATCAAGACACGTCGCAGCGCGGCATCCTGCTGCTCGATCCGTGCCTCCAGCGCGGCAAGCCGACTAGGATCGATCCCGGGAGCAATCGCGTCTATTTCGACGGGCTCGGAATCGACAATCGGTCCTGATCCGGCCTCCTCGGTCGCGACCGGTGCGTCGAACGCGTCTCCGTCGTTCGTATTAAACTCGGGCATCTCGTCAGCGCTATCCTCCAGCTCCGCGGCGGCAGCATCCAGCGCAGCGAACCAATCCTCAGCCTGCGACTCGATCGCGGACGAAGGGTCGATAGCAGGCGCAGGGTCGATAGCAGGAATAGGCGCTACGTCGGGCGCAGGTTCTACGGCATCGGCTTTCAGGGGTGCGTCGTTGTCCGGTTCGATCACCAGCCACCGCGTGGTCCGCGGCACGAAGTTGAGGGTGTCCTCGGCCGGCACTTCTCCGATTTCCGTTTTGTCGCCTGGTTCAGGCGCGACTTCCTCCGCGTCCGACGGCTTCCTGTCGATCGACAGCCGCGGTAGATCGGCATGGAGATCGCGCAGCACGCTGCGGACAACTCGACCGTCGATCAGGGCAAGATTTTCGACCGCGGCATGGAGCATTACCCTGCTGGCGAGCTGGTTCAGTCGCCGCGGGACGCCATCGGAACCCTGAAACAGCGCCGCGAACGCATCGTCGGCAAAATCGGGACGACCCTGCCAGCCGACCAGCGACAGCCGGTGTGCGATGTAATCAGCAACCTCGTCGGGCTCCATGGGATCGAGATGATGGATCGCGATCACGCGCTGGCGCAATTGCTCGAGCCGATCCGACCCGTGTAGCCGGTCGCGGAATTCAGGTTGGCCAAGCAGCACGATCTGGAGCAGCGCATGCCCCCCTGCCTGGAAATTCGACAGCATGCGGAGTTCTTCGAGCGCGGAGACTGGAAGCGCCTGTGCCTCGTCGACGACCAACAACGTCCGTCGTCCGGTCCGCGCCACCGCATGAAGTCCACGCTCGATCACGGTGAGCAGCTGCGCCTTGGTCAGGCTATCCGGGTCGACCCCAAGCGCGGTTGCAACGATTCGAAGCAGGTCCTCGGCCTCGATCGCGGTCGAGACGAGCATGACGACGTTGAGCGCCGCGGGATCGAGCGTATCGGTCAAATGGCCCATCAACGTGGTCTTGCCCGCGCCGATATCGCCGGTGATGACGATGAAGCCCTCGCCCTGCGCCAGACCATAGCCAAGATAAGCCATCGCCTTGCGATGCGTCGCGGTCTCGAACCAAAATTTAGGATCGGGGGTCAGCTGGAACGGCCGCCCGGTCAATCCGAAATGATCTTCGTACATCGTCACCACCTCAGAATGAATAGCGCGCGGCAAGCTGAGCCTGTGCGGACCAGACGGCATCGACATCGGCTGCCTTGAACGAATAAACGCCGACCCCGGCGTTGGTCGACAATCGGCCGAACGCATGGCCGTAATTGGCGTTGGCACCATAGGACCACACCCCGCCCGATCCTTGAATGCCCGGATCATAGTAATCGACGACCAGGTTGCCGTCGACCTGAGACATCGGCGAGAGCGTGCGGCTAGCGAATAGCTGGCCGTAATAGCTTTGGTCCTCGATCGCGTAGAGCGTCACGCCGGGGGTGTTGTTGTCGCCGTAGAGACGCCGATTGGCATAGCCCGCGCCAGCGCCGAACGTGTTGCGTCCGCGCGCCGCGGTCAGGACCGCGTCGACACCCCGTGCCCGGTAGCTCGCGGTCGAGATCGATTGGAACACGTCGTTGAGACACCCCCCCGGGGCGGAACCGCTCGTCCCGAACACGCAACCATTATATTGCTGGGTGAAGCTGTCGCGCGCCGCGACGAAGCTGGTCGGCAAATTGCTGATCCCGGTGCGGAGTTGCTGACCAAAGGTCGTCACCTGATCATAGACTCGCGCCGCGACGCCGACGGTCTTGGATGCCTGATAGCTCAGCGATCCGGTATAGCTAACCGATCCATAGCGCTCACCGACATGCGCCTCCGCGTTGACGCGCGAATTGGGCCGCCAGACGACGCCCGCGTCGTAGTAAACGCCGTCGGTGCGATAGGTGACCTGGCGCGGGCCCGCATCGTTGGTGATGAAGCGGCCATTGGCGTCCAGCGCGGGGTTGCCCGCAGCGGTCAGAACGGGTGATTTCTCGCTGGTCTCGATCCGTTCGTAACCGACCCCCGCCGTTACCGCGACATGGGGTGATACCGGCAACAACACGTCGCCGCGCGCGCGATAGCCTTCGTAGCGCTGTTTGAGCTGCCCCGCGTCGTCGCGGTCGTAGCCCGCGCTCGCGGTCAAGCCGACCGGCGCAACCGCGCCGGGCGCGACTGCCGCGCTCACCGCCGCCGACTGGCTGAGCGAATCATCGTAATAGTCGAGCCGCGGCTGGCCTGGCGCAACCCCGGTGCCGCCATTGGGCGTCTCGACCTTGGTGTAGCCGATCTGATAGCTCGCGCCGATCGCGACCGGCCCGGCCTGTGTCGCCACCGTCGGGCCGCCATAGACCGCATACACTTGGCTGACGTTGTCGACGTTGCCCAGCACGTTGCCCGGCGCGGCGCCGCGGATATCGGAGCGGCTGCGCGTCGCGAGGCCACCAGCTGCGAGCGTGAGCGAAGGAGTCGCCTTGTACGCGATCTGCGCGACGCCCGTATGGATGCCCTGCCCGCCGCCATTGTCCTTCCACGAGATCTGCCGCTCGTAGCGATAGGATACCTGCGCCGATACGCGGTTGGTGTTTGCGGATACGTCCGCCCCGACTGCGACTGTCGAGTATGTCAGCACATCGCCACGATCCAGGTCGGCGAAGATGCTTTGTCCCACTTCGATATAGGGCACCACCACGACGCGGCGCTTCTGCGCCGCCGCAGGGATCGCGATCATCGCGACACCCGCTGCACTGGCGAGCGCGAGCGCGTGGATCGTAGGACGGGTCACTGGGAAATCTCCTGACCATAATAGGTGCCAAAGCGTTGACCGCCCGGCACGAATGCAACTGCGTTGAGCGCGAGCGAGATGTGGTCACAGGCGTCGAGGAGCCCAACCGCCTGCTTTAGGTCGGTTTCAGGGGTCCGGTCGGCGCGGACGACGAGCATCACCTGTCCCACCAGCATCGCCAGCACCGACGCGGGCGACGCGGCGAGCGCGGGCGGCGAATCGAAAATGATGATGCGGCGTTGGTTCGCTGACAAGAGCCGCGCGAGCACTGCGCGGGTTCTCGCGCTGGCGAGCAGCTCGGTATCGGTCGCCATCTTCGTTCCTGCGGGCAGGATCGACAGCCCGCCGACGTCGGTTCTTAAGACCAGCGATTCGATGTCGATGCCCGGATCCGCCAGCGCATCGAGCAAGCCGGGGCTCTCGGCGAGCCCGAGCTGTGACAAGACGTCTGGCTTCGCGAAATCGGCATCGACCAGCAGCACGTCGGTATCGCGCTCCGCGGCCAGCGACAGCGCCAGATTGACCGCGCAGAAGGTCTTGCCCTCGCCGGGCTTCGCTGAACAAACCAGCACGGTGCGCGCCTTGTCGGCATCGCCCCCGTCAGCGATCCGCGCGCCGGTGATGAGCAGTTGGCGCTTCACTAGGCGGAACTCCTCCGCCAGCGGGCCGACCGGCGCGCCGGGGACGATCATCCCCGATTGCGCGAGCATCCCGCGGTCGATCGATGCGATGTCGCTGATCTCTGGCGTGTCGTAGAAACTTTCCGGCAATTCATGCCCTACCGCGGCGCGCAGCCCCTGTGGAATCGCCAGAAACGTTGGATCCTCGACCGGCGCAACTTCTGGCGCGACCGCCGACGTAGCGAGGGCGTCGAACGACATCGGCTCGCGCTGCTCGTGATCAGTCAGTTCGCGTCGCGCACGCGCGTGCGCGCCGAAATCATAGACCTTGGCGGCGCGTTCGAGCAGCGAAGGCTCGCGGCGCGAATTTCCGCGAAGCGGTGAATGGGGCTTCATCATCATGTGGTCCTCCCGTCCGCGCTATGCCGCCAAGCCGCGCTGGAGCACTTCGACCCCCAGCAACAACCCGTAGGCGCCGGCCAGCGCGGCGGTGCCGCCTAGAAATAATTTGAGCTGCTTGGCCCGGTGATCGGCCTGGAGGCGGGTGACCACCTCACCGATCGACCCGATCACCGGCATCCCGGTTGCCTGTTCGAGCTTGGTCCCGATCGCGAACGTCGCACGAAGCTGGCTGAGACCGAACGCGGCTCCAACGCCCGCGCCCAGTCCAACGATCAACACGCCGGTCAGCAGTAGCATGCGGTTGGGCGCGACTGGAGCGCGCGGCGCGGTCGGCGGATCGATCACGCTGAACTTCACGCTATCGGTCTGGGTTTGCGCCTGGCCGCGCATCGCGATCTGCTGGCGCTGAGTCAGCACCTGGTCGTACTGATCCTTAAGCACCTGATAGTCGCGATCGATCTGGCCCTGCTCGGCTGCGACGCCGGGATCTTGGGCCAGCTTGGCGGTGAGTTGGTCGAGATCGCCCTGCAGTTGCGCCTTACGGACTCGGAGGCTCGCGACTGCCGCTTGGCGGTCGGTGGCCATCGACTGGAGCGACAGATACGAAGGGTTAGGGGTCGCACCGGCACCCGCGCCGCCGACCATTGGCTCGTTCCGCGCCGCCGCCTGAGCCGCCGACAGCTGGCTCTTGAGCGCGATGACGTCGGGATGGTTTTCCGTGTAGCCGCGAGTACGGGCGTCAGCGATCTGACCCTGGATCGCGGCGAGACGAGCCCTGGCCGGCCCCGCAGCGGCGGCGCTCCCGCCGAACCCGGGGACCGTCGGCGGCGTTCCCGCCATCTGACCCTGCACCGCGGCAAGCCCCGACTGGGCGGCAGCGAGATCGCCGTCGACCTGCGACATTTGCGTCCGCGCGGCGCTGACCCGATCGCTCACCGAGCCGGTGCCAGGCAGCGAACCTAAATACCGGTTCTGGAAGTCGGCGCGCTTTGTTTCTGCATCCGCGAGCTGTTGCTGGAGCGTGTCGAGCTGCTTGTTGAGGAAATCGAGGCTTCGCGTCGTTTGGCTGCGGTCACCCGCGAGGTTACGCTCGACGAAGATGTCTATCAGCTTCTGCGTGATGTCCTTGGCGAGCTTCGGGGTCGACGCGGTCGTCGTGATCTCGAACAGATTATCCTGCTGCGCGGTCACCTTGATACTCAGCGCGAGGCTGGCGACACGATCGGCGATGTCGCGGTCGCTCGATACGGTGTCGGCGAGATCGGTTCCGCGAACCACTTTTTCTAGATTTACCGCCGACACCAGCGTTTGACGGATCGTGTCGACGTCCTTTTGCTGCGCCTGCGGGGGCGCATCCATCGACGCCGGCAGGATCGAGTTCATCTGGACGAACACGCGGGCGTGCGATTCGTACCGACTGGGTAGCTGTGACACGACCAGCCAGCCGAGCACGCACACGCCCCAAGCCACCCCCAGCGCCAGCCAGCGACGGGTCCAGATTGCGTGGAGCGCCAGCCGCGCCTCGTCGTAGATGCCGTTCACGAGATTACCCTCAGAACATTGATTCGGGGATGATGATCACGTCGCCGGGCGCGAGCCGGACATTCGCCGACGAATCGCCCTTTTTCAGCAGGTTCGAGATCTGCAGTGCATATTCGCGGCTCTTGCCGGTATCACGGTCGTATCGAACGAGCTTGGCCTTGTTGCCAGCCGCATACTGACTGAGTCCCCCCACTGCGATCATCGCGTCGAGCAGCGTCATGTTGGCCCGATACGGGATGGAGGCGGGCTTTTCGGTTGCACCGACCACCCTGATCTGCTGGCTGCCAGTACCGGAAAAGCTCTCGACGATGACCGAGACGATCGGGTCCTTCACATATTCGCTGAGCGCGCGCTTCATGTCGGCCGACAGCATCGCGGGGGTCTTGCCGACCGCGGGCATGTCGTTGACGAGCGGGGTCGTGATCCGGCCATCGGGGCGCACCTGCACCTTTGCCGACAGTTCGGGGTTGCGCCACACGAAGACGTTGAGTTGATCAAGTGGGCCGATCACATACTCTTCGCCCGCCTGCTCACGCGCGGGAACATAGGCGGCGGGCGGTAACTGTGCGGACGGGCCGCTGGTGCACCCGGTCAACGCTGCTGCCGCGGATCCCGCAGCAAGGATAGTACGGACGAAAGTCCCGGAACGCATATCGATCTCCTGTCGGCCAGGGTACGCTGCGCACACCTTGGGCTCCACGATCGGCTATGCTCGGAAGAGGTGAAGATAGCGTTAGGAACGCCGGTGGCGGCTAGGCCACGATCTCGTTAGCAGGAGGATGGCCTAGGAAGCCCGCGGGGCTCGCCGAGGCACCATAGGCTCCCGCCAAAAACACCGCGATCAGGTCGCCCGGCTCGGCATGCGGCAGCGCGATCCGGTCGCCCAGCCGGTCGAGCGGGGTGCACAGTGGGCCGACGACCGACACGGTTTCGGTGGGCTCGGCATTCATCGCATGCGCCAGCGCGAGCGGATAATTGCGGCGCACGACCGTGCCGAGATTGCCCGTCGCGGCGAGCTGATGGTTGAGCCCGCCATCGGTGACGATGAACGTCTCTCCCCCACTCTGCTTGCGGTCGACGATCCGGGTCAGGTACACCCCCGCCTCCGCGACCAGCCAGCGCCCCAGCTCGATCGCGAACCGCGTCTCCCCCAGCATTGCGCCGCGCGCTTCGAGCATCGCGCCCAGCTCCGCGCCGATCCGCTCGACGTCGAGCGATGCATCACCGGCGAAATAGGGTACGCCAAATCCGCCCCCGAGATTGACGAGGGGTGGCGACGCGCCCGCCGCATCCGCCAGCCGCTCAGCAAGTTCCAACGTCATCCGTTGTGTGTCGAGGATCGCCTGGGGATCGAGCGCTTGGCTCCCCGCATAAATGTGCAAGCCTCGCCACGTGGCCCCGCTCGCGATGATCGCGCGGATCAACCCCGCGGCGCGATCCGCGTCGATGCCGAACGGCGACGGGCGCCCCCCCATCCGCATTCCGCTGCCGCGCAGTTCGACATCCGGATTAACGCGCACCGCTAGCTGCGGCGAGATGCCGAGTCGCGCGCCGATCGCCAATGCGCGCGCGGTTTCACCGTCCGATTCGACGTTGAGCGTGGCTCCTGCGTCAATTGCTGCCACCAGTTCGTCGTCGCGCTTGCCCGGTCCCGCGAAGCTGATCGCGCCGGCAGGTTTGACGACGAGCGCCTTGGCGAGTTCTCCCGCCGACGCGACGTCGAGCCCGTCCACCAATGGCGCGATCCGCGCAATCAGCGCAGGGAGCGGATTCGCCTTGATCGCATAGTGAAGATCGACATTGGGAAACGCCGCGCGGAACCGCGCAACCCGCGCTGCGATGATCGCGCTGTCGTAGACGAATAACGGCGTATCGCCCACTGCGGCAGCCCATTCGCGAGCGGTGCGCCCACCCACAACAAGATCACCCGTTTGCCTCGCGAAATCAGGCGGCAGCGGACCCATCGGCTTCATCGACGTTCTCCCCACTCGGATACCATCCCATCCCCCTTCATCGCGTCACCTGCGCGCGAATCGACGCTCTATCCAACTTCCCGTTGGCGTTGCGCGGAAGTTCGGCCCGCCATTCGTATCGTCCCGGCTGCATGAAACTCGGCAGCTCGGTCCGCAACCGCGCCCGCAACACTCCCTCCGCTGTTGGATCGCCCGCGAGCACGACCACGATCCCGTGCCCCAGCCGCTCGTCGGCTACTCCAACCGCTACTGCCTCGCGCGCCTCGCCACCCGCGAGTACAGCCGCCTCGATTTCTAGTGGGCTGATCCGGTTGCCCGCCGACTTGATCATCTCATCGTCGCGCCCGACGAAGCGGAACAGCCCGTCCTCGCCTTCGATCACGGTGTCGCCCGACCACACCGCCATCCCCCGATCCTCGGCAAAATACGGCGCGGGCCTGAAACGGGCGGCAGTACGCTCGGGATCTTGCCAATAGCCCTGCGCCACCAGCGGTCCGGCATGGACGAGTTCGCCCGGCTCGCCGACCGCGCGGTTGCCGTCGACCTTCACCGCCATCACCTCGGCAAAGGGAATCGCCCGCCCGATGGAATCAGGGTGGGATTCGATCAGTTCGGGAGGGAGAAAGGTCGAGCGAAACGCTTCGGTGAGACCGTACATCGCGTACACATCAGCATTCCCGAACCGCTCGCGCAAACCCTGGACAAGTCGCGGAGTCAGGGCACCACCGGAATTGGTCAGCCGCCGCAATCGCGCCGCGATCTCGTCGGGCCATTCGACCTCGAGTAGCTGTACCCACAGTGGCGGCACCCCCGCCAGCGTGGTCGCACCCACGCGCTCGACCGCCTTTACGACGTCGCGCGCCGTTAGATAGTCGATCGGCGCGACGGATGCGCCCGCCACCCAGGTCGACAAGAGCTGGTTCTGCCCATAATCGAACGACAGCGGGAGGACACCGAGGACGCGGTCTTGGGCGTCGAGTTTGAGATAATGCGCCACCGCAATCGCGCCGAGCCATAGATTGGCATGACTGAGCATCACGCCCTTGGGCCGCCCGGTCGATCCAGACGTATAGAGGATCGCCGCGAGCGTGTCTGTATCGGCGTCGGATGTCGACAAGCCGTCGCCACTCAGCGGCAGCGCGGGTTCGTCCGCGAGACGACACCCGTCCGGCACATCCCCCGTCGCCAGCGTCGCTCTACGCGTGGGTTGCGTCACGAGCAACGACGCGCCGCTGTCGGCGAGAATATGCGTCACTTGGGCGCGGCGCAGCGCGGGATTGATCGGGACATGCACCAGTCCCGCCCTCGGCACCGCGAGCGGTAGCACGCACGCAAGTCGCGTCTTCGGCAGCCATGATGCCACCCGGTCGCCCGAGTGCAATCGCTGTGCCGCGAGCCACGCCGCGACCGCGCCAACCGCCGCCTCGAGTTCCGCGAACGTCCACGTCCCCGCCCGATCGATCAACGCAATCGCATCGCCATCGCCGCGCGCGACGTGGTCGATCGGTTTCGGAACAGGGTCGAGCGGCACCATCACGCCATCCATAGCGCGGATGTTGCCGAATTCACCCCCGCACTCTAGGGGCGCGACAGATCCACAACCGATCAGGGCCGGCCATTTTGATCCCCGAAGGAAAACCCAAGGTCGAACAGACCGTCCGCGCGACCCTCGTCGACATTCTCGGCGTGTCGGCGGCGCACGCCGCGACGTTCTCCGCGACGACCCCGCTGTTCGGCGCATTGCCTGAACTCGATTCGATGGCGGTCGCGAGCGTGCTCACCGAACTCGAAGACCGACTGGCGATCGTTATCGAGGACGACGAGGTCGACGGCGACATGCTCGAAACTTTTGGTGCACTCGTCGAATTCGCCGCGCGCAAGGCGCTGGTGTAACAGCAGCCGCCATGACCGGCGGCATGCGAATCGATCATTACGACTGGACCGGCCCGGATGGCACGGTTGGGCGCGAGGCAGTGCTCCGGTTCGGCACCGGCACCCCGCGTGTCGTGCTGGCGCTGCCGCTGTTCGAGGAATACAATCGCACGCGCGCGTTCGGCGTGACGATACTCCGCGCGCTGGCCATGCATGGGATCGGCGGGCTGTTGCCCGACTGGCCCGGCACCGGCGAGAGTATCATCCCAACCAGCGTCGCCTCACTCGCAGTGATTCACGCGGCTTACGCTTCATTAATGGCCACTTACGAGCCGCTGTTCGCAATCGGAATTCGGAGCGGAGCGCTGCTCGACGATTCGGCAGTCGTGCGTGGACGCTGGCATCTTTCGCCCCAATCCGGCCCGGAACTCGCGCGCGAACTGGACCGCCAGACATCGGATGACGGCGATGTATCAGGCAATCGGCTGTCGCCGACCTTCCGTGCCGAACTGGCTGCGGCACTTCCAAGTGACGCCCGGACGTTGCGCTTCGACAGCGACCCTCGAGAGGCCGACCTGAAGCTGGCTGGATCGCCGCTGTGGCGCCGCGTCGAGCCAGGCAATGACCCGGCGCTCGCCGGCACGCTGGCGCTCGATATCGCGCAGTGGATCGCGACATGCGACGGCTGATCGCGTTCCAATGCGCGAGCGAAACGCTGATCGGTTCGCTCGACGAGGCAGCGGCGACGACCGGCCTGCTGATCGTATCGGGCGGCAATGAGGTTCGAGCCGGAGCGCATCGCGGCATGGCGCTCCTCGCCGCCGATGTCGCCAAAGCCGGGTTCCCCGTGTTCCGCTACGACCGCCGGGGCGTCGGCGATTCGACCGGTGAGAACCGTGGTTTTCGGTACGCGCAGGACGATCTGACAGCCGCTGTGACAGCGTTTCGTACCCACGCGACGCACGTCGGTCGGATCGTCGGCTTCGGCAATTGCGACGCAGCAACGACGCTGGCGCTATTCGGACGCGGTGTCGGGCTCGACCGGGTGTTGCTTGCCAACCCCTGGGTGATCGAGAACGATGACGGCTTCCCCCCCGCCGCCGCAATCCGCGCGCGCTATGCGGAACGGTTGCGAAGCCCCGCCGCTTGGCTGCAATTACTGGGCGGCGGGGTCGATTTGGGCAAGCTATACCGAGGCATCTTCAAGCTGGCCGCCATACCGTCCCGGGACCCGGGCGATCTCGCCGAGAGCGTCATCGCAGCGATCGCCGCGTGGGGCGAAGACGCCAGCGTCATCCTCGCCAGCGGCGACGCGACCGCGATCGCCTACCGCGATGTCTCACGCCGCGAGGCGATTACTATCGACACCGATTCCCACAGCTTCGCCAAGCGTTCGGACAAGGAAGCGCTGAGGGCGGCGGTCCTGAAGGCGTTGCGCTAACTCCGTTTCTCCGACCAGCACCTTATTCCGCCGCCTCGGCCATATCGGCAAACTCGGCAACCGCGATAAACCGTTCGGCATCCAGCGCCGCCATGCACCCCGTCCCCGCCGCGGTCACCGCCTGGCGGTAGATCTTGTCTTGGACGTCACCGCACGCAAACACACCCTCTACGCTGGTCCGGGTCGAGCCGATCTCCACCGTCACGTATCCGTCCTGATCGAGATCGAGATGCCCGCGGAACAGTTCGGTCGCAGGATGATGGCCGATTGCGACAAACCCGCCATCGACCGCCAGTCGGCGATGTTCGCCGGTCACCGTGTCGCGCAGATCGAGCGCGACGAGCCCCGCATTGCCGCCGCCGTCGACGAATTCGCGCACTTCTGAGTTCCAGATCACCGTGATATTGGGATGCGCGAACAGCCGATCCTGGAGGATCTTCTCTGCGCGGAACGAATCGCGCCGGTGGATCAGCGTTACATCGTCGCTGTGGTTGGTGAGATAGAGTGCTTCCTCGACCGCAGTGTTGCCGCCGCCGATCACCGCCACTTTCTTGCCGCGATAGAAGAACCCGTCGCAGGTCGCGCAGGCCGAAACGCCCTTGCCCTTCATCGGCTCTTCGCTGTCGATCCCAAGCCACTTCGCCTGCGCGCCGGTGGCGATGACCAGCGTGTCGCCCTCATAAACGTCGCCGCTGTCGCCGGTCAGACGGAAGGGGCGACGGGTAAGGTCTACGCCGACGATAGTATCCCACATCATCGTCGTGCCGACATGCTCGGCCTGGGCCTGCATCTGCTCCATCAACCAAGGGCCCTGAATCACGTCCTTGAAGCCGGGATAGTTCTCGACATCAGTGGTCGTGGTCAATTGGCCGCCGGGCTGAATGCCTTGGACAACGATCGGGTTCATCCCCGCACGCGCGCCATAGATGGCGGCGGAAAGCCCGGCGGGACCCGAGCCGAGAATGAGCATGCGGGTGCTGTGAATAGTCATGATCGGATGTCCTGCGATTCGCCCATCCGATCTAGGAGGTCTGGCCACCGATTTGAACCGGGCACGTGCCAGGCGTTAGCGCGACGATTTCCAGTCCCACAGACCTTCCGACCAGGATCGCACAGCATCCGCCTGAACATTGATTCCGCGAACGAGCGCATGTCGATAGAATCCGTGCCAGAACAGGGTATCGACGATGATCAGCGCGATCAATACGATGACGATCCAGGCAAACGGCCCCTCGTGCTCGGTGCGCCGCTCTCGCCGCCGAATCAGCCGACGTTCGACGGTAGGAAAGGCAGGGTTACGTGCGACGCGTCGGTCCCCTCCCTTTCGCCGTTCCCTGCCGAAATGATACATCATGGGATCCATCCACCCTCGCGCGACCACTTTTACGCGCTATTGTTTGCCAAATGATGAAAGTGACAGGTTCGCGAGTGGTAGCGGAGGAGGGACTTGAACCCCCGACCCCAGGATTATGATTCCCGTGCTCTAACCAGCTGAGCTACTCCGCCACGCCCGGTTTGCCGAGGTGCGCTACCGTTCGCGAGGCGCGGGCTATAGGTTTCACCCCACGGGGGGTCAAGCGAACATGTGACGCGACAGCGGCTCCCACGGTCCGCCACGGTACCACCACGTTGCCAGCCCAGCGATCTCGACCTCGCGCGCCAGGAAATCGCGGGTCAGCTTCGCCAACAACACCTTGGCGACACCCGGCGCGACCTTGTTCTGGACGGTGACGTGCGCCCGCCACCCGCCCGCGTCCTGCGGGGTAAGGAGCCCAGCAAATGCCTCGCATAGGTGTCGGCGGATCGCGACGAGTTCGGGCGAATCGATCCGAAATGCGACCCCACGCCCGAGCGACATCAACCCCGATACGCGCGCGGCGGGCGCGCGGACGCCGCGCGTATCTTGGGTCAGCCGATGCTTGAGCTCATGTTCGGCCGATGGCGGCAGATGGTGAAACAGCGTCAGATGCGCGTCGAGCTGGTTGCGTTCCGGCGGGAAATACTCGCGCCGCATCGCGTCGAACCACCCGTGATCGCGCCGCCCGAACAATGCGGTGACGATGATGGGGGCGGGACCCGTCGCGGTCAAATCTCGACCTGGCTACCCAACTCGACCACGCGGTTGGTGGGGAGACGGAAGAATTCCATCGCGCTTTCGGCGTTGCGCAGCATCCACGCGAACAGCTTCTCGCGCCAGATCATCATCCCCGGCCGATCCGACGCGAGCAGCGTCTGCCGCGACAGAAAGAAGCTGGTATCCATCATTTTGAAGTCGGCACCGCATTCGTGGATGCGCTTGAGCGCTGCGGGCACATCGACCTCCTCCATGAACCCGTAGCGCAGGACGAGGCGGAAGAAGCCCTCTCCCATCTCCTTCTGGTCCGCGCGCTCGCCCTCTGGCCAATAGGGCTGATCCGCGATCTTGACCGTCAACAGGATGACGCGTTCGTGGAGCACCTTGTTATGCTTGAGGTTGTGGAGCAGCGCATGCGGCACACCCTCCGCGCTTGATGTCATAAAGACCGCGGTGCCCGGCACCCGGCTCGCTGAATTGGCGGCGGAGGAAATAAATACCTTCATCGGCATCGCGGCCTCGCGCAGCCGCTCGATCATCAGCTTCCTGCCCTTCGACCACGTCGTCAGCATCGTGAAGATGATGAACCCGACCAGCAGCGGGAACCAGCCGCCGTCGGGCACCTTGGTCAGGTTGGCGGTCAGGTAGGCACCGTCGACCAGGAAGAACACCGCGAGCAGCGGGAACGCGGCATATTTGGGCCAATGCCACAGCCGCACGAGCGCCACGCCGAGCAGGCAGGTATCGATCGTCATCGCCCCCGTCACCGCGATTCCGTACGCGCTCGTCAGGTTCGACGAGGTGCGGAAGAACAGCACCAGCAGGATGACCATGATCATCAACATCCAGTTGACGAGCGGAATGTAGATCTGACCCGCGGTGGACGCGCTGGTGTGTTCGATCCGAAGGCGGGGCATGAAGCCCAGCTGGATCGCCTGCTGCGTCACCGAAAACGCGCCGGAGATCACCGCCTGGCTCGCGATGATCGCGGCCAACGTCGCGAGCAAGACCAGCGGTAACTGCAGACTGGCAGGAGCGAGATTGTAGAACGGGCTGACCAGTGCGACGGTGCCCTCTCGGAACAACAGCGCGCCCTGCCCCATATAATTCATCATCAGCGCAGGCAGGACGAAGACCAGCCAGCTGACCCCGATCGGCTTGCGCCCGAAATGCCCCATGTCGGCATACAGCGCCTCCGCTCCCGTCACGGCGAGGACCACCGAGCCCAACGCAAGGAACGCGCGTTCGGGGTCGATCAGGAAGAAATTGACCGCATGGTGCGGCGAGAATGCCCAGAGCACTTCAGGGGTTTGCGCGATGCTGATGACGCCGAGCACCGCGATCGTCGCAAAGTAGACGAGCATGATCGGCCCAAAGAACAATCCGACGCGCGCCGTCCCGCTCTTCTGGATCGAGAAAAGGAACACTAGGATCCCGATCGAGATCGGGATCACCAGTCCCCCGAACGCAGGCGCCGCGACCGCGAGCCCCTCCACTGCGGACAGCACCGACACCGCGGGGGTGATCATGCTGTCGCCATAGAATAACGCGGTCGCGAACACGCCGAGCAGGATGATCCCCGTCGTCCATCGCTTCGATGTGGTCTTGCCCGAAACGAGCGCGAGCAGCGCCAGGCTGCCGCCCTCGCCCTTGTTGTCGGCGCGCATGATGATCAGCACGTATTTCACCGTCACCACGATCATCATCGACCAGAACATCAGGCTCAGCACACCCATGATGTGCGCCGGGTCGAGGGTCAGTTGGTGATGCCCTGCGAAGGTCTCGCGAAACGCGTAGAGCGGGCTAGTGCCGATATCGCCAAAGACGATTCCGATCGCGCCGACTGCCAGCTTGAGCAGCCCGTCGTGGCCGTGGCCGCCGACCCCATCGTCCGCCGTGCTCTCGACCACCGTGGCACCCGTATTTTCGCCGCTCACAGCGCTGACAATCGCGTGGCAAGCTTTGGTGATCGCATCGAAAAGCCAGCCTTCGCCCCTGTGCCCATGGGCGCGCCTCTAGCATGGGGCATGACCCCCTACAACGCCGTCGGGACGGGCTCGTTCAGCCCCGGCGGACGACCTCTCGGATCACGAAGTGCGACGCCAGCCGGGTGACGCCCGGCAGTTGAGAGAGCATGGCGCGGTGGATGCGTTCATAGGTGTCGCCATCGCGAACCTCGACGTGAAGCAGATAGTCCGCTTCCCCGCTCATCAGGAAGCATTGCGCCACTTCGGGGCAATCGACGATCTCGGCTTCGAAAGCCTGCATCGTCTCCTGCCGCTGGTCGCGGAGGGTGACGTTGACCAGCACCACCGCCGGATTGCCGTGCGCGGCGGGTGACAGGATTGCGCGATAGCCGGCAATCGCCCCCGATTCGCGGAGCTGCGCGACCCGCCGGTGCGCCGCGCTCGGCGACAGGCCAACCTGCTCACCGAGTTCGGCGCTGGTCAGGTCGGAATCGACCGCGAGGATGCTCAAGATGCGCCGCTCTATTGAGTCGATCGATTTCATTGCGAAACCTCCATCAGATATCGGAACATATTGCGTTATTTCTATTCCGACCGGATGTCTTTGCAAACTCCTCCGAGCAAATAATACCTAGAATAGCGGCGAATAACGGAGTGGAAATCATGCGAGTCGGTGTTCCCAAGGAAATCAAGAACCACGAATACCGCGTCGGGCTGACCCCGCCGTCGGTCTCCGAACTTGTCGCCGCCGGCCACGAGGTCGTCGTCGAGACGCAGGCGGGGATGGGAATCGATTTCGACGATCAGGATTATGTCGACGTGGGCGCGACGATCCTGCCCGACGCCAAATCGGTATTCGCCGCCGCCGACATGATCGTGAAGGTCAAGGAACCCCAGCCGAGAGAGATCGCGATGCTCGAATCGCGCCACCTGCTCTTCACCTACCTCCATCTCGCCGCCGACAAGCCGCAGGCCGAGGGTCTGATGAGGTCGGGCGCGACCTGCATCGCGTACGAGACCGTCACCGGCCCGCGCGGCGGGTTGCCGCTGCTCAAGCCGATGAGCGAAGTCGCAGGGCGGATGTCGGTCCAGGTCGGCGCGCATTATCTCGAAAAGGAACAGGGCGGCCGCGGTGTCCTGCTCGGTGGTGTCCCGGGCGTCGCGCCAGCCAAGGTCGCGATCCTCGGCGGCGGCGTCTCGGGGGTCAACGCCGCGCAGATGGCAGTGGGTATGCGCGCCGACGTCACGATCTACGATATCAGCAACGATCGGCTCGCCGAACTCGACATGTTCTTCTCGAGCCAGATCAAGACCGCCTATGCCAGCAAGGCGGCAATCGCGGCGGCGGTGAAGAATGCGCACCTCGTGATCGGTGCGGTGCTGGTCCCCGGTGCGGCCGCCCCCAAGCTCGTCACGCGCGAGATGATTAGGACGATGAAGCGTGGCGCGGTGGTCGTCGATATCGCGATCGACCAGGGCGGTTGTTTTGAGACCAGCCACGCGACGACGCACCAGGATCCGGTGTTCGAGGTCGACGGGGTGATCCATTATTGCGTCGCCAACATGCCCGGCGCGGTCGCGCGCACCAGCGCGTTCGCGCTCAACAACGCGACGCTACCCTTCGCGCTCAAGCTCGCCAATCTCGGCGCCGAGGCGGCGATGATAATGGATCCGCATCTTGCGGCGGGGCTCAACGTCTACAAGGGTAAGATCGCGTTCAAGGCGGTCGCGGACGATCTCGATCTTCCTTACCAAGCGTGGGCCGGCTGACGGGAACGAAAAAAGAACACGGGGGTTGATGGCTGCGAAAGGATCAACCCTCATGACCCAGCCAATCGATAACCCCAAGGATCATCCGACCGGCAATGCCGAGAAGGATCCCGACGACTGGACGACCGGCGACGAACCGATGACCGGCGCGCAGGCGAGCTATCTCAAGACGCTGTCCGAGGAAGCGCATGAAGCTTTCGACGACACGCTGACCAAAGCGGATGCTTCGAAGCGTATTGACCAGCTCCAGGCGGCGACTGGTCGGGGACAGTAATTGGGCAGGCGTTGGATTGCGTTTTCGATCAGACGCGCGCGCGGACGGGTAAACTGGCTAAGGTGTGCTGCCCCGGGTCGCCGCTTCGTCCTGGAGTCGCAGAAACCTATCGAGGATCGCCAGCCGCATCTCTATATCGGGGCGGTAGGACGCCCCCTGCGGGGCCAGGGCAAGCGCTCGTGCCCAATAGCGTCGCGCCCGAGCGAAATCACCAGATTCGACATACGCCTGGCCCAGGAAGAAGGGCGGCGCGGGGTGTTTCGGCGAAATCCGCGCCGCCTGCTGGAACGCGAACAAGGCAGGTGGCGACACCTGCGTGCCGTCATGCGACACCAATGCGTTGCCGAGCCCGACCCATAGCAACAGACTATTTGGGATCTTATGGATGCCGGCCAGGATCACCAATATCGCCGACCGTTCGTCACCGACGCGCGCCATTGCATCGCCCGCAACCAGATATGCACCATCGCCGGTGAACCGCCCCAACATCCGGTCGCGAAGGTCGATCAAGCCAGGATCGGTCGCCGCGGGTTCGACGGTCGGCGTAGCCGGGCTGGCCCCCAGCGTCGGGCTGCCCTGCACCGCGTAGCCCACCCCAGCCAGCATCAGTGCCGATCCGATCATCGACCACAGCGCTCGTTTGACGCCTAGCAACATCAATGCCGCGAACGCCGTACCCCCCAGCACGCAGAAAAACAGCCACCCCATCAGCGCGGTCGCCGCCGAAAACTCTGACGGGAGACGAGCGCGCCGACCGCAAGCAACACGATCGGGGCGAGCCATAACGGCCACGTCGCGGCCGATAATGGTGGATCATATGTAACGTAATCGCCGTAACGCTGGATCAGCCACGCGCGGATCGAGACAGGGCTTTCGCCGTTCGCGATCCGCTCACGCACCAGCGCTCGCATGTCGCCCGCCAGGCTTGCGTCACTATCCGCTATCGACTGTCCTTGGCAGACCAAGCAGCGGAGCGTCTCCATCAACGCTTTCGCCTTCGCCTCTTGGGCAGGGTCACGTAACTGCGTATAGGCAAGTGCGGCGGGCGGCGTGCTGGGATCGGCTAAAGCGGGAGCAGCCAGCACGATTGCAATCGCAAAGATCAGACCTCGCTTCACTTCGCGTTCCTCACCGCGGCGGCGATATCGTCGACATCCTCTGCGCGAATGTCGCCGACATGCTGGAGGACAATCGTGCCTGCCCCATCGACCACGAAGCTTTCGGGCACCCCTGAGGACCCCAGCGCAACCTGCACCATGCTGCGCTGGTCGTCACCGATCCGCTCGTAGGGATCGCCGTTGCGCCGCAGAAAGCTCGCAAGATCTGCGCGCGTGTCACGGATAGCAATGCCTTCGATGGACACGCCCATCGCCTTTAGCTGCATCAACTGTGGTGCCTCGGCGATACACGGTACGCACCAACTCGCGAACACGTTGACGAGGTGCGGCTGCCCCATTTTCAGGGTCGATGTCGCCAGCCCGGGCTTGCCGGGGACGATACCGGGCAACGTGAAGACGGGGATTGGCTTGCCGATCAGCGCGGATCGGACCGTGCGGTCGGCTGGCTTGAGCAGCCCCGCCGCGACGACCGCGAACAGCAGCGCGAACACCCCGAGCGGCAGCCACAGCATCCACCGTCTCATGCCGCTGCCCATCGCGCATCTTCCTCGCGTCGCGCGGTCCGCGCCGCGCGGCGCCAGCGACCCAGCAGCGACAGCGCGCCGCCCAGCGCGATCAACACGCCGCCGAACCAGATGAGGGTGACGAACGGCTTCCACCAGAGTCTCAGCTGCCACCGGCCCTGATCATCGGGCTGGCCGAGCACCGTGTACAACTGGCCGTCCCACCGGGTTGCGATCGCGCTTTCATTGGTCGTCGTCACCGGGTTCGCGAAAAAGCGCGATTGCGGGCGAAGCACGATCGTCTGATCACCGCGGGTCGCGGTCAGTTGCGCCTCGAGCGCGGAGTAGTTTTCGCCCACCACCGGTTTGATTCCATCGAGGACGACGCGGAAAGGTCCTGCCCTGACCGGCTCGCCGACCCGCGCCGCAACGAGCGTCTCGGTCGTGAACGCGCTGTCCGACGCCATGCCGGCCAGGCTCACCGCGATACCGAAATGCGCGACGACCATGCCATAGGTGAACAGCGGCGTGCGGCGCAGGTTACGTCCCCAGAGCGGCGCCAAGCTCGCAACGCCCAGCCCTGCGGCGAGCGATAGCCCAAGCAGCGGTAGGACGCCGATCGGTGCGAAGACGATCAGCCCCGCCGCGACGAAACACGACGCGGCGATCGGCCACGTCATCCGCGCCGCGACCGCCTGTCCATCGTCGTGGCGCCATCGCATCAAGGGCCCGGCACCCATGACCGCGACAAGGATCAACGCGATCGGTCCAACCGTCTTGTCAAAGAACGGCGCGCCGATCGACAGTTGGACGCCGAAGCCCGCCGCGACGATCGGATAGAGCGTGCCGATGAGAACGACGCCCA
Organism: Pseudomonadota bacterium; assembly: GCA_030854075.1. Taxonomy (GTDB): domain Bacteria; phylum Pseudomonadota; class Alphaproteobacteria; order Sphingomonadales; family Sphingomonadaceae; genus Sphingomonas. The sequence continues at coordinate 60,798 of JALYTW010000075.1, forward strand.
AAATTACCGACAGCAACAGGTTGTTCGCGACCAGCGCGCCCTCACGACTGACAAGTTCAAAAGTATTACCCGCACGCACCGTGCCGACGCGGGCGGCGAACAGCGCGAGCGCACCACCGATGTAGATCGCGAGCAGCACCAGGATAAACGCGCCGCGCTTGGGATCGACCGCGAAGGCGTGGACGCTGGTCAGGATGCCCGATCGGACCAGGAAGGTCCCGATCATCGACATCGAAAACGCGACCACCGCGAGCATCACCGTCCAGGCGCGGAGGCCATCGCGGGTCGCGAGCACGGTCACCGAATGGAGCAGTGCGGTCGCGGCAAGCCACGGCATCAGCGAGGCGTTCTCGACCGGGTCCCAGAACCACCAACCGCCCCAGCCGAGTTCGTAATACGCCCAATACGACCCTGCGGTGATCCCGAGCGTCAGGAATATCCACGCGCTCAGCACCCACGGCCGCATCGCGCGCGCGAAGGCGGGGCCGACATCGCGCGTGATCAGCGCGCCGACCGCGAAGCTGAACGCGACCGAGATACCGACATAGCCGATGTAGAGCGTCGGCGGATGGAACGCCAAGCCGGGATCCTGAAGCAGCGGATTGAGCCCGAGCCCGTCGGCGGGAGCGGGGCTGATCCGGTCGAACGGGTTCGACGAAAACAGCAGGAAGGCGTAAAAGCCGAGCGCGATCCCCGCCTGCGCACCCAACGTCGCGATCAGCGTCCGTTCGGGCAGCCGTCGTTCGAGGATCGCGACCGCGCCGCCCGCAAGTCCCAGGATCGTGACCCAGAGCAGCATCGACCCCTCGTGGTTCCCCCACGCGCCCGCGAATTTGTAGAGCCAGGGTTTCGCCGAATGGCTGTTCTCGACGACCAGCTTCACGCTCATGTCCGAATTCAGGAACACCCCGATCAGCATCGCCATCGCCACGGCTACGATCAGCCCCTGGACGATCGCAATCGGGCGGACGGCTGCTAGGATCTCGGTGTTGACGTCCTGGTGTTCGCGCCCTTCGACAAACTCAGGGCGAACGGTGGTCGGCGCGGCTGCGTCCTGCTCTTCCGTTCGTGCTGAGCCAGTCGAAGCACGTGACCCACCGCTGGCCACGCGCAATCCCAACGCTGCCATCACCAGCTGCAACGCGGCGAGCGCGGCGGCGAACCACAGCGCGGCGAGGCCAGCTTCGGCCATCATCGCACGAGCGTCTTGGTTTCGTGCATCGCACCCGCAACCTCAGGTGGCATGTATTTTTCGTCGTGCTTGGCGAGCAGATTGGTCGCGGTGAAGCTGTGATCGGGGTTGAAATGCCCCTCGGCGACGACGCCCGACTTCTCGCGGAACAGGTCGGGGACGATTCCGGCGAAGGTGACTGGGGTGGTGGACTTCCCATCGGTGACGACGAAGCGGACGGTGACGCCGTCGGCGGCCCGCGCGACGCTGTTCGCTGCGACCATCCCGCCCAGCCGCACCGCCTTGTCGACCGGCGGATTGTCACGCAGCGCGTCGGACGGCGAATAGAAGAACGCCGCCTGGTCCTTCAACGCCGACAGCGCGAGCAGCCCCGCTACGACCACCGCCGCGAGCGCGAGCAGCGCCAGCGTGAGGCGTTGATGCTTCGCCTTCATTTCTCCGCGCGCCGCATCGCGCGATAGCTGACCAGCGCGACGACCGCGCCGCCGCCGAGCGTCACGACATAGGCCGCGATGACGAAGGGCCAGGGGTTCACGCGGCCACCGTCACGATCGCGCCATCCGCGCCATCCGCGCCTCGGCCTTCGTGGTCGCCAGCATCGCGCGCATCCGCATCAGGACGACGCCGATGAAGAACAAGGTAAACCCCGCCAGCATGATCGGCAGCGGCCACAGGATCGCGCGATCGATCGTCGACGAGGTCAGGCCGATGCTCGGCCCCTGGTGCAGCGTGTTCCACCACACCACCGAATAGCGGATGATCGGCAGCAGCACGCTGCCCGCGATCCCGAAAATCGCTGGAATCCGCCCGTCACCGCCGCGATCGGCGTCGGCGCGCGCCAGCGCGATATAGCCGCAATAAACGAAGAACAGCAGCAACATGCTCGTCAGCCGTCCGTCCCATTGCCACCACGTCCCCCAGGTCGGGCGTCCCCAGATCGATCCGCTGACGAGACAGATCGCGGCGAACAACGCGCCGGGCAGCGCGATCGCGCGCGCGGCGACCTGCGCCAGCGGATGCCGCCAAACGAGGAACGCGACGCTCGCGACCGCGACACCACTCCATCCGCCCATCCCGAGCCAGGCCGCGGGGACATGGACGTAGAGGATGCGGACGGTTTCGCCCTGCAGATAGTCCGGCGGGGTTTGCGTCAATCCGGCCCAGCAACCCACTGCGATCAGCGCGATGCCGACCCAAGTCAGCACGCCCGTCAGTGGGCGGGCGATGTTGAGGAAACGGGTCGGATTGGCAAGGGTATGAATGGCAGGCACGGCAACCCAGCGTTACGGTGTATTTGGCGCTACGTCACGCGAGACTTGCAGGCATCCCGCCGTCATCCCGGGCTTCTGGAGAGAATGGACCGATTGGGTGATCCGACTACGCGACCCGCCCGATCAGCCGCCGCGCGATCGTGTCCGCGACCTCTGCGGCGGAAGCGCCGGTGCGATCGCTTTCGTCCCACACTTCGTTCAGTCGCGCAGGAATTTTAGCGATGCGCGCCATCACCTCTGCCTCATCGCCTTGGCCCAGATATTCGAGCCCGACATTGATGATCCCCCCCGCGTTGATGACATAATCAGGCGCATACAGGATGCCCCGTTCGTGCAGCCGCGCATAGTCCGCGCGAGTAGCGAGCTGGTTATTGGCACCGCCCGCAATGACCTTGGCGGAGATCGTCGGGATCGTAGCCTCGGTTAGGATCGCACCCAGCGCATTAGGGCTGAAAATGTCGGCCTCGACCCCCAGGATTGCGCCCGCCGCGACCGCTTCGCCGCCGAGTTCCGCTGCCAGACTCGTAGCGCGTCCCGCATCGACATCAGCAAGGCTCAGCCTAGCACCGTCCTTCGCCAGCAACTTAGCAAGTCCGCCACCAACCGAGCCGACCCCCTGAATCGCGACATGGATCCCGGTCATATCATCGGTGCCTAGCGCACGTTTCGCCGCTGCCTTGACGCCCAGATACACACCATGCGCGGTGTACGGACCGGGGTCGCCCCCCGCCGCGCCGCTGGCAACCGGGAGGCCCGAGACGAACTTCGTCTCGCCCGCGATCACCTTCATCCGCGCCTCGGACATTCCGACATCTTCGGCCGTGACGTATTTGCCCCCGAGCGAATCGACCGCGCGGCCGAACGCTTGAAGCTGCTCCGTCGTGATCGTGTCACCCTGCTCAGCAGCGAGGATGACGCCCTTGCCGCCGCCGAGATCGAGCCCCGCCATTGCGTTCTTGAAGCTCATGCCGCGCGACAGGCGCAACGCGTCAGTGATCGCGCGCCCGCTGTCGGCATAATGCCAGAACCGCGCGCCTCCTGCGGCGGGTCCAAGCGCGGTGGAATGGATCGCGATAATCGCTCGGAGACCCGAGGTGGGGTCGGTGAACAGGTGAACGCCCTCGTGGTCGTCGAAGTCGGGGAAACCCCAGCCGTTAGCCATGTAATCTCTCGTTGGGCGAGTATTGCGGGGAAGAAAATGGGGCGACCGACGGGACTTGAACCCGCAACATCCGGCATCACAAGCCGACGCTCTAACCAATTGAACTACGATCGCCGTGGAGAGCAGCGCCCCTAGCGGGCGGGCGCTCTGGTCGTCAAGGCCGTCAGGCGCTCGACGCTATCAGAAGCGACCCTCCACCGAAAGCTGGTAGCCGCTTCCTGACGCGACGAATCCCAGCGCGGCCAGGGCCTGAGCTGCGGCGGGGTCGCCGGGCACCAGCGCCAGTGCGGCGCTGTACGTCCCCGCGCCGGTAACGCGGAGCGTGATCGTCTCGTTGCCTGACTGGCTGGCGAGTGGCAGGAGCAGCGCGCCGCCGTCGCAACGCGCGTTGCCGGACACCTCCGCGGGCAGTTGAATTCCCGCAACATCGCCGCTCAGCGCGGCGATTACGCGCCCCTCCGCGTCGACACATTTGTCCCCCAGGAATGACACGGTGATCGCATCAAGCGTCAATCGCGTTACCGGGAGCGGCGCGAACGCCCGCCCCGTCGGCAGGACGCCCGAGAGCTGGTCTACCCCCCGCCGGGTTCGGCTTGAAATCAGTACGCCGTGGAGCGCGCCTTCGACCCCGTGCGCGCGCCCGTCGATGGCGACTCGTGCACGCCCGATCAAAAGGGAAAGCGGCGATATGCTCGCCTTCAACGAACCGAGCGCGACTTCGCCGAACCTCGCGTCCTGGATCGCCCCGTCCCAGATGCTGCCGCTCACGCGCCGCGCGGTGAATCCCTC
>JALYTW010000087.1 GCA_030854075.1 Pseudomonadota bacterium
AGCCGCGAGGCGTGGCTCGGTGCGGGGCGCCCGCCGCAGCCGGGGCGGCTCAACGATATCCGTCACATCGTCTATAAAAAGGCCGACGAGCCGTGGCGGCGCGCGCGCAACAACCTGGGGCTGATGATGCGCGAGGGGTTGCTGAAGGAGAATATCGACGGTGAGGCGCTGCTCTGGGCGCACGCACGGCTGGTCGCACGGCCCGAGGAGCGGCGCATCCTGATGGTGATCAGCGACGGCGCGCCGGTTGACGATTCGACGCTGAGCGTGAATTCGGGAAGCTATCTGGAACGGCATCTGCGCCAGGTGATCGGCTGGATCGAGGGCAAATCGCCAGTTGAGTTGGTCGCGATCGGGATCGGCCACGATGTGACCCGCTATTACAGCCGCGCGGTGACAATCATGGATGCCGACCAGCTTGGCGGCACGATCATCGAACAGCTCGCGGCGCTGTTCGATAACCAATAGCCCCCGGCGAGGGCGTGAGCTTCGTCGGCGGCTAAGTCGCGGCGCGGGGCGTGGCAGTCGTATCGGTGGGGGCATCCACCCGGGACAAGCTCAGATAGGTCACCAGCCCGACGATCACGATCAGGAACAACCCGCTGACCGGCATCGTGCCGAACCCAAGCCCTCCGTCGGGCTTGGCCTGGGTGAGCAGGTCGCCAATCGAGGCACCGAGGGGACGCGTCAGGATATAGGCCAGCCAGAACGCCAGGACGGGGCCGAGCAGCCGGGCGTAGTAAGCGCCGGTAATGACCGCGATGGACCCACCGAAGATCAGCGCCGCGGTAAGATAGCCGAGCCCCGAGGTCTCCGAGACCAGATCGCCACCCGCAGTGCCAAGCGCGAAGGTGAAGAGGATCGCCGCCCAGTAGAACCCCTCGCGCCGTCGCGTGTCGATGTCGTGGATGGAGAGGGTGTGTTCGCTGCGATGCCACACGATGAAGGTCGCGATCAGCGCGACCGTGAACGCCGCAGTCGACACGTACAGGCTCACGCCCAGTTCGTCGGTCAAGGTATCGGTCAACAACGTGCCGACGACGCTGAGGAACACGACGACCAGCCAATATTGCCACGGGACGTAGCGTACGCTGCGCATTTGGATCGTCAGGGCGATCACGAGCAGTATGGTCATGACGATCGAGGTGCCGTTCAGACCCAATCCCATCCGGATGTTGAGGAAATCTGCGCCCGTTTCCCCAACCGTCGTCGCGAGAATCTTGATGATCCAGAAGAAGAGCGTGACATAGGGAACCTTGTTGAGCATCTGCGCCTGTCGTTCGGTCATTTCATCGCCTCTTCTTCGGGGAGCCTCGGGCGTCCGTACCGTCGAACACGGAGCGGTCATCGTACCGCGCGTTCGCCTAATGCGCGCTTCCCTTCAATTGTCGCCGGGGTCCGATCGTTCCGGCCGCGCGGCAACATTGGGATATTGTAAAGATTCCATGACGGGCGTTGCAGGCAGGAGGTTCACGGTGGAGGGGCGACGTTCGACATCGGGGTCGTCGCTCGATACGCCATGCTGATGCCGCCAATATCGCCAACCCTCGCGCCTATGATTTTCGCCGGGCCAGTGAAACGGTCGATCACGATCGCAGGTCATCAGACGTCGATCAGCCTAGAGCCGGTGTTCTGGCAAGCGCTGGAAGCCGCGGCGATGGGGCACTGTCTGCCGCTCAGCGCGCTGGTCGCAGAGATCGACGCGGTGCGGATCGGGGTGGACGACCCTCCCAATTTGGCGAGCGCGATCCGGACGTGGCTGTTCGTCCAATAATTTGAGAGTTGTTCTCATTAGCATTGACTGTGCGAATAACTCGCAATAGCGACGCCCCATTGAAAAAGGGGATACCGCTTGTCCACATCCGCCGTCCCGTTCCTGGCCTTGTCCTGCATCGGCGCCTTCGCCACTGCGCCCGCGTGGGGGGCTGAAGAACCAAGCGAGACAGCCTCACCACGACCACTCGCCACGTCCGCACTTGCATCGGACGGCGACGATCCAGACCCGTGGCAACAGCGCGGCGACATCGTCGTCACCACCGACCGGGAACGGCGAGAGGTCGCTCCCAAGACGGTTGCACCGCTGATCAACACCCCGCGATCAGTCATCGTATTGCCCAAGGCAGTCATCGAGCAGACCGGGTCGACGACGCTGGAGGACGCGCTGCGTACCGTGCCCGGGATTACCTTCGGTGCGGCGGAAGGGGGCAATCCGATCGGGGACCGGCCGTTCATCCGCGGGTTCGACAGCCAAGGCAGCATTTATGTCGACGGCGTCCGTGATCTGGCGTCGCAGACGCGCGAGGTGTTCGCGATCGATTCGGTCCAGATCGTACGCGGGTCCGATTCGACGCTCGGGGGTCGGGGTAGCGCAGGTGGCACCATCAACATCGTCACCAAGAAGCCCGCACTCGACAATTTCGCGTCGATCCAGGCGAGTTACGGCAATGCCGACTACAAACGCGTCGTCGCCGATCTCAACCTCAAGCTCTCCGACATAGCGGCGTTTCGCATCGAGGGGGTGTGGCACGATCAGGGCGTGGCGGGGCGCGATGCGATCTTCGCCCGGCGCTGGGGCGTCGCGCCATCGGTGACAATCGGTCTCGGCACCCCGACGCGGCTGACCGCGAGCTATTATCATCTCGAAAGCCACGACCTGCCCGACAGCGGGTTTCCCTATCTCTACACACTGGGCAATGCACCGATCGGGGCACCGGGTACGGGAGAGATTCATACCGGCCCCGCGATCGGCACGGTCACTACCGCGGGTGGTCAGACGGGGTATGTCGACCGTTCGAACTTCTATGGGCTGGTGAACCGCGATTTCCGCGATGCGACGACCGATCAGGCGCAACTGCGCATCGAGCATGATTTCGGCGCGCTGACACTGCGCAACACCGCGCGCTACACAAGCAACCGCCAATCCTATATCTTCACGCTGCCCGACGACAGCAAGGGCAACGTCTTCGGAACGACAGCGACAAATGCCGGCGGTAACTTGACGAGCGGCGGTTATGTGTGGCGGCGCGCGAACACCCGTCACAGCTATAGCGAGAGCATCGTCGATCAGACCGATCTGTACGGGAAGCTCGTGACCGGCGCGATCGAGCACAGCATCGCGATCGGCACCGAATTCGCGTGGGAAAAGGCGCGGCGCGGAACACTCGCAGTCTCCAGCGGCTTCGCATTGAACCCGCGCTGCACCACTGCGTCGCTGGCGCGTTACTATTGCGCCGGGCTGTTCGCGCCCAACCCGTATGATCCGTGGATCAATTACGCGAGCGACACGTCGAGCGTTGCGACCCCGATCGTCCGCTCGCCGTCCTATACCGACATTCAAAACGACGCCGCGACACAGTCGGTCTATGCCTTCGATTCGATCACGCTAACGCCGCGGCTGATCCTCAACCTGGGCGTGCGCTACGATCGCTTCCGATCGACCGCTCAACCGGGGGTGGCGACGGCGGATGCGCCGCGAACGCGGATCGAACGGACCGACCATCTGTTCAACTGGCAGGCGGGATTGGTCTTCAAGCCGACCGCGAACACTAGCCTATACGCCAGCTATGCGACATCGGCGACGCCGCCCAACGCGCTGCTTGGCGAGGGGCGCGAGGACAATGCGACGATCCCCGGACGCAACGATCCTGCGACGCTGACCACCGCATCGCTAAAGGTTCAGAAGACGCGGTCGTACGAGGTCGGGGCGAAGGCGAACCTGTTCGGTGAGCGACTCGCGCTGGGGCTCGCTGGATTCCAAACCGATATCCGCAACGCCCGCGTCGTCGATGCCGACAACAACGTGTCGTTCATCGGCGAGACGCGAATTCGGGGCATCGAACTCAGCGTCAACGGCGCGATCCTGCCCGGCTGGACAGTGTTCGGGGGTTACACGTTCCTCGATGCGGTGATCGTCGATGGAGGTTTCACCGCGCTGACCGCGGCGGCGGTCGGGATCCAGGCCGCGAAAGCTGTGACGGTAACGTCGGCCAATACGGGGAAGCGCGTGCCGCAGACCGCACGCAACGCGATCAGCATCTCGACCAACCTGGCACTGACCAAGCGGCTTCAGATCGGGGGCGGCGCCTATTACCTGTCGCGGCAATATGGCGGCTATGCGGATGATCGCAGCGCGGTCCAAAACGCCGCGGGGGTAGTGACGGTAATTCCCGCGACCAAAGTCCTGTATCGCGAGATACCTGGCTATTGGCGGTTCGATGCGCGGGCAAGCTACGCGCTGAGCGACCATGTCGCGCTGAGCGTCAATGCGCAGAACCTGACCGACAAGACATATTTCACCCAGGCTTATACCAGCCATTATGCCAGTATCGCTGCGGGGCGGACGGTGTTCGGGACGATCGGGGTGTCGTTTTGACCGGCATGTGTGCCGCGGTCTCGTCCGACATCAGACTGCTCGGGGCCGAGGAGATCGCGGCGCGGCTCGCTGAGGATCGGGACGCGTTGATCGAAGACGCCGCGACCGCAGGTGTGGCAGCCGCGCAGGCCTTGTGGGGGCAGGTGCTGCTTGATCGGGGCGCTGAAACGACCGCGTTCGGCTGGTTTATGAAGGCGGCGGCGCAGGACCATCTCATGGCGCTCAACATGGTCGGGCGCTGCTATGATCTCGGCTGGGGAGTGCGCGTCGACAAGCCACGCGCGGCGGCCTGTTTCCGGGTCGCCGCGGCGCGCGGACTCGATTGGGGAATGTATAATTACGCAACGCTGCTGGCGCTGGGCGAGGGCGTCGCCGAAGACAAGGCGGGAGCGCTGAGCTGGCTCGAACGCGCAGCCGTGCAGGGATCTGGGCTCGCCCGAGCCAAGGCAGCGAACTTCGTCGGGAGCTTTGCCGAAGATGGCTGGGCCGGACCGCGCGATCTTGCCAAGGCACGGCGTTGTTATGCGCGTGCGGCGGCGGGAGGCGATTTCCGCGGATGTTTCAATCATGCGCGCATGCTCGGCGAGGCGGGCGCGGTTGCCGAGGCGCTGCCGTGGCTGACCCGCGCGGGATCGCTCGGCCATGCGCGGTTCGTCGGACAGGCCTCGGCGTATCTCGGTGCGAGTGTTATCCCCGCGTTCCGCACGCAGGGGCTGGCCGCGCTGCGCCGAGGCGATCAGGCGCGACGGGCATGTTGATCGCGATCCCCGATGTGCTCGATGCCAAGGGCGTTGCGCGATTGCGCGCGGTGATCGATGCCGCCGATTGGGTCGATGGCAATGCGACATCGGGAACCCAGTCCTCGCTCGCCAAGCGGAACGCGCAACTGCCAGAGGATAGCGAACCGGGACAGGCGGCGGGCGCGATGGTGCTCGACGCGTTGGCCGCGACACCGCTGTTCGTCGCGGCCGCGCTGCCGCGCAAGGTCTATCCGCCGCTGTTCAACCGCTATGCCGGCGGGCAGGAATTTGGTGCGCATGTCGACACCGCGATCCGGATCCGTCGCGGGAGCGATTTTCGGATCCGGAGCGACCTGTCGGCGACACTCTTTCTCGATGATCCCGATAGCTACGACGGCGGCGAGCTGGTGATCGAGGGGGCGTTCGGCGAGCAGCGGGTGAAACTGCCCGCCGGTCATATGGTGCTGTATCCCGCGTCGAGCGTGCATCGCGTGACCCCGGTAACGCGAGGCGTGCGAACCGCATCGTTTTTCTGGATCCAGTCGATGGTCCGCGACGATGGCGCGCGTGCGCTGCTGTTCGAGCTCGATCAGGGGGTGCAGGCGGCATTGGCGGCGATGGGGCAGGGGCATCCCGATTCGGTACGATTGACCGGGGTCTACCATAACCTGTTGCGTCGCTGGGCGGAGGCATGACACGCAACGGGGATGAGATTCGCGCTTGCTCCGATCGCACTGGTCCCGATCGCACTGGTCCTGATCGCGCTGGCCACGATCGCGGCGGTCGCGCCGAGCCAGGCGCAGACGACCGACGCGTTCGCCGGTATTCCGAATGTCACCTTCGTCTTCTACGATGTCGAAGGGCGCGACCCAACGGCGATTCGCAAGGCGATCGACGGGGCAAGGCCGGTCGATCCGCGCGATGCCGGGAAATCGTTCGATGGCGCGACCAGTTGGTCGATGCGGTGGCGGTGGCGTGGCGACGGCAAGGGCGGATGCGACCTGTCGACCGCTGCAGTTACCTATGCCGCAACGGTGACGCTGCCCCGACTGACCGGTTCGCCCACTGGCGCGGCGCGGATGAATTGGGATCGCTATCTGGCCGCGCTCGAACGTCACGAGGCGGGGCATGCGCGCTATGCCTATGATCATCGCGGCGACGTGCTCGCAGCGCTGACAGCGGCGACCTGCGCCACCGCGAGCGCTGCAGCAAAGACGATGATTACCAAAATCGCCGACCATGACCGTGTTTATGATCTCGAGACGCAGCACGGCGAAACGCAGGGTGCGACGTATCCCTGACCAACATTTATGCGATTGACTTGCATTAGCGAGGTAGGCATCGCGTCGTCATGACGAGGATCACACTGCGCGGCGCCTGGTTTCAGGTCCATAAATGGATCGGGCTATGCCTCGCGATCCTGATCATTCCGCTGTCGCTCTCGGGGGCGGCGCTGGTGTGGGATGAAGCGCTGGCCCGCATCGTCAATCCCGAGCGCCACGCGGTAAGCGGCACCGCACTCCAGCCGCCCGACGCGTACGTCGCGGCGACACGCGCGGTCCTGACGCCGGGCGACCGGATCGCAACGCTGGCGCTGCCCGATGACGAGGGGCCGGTAAGGGTGGCCGCAACCCGCGCTGCCGCCGCCGACCGCCCCGGACAGCAGCTGCGGACGACCGTGTATCTCGATCCGCCGACCGCGCGAGTGCTCGCGGTGACCGCGGGCAATGGCGATGTCGTCCGGTTTCTCCATGTCCTCCACGGGAGCCTCCAGCTGCCGGGTGTCGGGCGCAGCATCGTCGGGTGGATCGGGGTATTCATGATGGTCTCGGCGATGACCGGCCTGTGGCTGTGGTGGCCGACCATGGGCAACCTCAAGCGCGCGTTCCGGTGGGGACGGCACCGCCATCTCGACACCAACATCCACCAGACGTTCGGGTTCTGGATCGCGCTGCCGCTGTTCGTGCTGTCATTGACGGGGGCGTGGATCAGCTTTCCCGGCTTCTTCGGCGCGCTGACCGGCGATGCGCTACGGGGAGAGCGCCCGCGGACGCGCGCGTTGCCGCTCGACACCCCGGCGCAGTCGATCCCGGCGGTGATGGCGCGCGCGCAGGGTGCGGGGCAGGGCGCACTGCGATCGATCGCGTGGCCGACCACACAGAGCCCCGACTGGACAATTGGCTTTTCTGGCAGTCGGCGCAGCATCAAGGTTGCCGATGATACCGGGCTGGCGAGTGCAGCGCCTGCGCGCAACGACCGCAGCGTGGGGCGGCTGATGCGGCGTATCCATGACGGCACGGACATGGGTGCCATATGGCAGACGGTAATCTTCGTCGGCGGCATCCTGCCCGCGGTGCTCGGGGCGACCGGGGTCATCATGTGGTGGCGCAACCGCAGTTGGCGCGCAGCGGTGAAAGCGCGGCGATCCGGCTAGAGCAGGTGACGAGGCGCTGATCCGTTCGTGCTGAGCTGGTCGATGCACGGTGAACTCAGGCCGTTCGACAAGCTCAGCGCGAACTGAGGGGTTTTCGGAGGAACCCGACTTCGTCCCCCTCTATCGCGCCAGCAGCACTCGCGCCTGGCCCGCAATCTGCGCGAGCATCGCGGCATTGGGTTGCGCGGCCTGGCGGGCGCGGTCGACCAGCGCCCTGAATTGCGCGACCCGGGCGGCGTTCGCATCCAGCCAGTCCGCGACGAAGCCGCGCGGATCGCCGCCGCCCCCGCGTGCAAGAAATTCGAGGCGGAGTTGCTGGAAATCGCGCGCCAGCCCCGCAATCAACAGCCGTTCCCACGGGTCGCTCGATACGATCCGTGCGGCGGTCGATTGCGCCCAATCGAGTCCGAGCGCCTGGCCCAGGTGGGTAAACGCGCGCGTTAAATCGGCCTCGTCGAGCCCGAGTCTTTCGCCGAGATCGGCGAGGCCGATCGCGCCGTCGAGTTCGAACAGCCGCACGACCTTTTGGGTCAGGTCGCGCGGCGCGCCGACGGCTTCGAGTTCGGCAGCGATCCGCCCGCTGTGTGCGCTCGCTTCCTCGAGCAACAGCGACTTGGTCTGCGCGTCAAGCGCGGCGATCCCGGTCTGCATCCGCCCGATGACGATGCCGGGCAGCGTGCCCGGCGAGGTGGCGCGCAGCAGATCCGCGATCTGCGAGCGCGTTGCGGTCGCGACCTCGTTGAACAGCGCAATCCGCGCCGCCTCCGGCATGGCGGCGGCTTCGATTTCCCCCCACAGCGCGCGCAGTCCGAACAATTCTTCCGCGACGACGAACATCGCGACGATATCCCCCATTGCGGCGCCTTCTTCCTCGGCGAGTTCGAACGGGTTCAGGATGCCGAGCCGATTGACAAGGCGGTTGGCGACCTTGGTCGCGACGATCTCGGCGCGTAGCTGATGATGCTCGATCGCGCCGCGCCACGACGCCCGCATCGCCGACGGGAAGGACTGGAGAAGATCGCGCTCTAGCTCGGGTGCCATCCCGAGCCCCGCCTGCTCGATCGCATCCTGGAGCGCGAGCTTGGATGTCGCGAGCAGCACTGCGAGCTCGGGACGCGTCAGACCGTGGCCGTCGAGCCCGCGGCGAAGCAGGTCGTCATTGCCGCCGAGCCCTTCGACTTTGCGATCGAGTCGTCCGGCGGCTTCGAATATCTCGATGACGCGGACATAGCTCGGGATCGCGGTCGCGCCGTCGGCCTCGGCGATCGACAGCGCGAGCGTCTGGAGGCGGTTGTCCTCCAACACCAGATGCGCGACGTCTTCGGTCATGCTGGCGAGCAGCACGTTGCGGTCGTCGAACGACAGCCGACCCTCGATCATCTCGCGGTTGAGCGCGATCTTGATGTTGACCTCGTTATCCGAACAATCGACCCCCGCCGAATTGTCGATGAAGTCGGTGTTGATCCGCCCCCCGGCCTTGGCGAACGCGATGCGCGCGGCCTGGGTGACGCCGAGGTTCGCGCCTTCACCGATGGCGGTGACGCGCAGATCCTCGGCGTCGATACGAAGTCGATCGTTCGCGGGATCGCCGACCTGGATATTGTTCTCGGCCGCGGCTTTCACATAGGTGCCGATCCCGCCGAACCAGAGAAGGTCGGCGGGTGCCTTGAGGATCGCGCCGATCAGCATGCCGGGATCGAGCGCCGCGGCGGTGATGCCGAGCGCATCCTGTGCCTGCTTCGACAGCGTGATGATCTTGTCGGTGCGCGAGAAGACCCCGCCGCCTTTCGAGATCAGCGATTTGTCGTAATCGTCCCACGACGATCGCGGGAGCTGGAACATCCGCTCGCGCTCCACCCAGCTCGTCGCCGGATCGGGATCGGGATCGATGAAGATGTGACGGTGGTCGAACGCGGCGACGAGCTTGATCGCCTTCGACAGCAGCATACCATTGCCGAACACGTCGCCCGACATGTCTCCGCAGCCGACGACGCGGATGGGATCGTGCTGAACGTCGACGCCGCGTTCGGCGAAGTGGCGCTGGACACTGATCCACGCACCCCGTGCGGTGATGCCCATCGCCTTGTGGTCGTAGCCCTGGCTGCCGCCGGACGCGAAGGCGTCGCCGAGCCAGAAGTCGCGTTCGAGCGCCAGCGCGTTGGCGACGTCGCTGAACGACGCGGTCCCCTTGTCCGCGGCGACGACGAAATAGGGATCGTCATCGTCGAGAATAGTCACACCATCGGGATGGATGATCCGACCCTCGACGATGTTGTCGGTGATCGACAATAGCGAGCGGATGAAGATGCGATAGCTTTCGGTGCCTTCGGCGAACCACGCGTCGCGATCGGTCGCGGGAGAGGGGAGTTGCTTGGGATAAAAGCCCCCCTTCGCGCCGGTGGGCACGATCACCGCGTTCTTGACGCGTTGCGCCTTCATCAGTCCGAGTATCTCGATGCGGAAATCGTCGCGGCGATCGGACCAGCGCAGGCCCCCGCGCGCGACCGGGCCAGCGCGCAGATGAATGCCCTCGACCCGCGGGCTGTAGACCCAGATCTCGCGCCATGGGACAGGCGCGGGGAGCCCGGGTATCAGCTGGCTATCGAGCTTGAACGCCAACGCTCCGCCTGCTTCCGGGCGCGCCGCGGCGGCGAATGCGTTGGTCCGCAACGTCGCGGCGACCAGGCTGCGATAGGACCGCAGAATCCGATCGTCATCGATCGCGGATACCGCCTCCAGCCCGCGATCGATCGCGTCGTCCATTCGGCTGGTATCGTCCAGCGTGTGGGGATCGTGTGCAGCCCCGAACCGGGCAATCAGCGCGGTCGCCACATCGGGGGCGCGACGCAATGCATCGACCACCGTCGTCAGGCTGTAGGACATACCCGCCTGGCGCAAATAGCGGAACCACGCGCGGAACAGTACGATCGATCGCGGGTCCATCGCGGCATCGACGATCAGGCGATTGAACGCATCGTTCTCCGCACTTCCCTCCAACACCGCGGCGATCGCGCCTTCCAGAATGTGTGGGTTGGTCGCCAGCGGTACGCCCGCGTCGACGACGAATTCATGAACATAGGATCGCGCGTCGTCGGTCAACGCGGTGGGCAGTTCTTCGATTACGCGGAAACCGAAATTCTCCAGCACCGGGACCGCGTCCGACAGCGCGAGCGCGCCGCCCTGACGATAGAGTTTGAGATACGTCGTTCCGTCACGCTCGTACAGCCGCACCGAGCGCGCGTTGCTGTCGCCCAGATCCGCGAGGCGGATGATGTCGGCGGCGGCCTCGTCGGCGGTGTTGGCGTTGCGATAGCCGGTCGGGAAACACCCCGCATGGCGCAGCGTTAGCCGAGTCGCGCGCGACGGCCCGACCTGGGTTGCCAGCGCCGCCTCGATCGCGGGCCCCCAGCCGCGAACCATCCGTTCGAGCCGTTCTTCGAGCGTGGCATGGTCTGGCATCCGCCCCGCGCCGCGCAAATCGACGGTGTAGCGCAGCAATGCGATCGTCCCGTCCTCCAGCGCAATCGACCAGTTGAGGATGTCGCCGTTCGCGGCCTCGCCCAGCATGTCTCCGATCGCGATCCTGCGCGCATTGGTCAGATCGTCGCGCGGCAGCCACACGAACGCGAACAGATGCCGTTCGAGCGCCGATTTTACCATCACTAGCGCAGGGCGCGGGCGATCGGCGAGGCTCATCGCGGTTAGCGCCAGCTGTTCGAGCGCGCTCGGCGGAAACGCGACGACGAGGTCGTGGGGCAGCGCGGTCAGCGCGTGAGTCAGCGCCTTGCCGGTATGGCCCCTGGGATCGAAGCCGAATTTGGTCTCGAGCGCCGCGAGGTGGGTCCGCAACACGGGGACGTCGCGCGGGCGCGCAGTCAGCGCGGCGCTGGTCCAGAGCCCGGCGTGGATCGACAGCCCGGCCACGCTTTCCCCATCTTTGATCGGGACGATCACAAGGTCGAGCGGAAGCGCGCGATGCACGGTCGAGATCAGGTTTGATTTCAGCAGCAGCGGGGCGGCACCCGCGTCCGCTTCGAACCACTCGATTGCCGCCGACCGCGACGCGTCCGCGAGGATCGGCACCGCGTGGTCGTGGCGCGCGATCCCGAGTTCGTCGCTGCTGGCGCCGTCGCGGGTCCACTGCTGATGGCCGAGCTGGGTGAAATGGCCGTCGATGAACCATTGTAGCAACGCTGCGCCCTCTCCCGGCGCTAGTGTCGTCTTGTCCTGCGCCATGGCGCGTTGGAGGCCCGGCCAGTCGACGACTGCGTCGCGCACATCGGCCAATACCGCGTGGAGGCGGCGGACGAGATCGCGGCGCGCGCGCGCATCGGCGCGCTCCAGTTCCAGATAGACCATCGATTCGGCGGTGCCGCCATCGCCGATATTCTCGATCTCACCATCTGCCGAGCGGGTTACGCCCACGACGGGGTGGATGATCCGATCGATGTCGAGGTCCGCCGCCCCGATCGCGGCGGCGATCGAATCGACCAGGAAGGGCATATCGTCGTTGACGATGCCCAGCCTCATCCGCCGTCGGACGTCGTCGGACCGGATCGGTTGCAGCGCGATCGCAGCCTTGCCGGGTTTGCGCCGCGCGCCGGCGGTGACGAGGAAGCGCGCGGCCTCGTCGATTTCGGGCGTGTCGAACCCGACGAGTTCGCCGGGCAGCGCGCCCTTGGTCAGCCGCGCGGACAGCGCGTCGATCGATGTCTGGGAAGAATGAGCCATAGGCGTGGCCTAGCCTCGCGGACCGCCTAGCTCAAGAGTGATCGAGGGTTGCGGATCTGTCTTGCAGGCGCGCCGACCGCGCTGCGCGGACGGACCGCGTCGTCGTCAGGCCGCGGCGCGTTTCACGACGGTTTCGACCAGCCCGGGATGGTCGATCCGCTGGACGATGTCGAGCATGCCATCGCGGCCTGCGCGGGCGACCAGTACGACGAATTCGCCGCCGCCCGCACCCATCGGCACGGTGGCGAGCACCGGCAGGGTCCGTAGTTCCGCGGCGGCGCGGGCGTAAAAATCGGGGCGCGGGGCCGGGCGACGCGCGGCGCGGTCGGCGGCAACGATCGCCTTGATTCCCCCGGCGAACTCTTCAAGGAATCCGCCGAGACCCTCGGCGGCGACGGCGTGGCGGCGGGCGTGGCTCAGCACCGATGCATATTCGGCGAGCCGCGTCTTATCGTATTCCGCGCCAAACACGAGTTTGACGATCGGGGTCATCGGCGCGCGCGCCTGGGCGGTGATCAGCGCGTCGTCGAGCAAGGCGCGATACGCGTCCTTGTCGGCATCGGCCGCCAGCGCGAAATCATGTGCACGACCCAGCGCGCGATACAGCGCGGCACGGCCGCGGGCGTCGGCGCCGCGAACCTGCGCGGCAGATTCGCGCGCCATCGCGAGCCGATCGCCGAGCGCGCCGGTCGCCGGAGGCGGTACCGTGTGATCGTTCCCGAGGTCGTCCCCGCCAGCCGTGTGCTCACGGTCTTGGTCGTCGAACCCCGCGCTAGGCCCATCGGCCCACACCGGGATGTCGTTGGTCCTGGGCGCGGTGCGGACCGCGGCATCGAGTTCGGCGGTCAGGGTCGCCTGGGTTTCGGCGTCGGCCATCACCTTCCAGTTGATGACCCCATAGATAAAATCGATGTCTGCGCCATTCGACGAAAACGGCATCAGGATGCCGCGATAGAGCGTCGTGCAGCCGCTGGTGCCGACAAATTCGGCCTCGAACCCGATCGGCGCGCGGTTGGCGATGATCTGGAGATAATGGTCGGTCAGTCGCGACAGCAGCGATCGGCTGGGGACTTCGGCGACACGGCGGATAGCCGCATCGAGCCCGCATTCAACACGCAGCGCGTTACCGAGAAACGCGATCGTCGGATCCTCGATCCCGAGGCCGAAATCGAGCAGCACGCTATGCGGCCCGAAATCGGTGATGCCGTCGGGATCGAGCCGGTCGATCGCGGGGAACGGCTCGCCTTGCAACAGCGATACCCAGTGGTTGTACGCGCGGACATGCATCCGCCGTTCGTCGCCGCCCAGATCGAACACTTGGTCCTCGACGGCGGCATCGGTCGCATCGTCGATCTCGGTTCGTGCGCTTTCGAAACCGCCTGTGGTATCCATGCGAATGCGTACCCTCATCGATCGAGCCCAACGCTCGTCATGGGGGGTTTTGCACCAAGGTGGTAAACGCAGCGTAAAGAGGCGGCAAACGAACAGCCCCGAACTGCTTGTCAGCCCGCGCGACTCCTGTTAATCGCCCGCTTCCAACGATCGCCCGACAGGGAAATCGCGCGCACCAGGCCGCTTTAGCTCAGCTGGTAGAGCATCGCATTCGTAATGCGGGGGTCACAGGTTCGAGTCCTGTAAGCGGCACCATACTTTTCAAGCACTTAGCCACCATTTTTGGCCGCCGACGCGGCGGTCCCGGCGGTCGGGCATCACATGGGCATCACATAGGACGGGAGATCAATATGCTATCGGAAACGCCATTTTTTCCAATCGAGCAAGTCACCCCTGTTCCGGCCTTCAAGGTGCTTCCCGGCGAAATCGTCTTCGTTAGCGGGAACCGTTTTCCGATGTTGCGAGCACAAACGAATGACGAAACTGCAA
>JALYTW010000094.1 GCA_030854075.1 Pseudomonadota bacterium
GTGAGCGACCCCGTTGCCACGCTGGCTGCGGGCGCTGCGGCCTCCCCCTGCACCCAAGTCTGCGCCCTCGACACGCACGACATCTGCATCGGCTGCGGCCGCACGCTCGACGAGATCGCGGCATGGGCGGCAATGACGGACGACGCGAAACGAACCGTGACCGAGGCAGCTGCCGCGCGGCTTGATCGAGCGGGCGGTCCGCTAACCATTCCGACCAAGCAAGGCGGACATTCGTAACCGCCCGCTAGGGAACCCTCACTCCTGCGCGGGCATCAGCGCATCGTCGATCGCGCTCGCGCGCGTCCACGCTTCACGCGCTTCGAGCCGAGACCAATAGGCCGTGAACGCATCACGCGTCGGGATCGAGCCGAACTGAAGCCCCCAGCCAACCTGCGCGCCGACATAGACGTCCGCCGCGGTGAAGGTATCGCCACAGATGTACGGGTGCGCCGCCACCGCCTGTTCGAATACGTCCATCGCCAGATCATAGCTGCCATAGCCCGCCATCCGGCCCTGGTCTTCGGTCGGCACGAAGCCCATCGACCGGTTGGTGATCGCCTGCTCGACCGGGCCCGCCGCGAAGAACAGCCAGCGGTAATAGTCCGCGCGATCCGCAGGGTCGGGGGCGAGCCCGGCGTCGGGAAACGCATCGGCCAGATACGCGCAGATCGCCGCGCCCTCGGTCACGACATGGCCGTCATGGACGATCGCGGGCACCTTCCCCATCGGGTTGATCGCGCGATAATCGTCGCGCTTCATCGATCGGTCCGCGTCGGGGGCGTAATCGAGGATCACCGTGTCATACGGCGCGCCCACCTCTTCGAGCATCCACCGCGCGATCCGGCCGCGCGACATCGGGTTGGTGTAGAGGGTAAGGGTCATAGCTTCGATCCTCTGGAAAGCCTGGGGTTAAGCCAGCGCCTTGTCGAACAACGCCAGCATCCGGTTCCACGCCTTTTCCGCCTGCGCCAAATTGTAGACGCGGCTGTCGGGCGGGCACCAGCCGTGCATCGTGCCGTCATACACCTCGATCTCGGCGGTCAGCTTCGCTTTCGCAAATGTCGCGCGCAGCACGGTCTTGTCGTCGGGTGAGCGCGCATCGTCATTGGCCGCGATCGCGATCAGATACTGCGCCTTCATCTGCGGGATCAGCAGGTGCGGGCTGTCGGCGTTGTCGCTGACAAGCCCCCCGCCGTGGAACGTCGCGCCCGCGCGGACCCGATCGGGCACTGCGGCGGCGGTGCGGAACACCATCGGCCCGCCCATGCAATAGCCGGTGGTGGCGAGACCCTTCTTGTGGTCGGTCTGTGTCTGCGCATCGATGAACGCGGTAAAGGCCTTGGCGTCGCGGACGGTGCCGTCGGGGGAGAGCGCCTTCACCATCGGCGCGATCTTCTCGCGCACCGCGGGCTGGTCGTAGCTTTCGCCAGGCTCGAGGAACGGCGCCTTGGTCGAACGGTAGAACTGGTTGACGCACAGCACCGCATAGCCCGATTGCGCCAGCCGGTCGGCCATCTGCATGAAGGAGGGCCGCAGCCCCATGATGTCGGGCCAGATCAGTACGCCGGGGTATCTGCCCGCGCCCTCAGGCGCGACCCAATAGGCGTCGGCGGTGCCATCGGGGGTCGTGATCGACACGGTCTTGCCGCTCACCGCCTTGGCGTCCGCGGGTGTCGGCAGCATCGCGATCAGCCCCGCCGCCCCCGCCGCTTTCGCCGCCATCGTCCCGAACTGGCGGCGTGATACCGCGGCCAGGAAGTTCGCGTTATCCTCGGCGGTATGCTCGTCGCACATGCGTCTCTCCTCGCGAATCGCCGCCCCGGCGTTCGCGGGCGAGCCTACGTCAGCAAGCGCGCCACCACCAGACGCCGTCGCGGTCCTCGCGGCATGCGCGCCCCTCGATTTCGAGCCGCCGCAGATGCGCCAGCGCCTCCCCGCTCGCCATCCCGAGCATGTCCTGCCCGATCGCGCGGCGAAACAGCCGCCCGAAACAGTCCACCGCGCGGCGGGGTTCGGCGAGAAAGACCGCAAGTTCGTCGAGCCGTTCGCGATGTTCGCGGTCCATCGCATCGAGCCGGGTGTGGAGCCCGGTAAAGGGATCGCCATGCCCGGGCAGGACGAGCAGATCGGCGGGCAGCAGCTTTAGCTTCGCAATCGAGGCGAACCATTCGCCCAACGGGTCTGCCTCGGGCTCGGTCACGCCAAGCGAGACATTGGGGCTGATCCGCGGCAGCACCTGATCGCCCGCAACGAACACCCCGCTCGTCTCGTCGAGCAGGCATGCATGTTCGGGGCTGTGGCCCGATCCGGTCACGACGCGCCAGTAGGTGGTGCCGATCCGAAGCATTTCGCCGTCGACGATCCGCGTATAGCTCAGCGGCAACGGGGTCACGATCCGCCGAAATCCCGACCACCCGCGTTCGCACGCCGCCGCGATCTGGTCCTCGCTCCACCCCGCGCCGCGCCAGAACGCAATCATTTCCCCGGGCACCGTGTCGCGTGCATCGGCGGTCAGCATCCGCGCCGTCAGCCATTCGCCCCGGGTCATCACCAGCGGGGCATCGTGGTGATCACACATCCAGCCCGCCAGTCCGATATGGTCGGGATGCATGTGCGTCCCGATCATCCGCGTCACCCGCGTTTCCGCCATTGGACCCTTGGCGAGCACCTTCCACGCCGCCCGCGCGTCGCCGGTGTTCATGCCGGTATCGACCAGCGCGACCCCGCCATCATCGTCGAGCAGATAGGAATTAACGTGTTTCAGCGGCCCCGGGATGGTCAGCCGCACCCAGTCGACCCCGGGCGCGACTCGCATCGTCTCGCCGGGTCCCGGCTCGGCACCGCCGAACGGGTAAGTCAGCCCCTTGTGGCTGGTCGCGGTAAAGCTGTCGTCGGGGGCGAAGGCGGCATCGGGCTGTGGCATCGGTTGCCGTTAGCAACCGATGGGCGGTGCGTCACGCTTGCTCCACGGTTTCTCGCGGCGCAGGAGTAGGATCAGCGCTTGAACGGATCGGTGAAGAACGAATCGGGCGCGGCGGGGACGATCCCCGCCTCGGCATCGCGCGCCGCCTGTTCGCGCTGGGCGCGCAGTTCGACCAGCAACGCCTCGCGGTCGCCATCGAGCCGGGTGTCGGTCGGCGCGGGTTCGATCCCAGCAGCCTTCGCGGCCTTTGCCACCGCGGCGTCGAGTTCGCGCTGCGTCGTCAGCCCCAGCGTCACCGGATCCTTGGGCGTGATGTTCTGGATGTTCCAGTGGCTGCGGTCGCGAATCGCCGCGATCGTGGTGCGGGTGGTGCCGATCAGGTTGCTGATCGCGCCATCGCTGATTTCGGGATGGTTGCGGATGATCCAGGCGATGCCGTCGGGCTTGTCCTGGCGCTTGCTGACCGGCGTGTAGCGCGGCCCCTTGGTGCGGCGGACCTGGTCGGGACCTTTCACCATCACCATGCGATAATCGGGATCGGCCTGCCCCTTGTCGATTTCGTCCTGGGTGACTTCATGGGCGCGGATCGGGTCGCGGCCGGTCAGCTTGGTCGCGGCGGTATCGTCGGCAATCGCCTGGATTTCGAGAATGTGGAGCCCGCAGAACTCGGCGATCTGTTCGAAGCTGAGCGAGGTGTTATCGACCAGCCATGAGGCGGTCGCGTGAGGCATGAGCGGCTGGGCCACGGGAAAACTCCGTCGAAAATAGAAAGGGCCGCCCCTTATCGGAGCGGCCTCGGTATCGCACAGCTGTACTCCGTGTGACGGGTCAGGGCAACCCACCCGCCCCGTACCGCTCGACGAAGCGCCTCATCGCCATTCAAGCACGATCTTGCCGATATGGTCGCCCGCCTCCATCCGAGCGTGGGCAGCCGGGGCATCGTCGAATGAGAACACCCGGTCGATCACCGGCTTCAGCGTGCCCACCTCGACATGCGGCCAGACGGTGCGCGACAATTCGTCGGCGACCAGCGACTTGAACGCCGCATCGCGCGGCCGCAGCGTTGATCCGGTCAGCGTCAGGCGGCGGCGCATGATCTCGAACAACGGGATCGTCGCCTGCATGCCGCCCTGAACCGCGATCGACACGTGGCGTCCGTCGTCGGCGAGGCATTGGAGATTGCGCGGCACATAATCACCCCCGACCATGTCGAGCACCGCCGCGACGCCCTTGCCATCGGTGATCGCCTTGACGCGCTCGACGAAATCCTCGGTCTTGTAATTGATCGCGTGATCCGCGCCAACCGCACGCGCGGCCGCGCATTTCTCGTCGCTGCCCACGGTGACGATGATCGCGATCCCGAACGCGTTGCAGAGTGCGATCGCCATCGTCCCGATTCCGCTGGTGCCGCCGTGGACCAGCACCGTATCGCCTTCGGTCGCGAACGCACGTTCGAACAGGTTGGTCCAGACCGTGAAGAGCGTTTCGGGCATCGCCGCCGCTTCGATCATCGTCAGCGCGGGCGGCACCGGCAGGCACTGGCCCGCGGGGGCGACCGCATATTCGGCATAGGCGCCGCCATTGACGAGCGCGCACACCTGCTGGCCGAGCATTTCGCGCTCGACCCCCTCCCCCGTCGCGACGACCTCGCCCGACAATTCGAGGCCGAGGATCGACGACGCACCCGGCGGCGGCGGGTACATGCCCTTGCGCTGCATCACTTCGGGCCGGTTGACGCCGACCGCGGCGACCCGGATCAACACCTCCCCCCCTGCCGGCACCGGCACCGGGCGTTCGACGAGCACCAGCACTTCGGGGCCGCCTGGGGCCTCCGGATCAATCGCGCGCATCGTCTCGGGCGTCATGGAATTCCTAATCAACGAAGGACTGCGGGCGTTATTGACATCGGCATCGCCAGGGTCAACGTTGCACTGCAATGGAAGTGGACGACGCCCCCTCGCGTCCCAACGACGCGCTGACCGAGCTGATCCGGCAGGACCTCGATCCGCTGTCGGTGGCCGAACTCGAAGCGCGGATCACCGCGCTCGAAGCGGAGATCGCACGGTCCCGTCAAAAAATTGAACGCGCCGTTAACCATCGGGCAAGCGCCGATCAGCTATTCCGATCGTGAGCGTTGCGGCATCGGTTCGGGCGACACGCCAGATCGACCGATGCGGTGCCCCAGCGCTTGATGCGGGGCCTCATCCTTCCGACATAGCAGGAAAGGGCCGCGCATCTTGTCGCGGCCCGACTGGAGTTTAGACCATGCCATCCTTCGCCTCCGCGCTCGAGACCACGCTGCACAAAGCGCTCGAAGCTGCATCCTCGCGCCGCCACGAATATGCGACGCTTGAGCACCTACTCGTCGCGCTGGTCGATGACGAGCATGCCTCCCAGGTGATGGAGGCGTGTCACGTCGATCTCGGTGAGCTCAAGACCACGGTTGCCCATTATCTCGATACCGAGCTCGATGCGCTCAAGGTCGATGCACAGACCGACCCCTCCCCCACCAGCGGGTTCCAGCGGGTCGTCCAGCGCGCGATTCTTCACGTCCAGTCGTCGGGACGCGACGAGGTGACCGGGGCCAATGTGCTCGTCGCATTGTTCAGCGAACGCGAGAGCTATGCGGTCTATTTCCTGCAACAACAGGATATGAGCCGCCTCGATGCGGTCAGCTTCATCAGCCATGGCGTCGGCAAGGGCGGCACCGCCGACGCGACCCCGCCCAAGGGCGCCGCCGACGAAGAAAAACCCGCCAAGGGACAGGAGAAGGGCAAGACGGAAAGCGCGCTCAAGCAATTCACCGTCGACCTCAACGAGAAGGCGAAGGCGGGCAAGGTCGACCCGCTGATCGGGCGTGGGCCGGAGGTCGACCGCACGATCCAGATCCTGTGCCGCCGGTCGAAGAACAACCCGCTCTATGTCGGCGATCCAGGCGTCGGCAAGACCGCGATCGCCGAGGGTCTGGCGCGGAAAATCGTCGAGGGCGACGTCCCCGAGGTACTCAAGGACGCGGTCATCTATTCGCTCGACATGGGGGCGCTGCTCGCCGGAACCCGCTATCGCGGCGATTTCGAGGAGCGGTTGAAAGCGGTTGTCAACGAGCTCGAAAAGCTGCCCGACGCGGTGTTGTTCATCGATGAGATTCACACCGTGATTGGTGCCGGCGCGACCAGCGGCGGCGCGATGGATGCGTCGAACCTGCTCAAGCCTGCGCTCTCGGGCGGCACGATCCGGTGCATCGGATCGACTACCTACAAGGAATTCCGCAACCATTTCGAAAAGGATCGCGCGCTGTTGCGCCGGTTCCAGAAGATCGACGTCAACGAACCGACGATCGAGGACACGATCAAGATCCTCGCGGGTCTGCGCAGCGCGTTCGAGGCGCATCACAGCGTCAAATATACGCCTGACGCGATCAAATCCGCGGTGGAACTCAGCGCACGCTACATCAACGACCGCAAACTTCCCGACAAGGCGATCGACGTGATCGACGAAGTCGGCGCAATGCAGATGCTGGTGCCCCCCTCGAAGCGCCGCAAGACGATCACCACCAAGGAGATCGAACAGGTGATCGCGACGATGGCGCGAATCCCGCCGAAGTCGGTGTCGACCGACGACAAGCTGGCGCTCTCGACACTCGAGACCGATCTCAAGCGCGTCGTGTTCGGCCAGAATGCGGCGATCGAAAAGCTCGCCTCGGCGATCAAGTTGGCGCGCGCGGGCCTGCGCGAACCCGAAAAGCCGATCGGCAACTATCTGTTCACCGGCCCGACCGGGGTCGGCAAGACCGAAGTCGCCAAGCAACTCGCCTCGATCCTGGGCATCCCGCTCCAGCGGTTCGACATGAGCGAATATATGGAGCGGCACTCGGTCAGCCGACTGATCGGCGCACCTCCCGGTTATGTCGGGTTCGACCAGGGCGGGCTCCTGACCGACGCGGTCGACCAGCAGCCGCATTGCGTCCTGTTGCTCGACGAGATCGAGAAGGCGCATCCCGATCTATTCAATATCCTGCTCCAGGTGATGGATAACGGGCGGCTGACCGATCAACACGGCAAGTCGGTCGATTTCCGCAACGTGATCCTGATCATGACGACCAACGCCGGCGCGTCGGACATGGCGCGCGAAACACTCGGGTTCGGCAACCTGTCGCGCGAAGGCGAAGACGAGCAGGCGGTGCAGAAGATGTTCACGCCTGAGTTCCGCAACCGGCTCGATGCGATCGTGCCGTTCGGCTACCTCCCCCCCGAGGTCGTCGCGCGGGTGGTGGAGAAATTCGTCCTCCAGCTCGAGCTTCAGCTCGCCGATCGCAACGTCCACATCAACCTCGATGATGCCGCCAAGGCGTGGCTGACCGAGAAAGGCTATGACAAGCTCTACGGTGCACGACCGATGAGCCGCCTGATCCAGGAGAAGATCAAGCAGCCGCTCGCCGAGGAGCTGTTGTTCGGCAAGCTCGTCCATGGCGGCGAAGTAACGGTGAAAATGAAAGAGGGCGAACTCAGCTTCGCGATCGAGCCGGCGGCCCCGAAAAAGCCGCGCAAGAAACCGCGCAAGCAAGCCACTGTCGACGCGAAGTAAGCCGCGTTCGCCTTTTCGATCCGAAACGGAGGTAGATCGACGATCTACCTCCGTTTTCGTGGTATCGAGCGGGGATGACGAAGGATGTGCCATCCCCCGAGCAGTTGGATGAAGCGCTGTTCGATGACGCTGGGCTGATCATCGCAATCGACCGGCGTGCGGCAGCAGATATCGCGGCGGGTCGGCTCCTCAGTCACGAGGCGGTGCTTCACTGGCTGTCGGGCTGGGGGCACGATCGCCCGCCGGTACCACTGACGTGACGTCGCCGAGTTGGACCGAAGGCGCGATCGCCGACCTCGACCATATCCGCCGCTACGTCACCGCGTTCGATCCGCGCGCGGCGCGGCGCCTGGCCGACCGGATTGCGGCGACTGCGAACGGACTGGGGTCGGAGAAGATGTGCGGCGACGTGGCGGAGCGAAGCATCGTCTATCCCTATCTTCTCCGATTCACCTGCGATGACGCCGGACCGATCATCATGGCGGTTCGCCATGTCAGCCGCGCGCGCATAGTCTGATCTTCCCCCGCCAGCGTTCCGCGCCGCCGCCAGCCCGCGGATCGGCGAGCCAGATTCAACAGGGTCGAGCCGCAGGAAACCCTATCGCGTGCGGACTGGGCTCACGCGGGAGGGGCAGGATGCGGCGGACGTACCCAGCGCAAGCCCTGCTCTTTGGTTTGATTTCATTGACCAGCTTTACTTGCTGCTGATAGCAGAACACTATCGTCTCCGGGGGGATTTCAGCATGTTGTATCGCTTTGCCGCCGCTACTGCGTTGGCGATCATATCGATGCCGATTGCCGCCGAGCAGGCAACCTCTTCCGTTTCCGTTCCATCGGCGCTCGACCTCGTCTGCCCGGGGCAGGGCACGCTGCACCTGATGCGGCAGGTGCCCGACAATAAGAGGGACGAAAAATACCACAGCCACACGCAGAGCTATAACGAGCCGTTCGACGGCGTATTGCGCATCCGTATCCGCGGCGATCAGGCCGACGCGATGCTGCCGCAACCGATGCTTGCGCAGACGAGCCAGAGCGGCTGGCGTCCGATCAAGAAGCTCGCGATCACAGAGGCCGCGATCGACGGCAAGGTCGATCTGGGGTTCCTGTACGCGCCGGTCTTCCACATCGATCGCTATGCCGGCACGCTGTCGCTGTCGGGGTCGATGAACGCGTTCGAGGGCGACTGCCATCCCTATGAGGCAAGCGAACGCCAATTCTGACAAGCGCCAATTCTGACAAGGCGCGCGCCCCCGCCGTGCCCCCGCGGGGAAGCTCCGTCTCCGGTAACCAACCCACTGTCCTACACCGCCCGATTATGCTTATGCCTCTAGCATGAGCGTCGTCGTTTCATCCACCCGCGCGACCGCCGGCACGAGCATCAATCGCCGTTTCGTCGGGAGGGATTACGCGCGCCATTACCGCTCAGCCGAGCGCTGCGCAAAAAGCCGATTCCGTGTAAACTTCGTCAATGTCGGCGGGGCGTAGCGGGCATGATCGGGCAGTTCGATCACCTGCCCCATCGCCGCGCGATCGTCGATCGCCGCGCGCTGTCGGATCAGGTCGCGGCGATCGACGGGCGCGACGCCGCGTTTCGCCAGGCGTTAACCCAGGTGTTGAAGACGGCGCTGGTGGCGGGACGCGACGAGATCGACCGGCGGCTGCTCGCCCATCCCTCGCGCGGGCTCGAGGCCGGGAACGCGGGCGCGTATCTGATGGACCAGATCATCCACGTCGCGTTCGACGCGGTGACCGACCGGCTCCACCCGCTCGCCAACCGCACCACCGGCGAACGGCTGACGCTGATCGCGGTCGGCGGCTATGGCCGCGGCGAAATGGCGCCCTATTCCGACGTCGACATCGGGTTCCTGACCCCTGGGCCGCAGACGCCCTGGGCCGAACAGGTCATCGAATCGATGCTCTACGTGCTGTGGGACATGGGGGTGAAGGTCGGGCATTCGAGCCGCAGCCTGACCGAGATGGTCCACCAGGCGAAAGCTGACATCACGATCCGCACCGCACTGCTCGAGGCGCGCTACGTCGGGGGCGACCTTGACCTATACGACGAAGCCGCGCGCCGCTTTGCCGCCGACGTCCAGCGCGGCACCGAACGCCAGTTCGTCGCCGACAAGCTCGCCGAACGCGATGCGCGCCACGTCAAGATGGGAGACAGTCGCTACGTCGTCGAGCCCAATGTCAAGGAGGGCAAGGGCGGGATGCGCGATCTCCACGCGCTCTTCTGGATCGGGAAATACGTCTACAACGTCCAGCGCGCCGCCGATCTGGTCGAGGTCGGCCTGTTCACGCCCCAGGAATATCGCCAGTTTCACCGCGCCGACAGCTGGCTGATCGCGGTCCGCTGCCACCTCCACATGATCACCGGTCGCGCCGAGGACCGGCTGACGTTCGACGTTCAGAGCGAGATCGCGGCGCGAATGCGGTTTTCGGACCGTCCCGGCAAATCTGCGGTCGAACGGTTCATGCATTATTACTTCATCCAGGCCAAAGCGGTCGGCGACCTGACCGGCGTGTTCCTGGCGCATCTCGACGAGCGATTTGCGGCGCGCGGCCGCCGGTTCGGGCTGCCGACTATTCGGCGGCGTCCGGGCAAGCTCAACGGCTTCGTACTTGATCGCGGGCGGCTGGCGCTGCCGTCGGATGATTTCTTCGCGCAGGACCCGGTGCGGCTGATCGAGATTTTCCAGCTCGCCGACCTTCATGGGCTCGAAATTCACCCGCTCGCGATGCGCGCCGCGTCGCGCGATGCCAAACTGATCGACGATCACCGCAAGGATCCACGCGCCAACGCGCTCTTCCTCGACGTGCTGACCTCGCCGCGCGACCCCGCGCTGGTGCTGCGGTGGTTGAACGAGGCGGGGGTATTCGGGCGCTTCATTCCCGATTTCGGCCGCGTCGTCGCGCAGATGCAATTCGACATGTATCATCACTACACGGTCGACGAACACACCATCCGCGCGATCGGGCTGCTCTCTCAAATCGAGCGCGGCGAGTTGAAGGCGGATCACCCGATCAGCACCGCGATCGTCCACCAGATCGTGTCGCGGCGCGTGCTGTATGTCGCGGTGCTGCTCCACGACATCGCAAAGGGGCGTGGCGGCGATCACTCGATTCTGGGCGCGGGCGTCGCCAAAAAACTATGCCCGCGGCTGGGGCTGAGCGCGGCAGAGACCGAGACGGTGCAATGGCTCGTCCGCCATCATTTGCTGATGTCGGCGACCGCGTTCAAACGCGACCTGAGCGATTTCAAGACGATCCTCGATTTCACCGATGTCGTCCAGAGCCATGAACGGCTGCGCCTGCTGCTGCTGCTGACCGTCGTCGACATCCGCGCGGTTGGCCCGACCACGTGGAACGGCTGGAAACGACAATTGCTGTCCGACCTGTACGAAGCCGCCGAAGAGGTGCTCCGGCTCGGTCACAAGGAGCGCGGGCGCGAGGAGCGGATCGTCGCCAAACAGGCGGCCCTCGCCGACGCGCTCGATTGGAGCCCGGCCGCGCTCGTCGCCTATGTCCAACGCTTTCCCGAAGCCTATTGGATCGCCGAGCCCGACGACGTGCTGCTCCACAACGCCCGGTTTGTCGCGCGCACCGGGCAGGCACAACTGGCGATCGACGCACAGGTTTATCCCGAACGCGGCGCGACGCTGGTCACGATCTACGCGACCGATCATCCGGGGCTGTTCTATCGCATTGCTGGCGCGATCCATGTCGCGGGTGGCAACATCATCGACGCGCGCATCCATACGACGCGCGATGGCATGGCGATCGACAATTTCCTCGTCCAGGATCCATTCGGCGGGACCTTCGACGAGGCCGCGCAACTCCAGCGGCTGCGCGTCGCGATCGAGGATGCGCTCGCCAACCGCGGCAAGCTGGACGACCGGCTTCGCGACAAGCCCGCGCCGCGCACCCGCGCCGATGCCTTCACCGTCGAACCCAATGTGCTGATCGACAATCGCGCGTCGAACCGATTCACCGTGGTCGAGGTCAACGCGCGCGATCGCCCCGCGCTGCTCAACCAGCTCGCGCAGGCGCTGTTCCAATCGAAGGTGATGCTCCATTCGGCGCACGTCGCCACCTATGGCGAGCGCGCGGTCGATACCTTCTACCT
>JALYTW010000109.1 GCA_030854075.1 Pseudomonadota bacterium
CCGACGCGACCGCGCGATGGCTCGATTCGATCCCCGGTGTCCTGGGTCACGGTCTGTTCCTGGACGAGGTCGACGCCGCCTATATTGCCACCAACGGCGTCGTTACGCGACTGGAACGGGACACCGCATCGCGGTAGAGCCGACAAACTTGGCAACCGGATCGGACGCGGGGCGTTCGACTTGTGAACGAGCGAGGCCCCTTTCCATGTCCGATACCATCACCGCCGACTCCATCACGGCGGACCCGCATCTGCACGAAGACGGTAGCCCTTCGCGGCTGACGATCGATACGATCCGCACGCTGTCGATGGACGCGGTCCAGAAAGCGAACTCGGGGCATCCAGGGACGCCGATGGCGCTCGCGCCGGTCGGTTATACCTTGTGGTCGGAATTCCTGCGCTACGATCCGTCGACGCCCGACTGGCCCAACCGCGACCGGTTCGTGCTGTCGGTGGGGCATGCGTCGATGCTGCTCTATTCGCTGATCCACCTCGCAGGGATCGAAGAAATCGATGCCGAGGGCAACAAGACGGGCAACGAGGCGGTCAGCCTGACCGACATCGAACAATTCCGCCAATTGAATTCGAAGACGCCCGGCCACCCCGAATATCGCCACACCACCGGGGTCGAGACGACCACTGGTCCGCTGGGGCAGGGCTGTGGCAATTCGGTTGGTATGGCGATCGCCGAGCGCTGGCTCGCGGCGCGATACAATCAGGGTGGTTTCACGCTGTTCGACCATGATGTTTACTCGCTTTGTGGCGACGGCGACATGATGGAGGGAGTGTCTGCGGAGTCGGCAAGCTTGGCCGGGCATCTCAAACTCTCCAATCTGTGCTGGATCTACGACAGCAACCACATTTCGATCGAGGGCGGCACCGACCTCGCGTTCGACGAGGACACCGGGCTGCGGTTCGAGGCCTATGGTTGGAACGTCATCCATGTCGACGACGCCAACGACACCGCCGCGCTCGCCAAGGCGATCGAGACATTCAAGGCGACCGACCACAAGCCGACCTTTATCGTCGTCCATTCGGTAATCGGTTATGGCAGTCCCAAGGCGGGCAGCGAGAAAGCGCATGGCGAGCCGCTCGGCGAAGAAAATATCCGCATCACCAAGCGCGCCTATGGCTGGCCCGAGGATAGGAGCTTCTACGTTCCCGACGGAGTAGCCGAGCATTTTCACGACGCGATCGCTGATCGCGGTGGAAAGTTGCGCAAGGAGTGGGAAGCCACGTTCGCGCGGTATAAATCGGCGTACCCCGATCTGGGCCGAGAACTCGACCTGATGCTCGCCGACCAGCTACCCGAGGGCTGGGACACCGACATCCCCGTCTTCCCCACCGACACCAAGGGGCTCGCGAGCCGCGATTCGGGGGGCAAGGTGCTCAACGCGATCGTCGGCAAGGTGCCGTGGCTGATCGGCGGATCCGCCGATCTCGCACCGTCGACCAAGACCGACATCAAGGGCGCAGATTCGTTCGAACCCGGCAATTACTCGGGTCGCAACTTCCACTTCGGCGTCCGCGAACACGCGATGGGGGCGGTGGTGAACGGCATGACGCTGTCGCACCTCAAAGGATATGGCAGCACCTTCTTCGTTTTCCTCGATTACATGCGCCCGCCGGTGCGGCTGTCCTCAATCATGGAATTGGGTGCCGTCTGGGTCTTCACCCACGATTCGATCGGGGTGGGGGAGGATGGCCCGACTCATCAGCCGATCGAGCAGATGGCGATGATGCGTGC
The DNA here is from genome assembly GCA_030854075.1 of Pseudomonadota bacterium. Classification (GTDB taxonomy): domain Bacteria; phylum Pseudomonadota; class Alphaproteobacteria; order Sphingomonadales; family Sphingomonadaceae; genus Sphingomonas. The sequence continues at coordinate 1,747 of JALYTW010000109.1, forward strand.
GACGCCCGGCCTCGACACTTATCGTCCCGGCGATGCGAACGAGGTCGCTTACGCCTGGCGTGCGGCGATGGAGAATCGCGGGACGCCGACCGCGCTGGTCCTGTCGCGGCAAGCGTTGCCGACGCTCGATCGCGACAAATACGCCAGTGCCGAGGGCGTGCTGAAGGGGGGGTATGTGCTCGCGGACTGCGACGGTGAACCCGCGGTGATCCTGATCGCGACGGGCAGCGAAGTGTCGCTTGCGATCGAAGCGCACGAAACGCTCAAGGGCGAAGGTATCGACAACCGCGTCGTGTCGTTGCCGAGCTGGCATCGCTACGAACAGCAGTCGGATGCCTATAAGGAAAGCGTGCTCCCTGCGGGTATCGTCGCCCGCGTTGCGATCGAAATGGCGGGCGATCTCGGCTGGGATCGCTACGTCGGGCTTCGGGGCAAGACCGTCACCATGTCGACCTTCGGAGCCTCCGCGCCACTCGCCGAGCTCGCCGTCAAGTCCGGCTTCACGGTCGATAAAGTGGTCGAGGTGGCGAAGAGCGTGATCGCTTCCTAGCTAGGGTGTACCGTTTCCCGTTGGGTTGGAGCGAAAGTCGAGAATCGGTGCAAGACGCGCCGGAACAGTGTTCCCAAAGGGTGTCTCGACTTCGCTCGACACCAACGGGATTGGGTTTGGAGACAGCAAATGGGTAATCTCAACGATCTCGCCGCACGGGGCCAGGCGGTCTGGCTCGACTTCGTCGACCGCACGTTCCTCGCCGAGGGCGGGCTCAAGCAGCTCGTCGACCAGGACGGCCTGACCGGCGTCACCTCGAACCCGTCGATCTTCGAAAAGGCGATGGGGCATGGCGATGCTTATGACGCCGCGCTCGCCGAATTCGACAAGGCCAACCCCGACGCCTCGACGATGGCGCGGTACGAACACCTTGCGATTCAGGACATTCAGGCCGCCGCCGATACGCTGCGCCCGGTGTACGACAAGCTCGATGCCAAGGACGGCTATGTCAGCCTCGAGGTATCGCCTTATCTCGCCAACGACACCGACGCGACCATTGCGGAGGCAGCCAAGCTGTGGGCGGCAGTCGATCGCCCCAACCTGATGATCAAGATTCCCGGCACCGCGGCCGGGGTCCCCGCGATCGCATCGACGATCGATGCGGGAATCAACGTCAACGTGACGCTGCTGTTTGCGGTCGAGGCGTACAAGGCGGTCGCGATGGCCTATGTCGAAGGACTCGAGAAACGCGCCGCGCGGGGTGAACCGATCGACCGGATCGCTAGCGTCGCCAGCTTCTTCGTCAGCCGGATCGACGGCAAGATCGACGACAAGATCGCGCAGTTCAAGCAGCGCGGTGGCGACGATGCGAACGCGCTCGATGCGTTGCGCGGCAAGGTGGCGATCGCCAACGCCAAGGTGGCGTATGCGTGGTACCAGGATTTCGTGACCTCCAACCGGTGGCAGGCGCTCGCCGCCAAGGGCGCGATGCCGCAGCGGTCGCTGTGGGCGTCGACCAGCACCAAGGATCCAAGCTATCCCGACACGCTCTATGTCGACTCGCTGATCGGCGCGGATACCATCAACACGATCCCGCCGAAGACGATGGACGCTTTTCGCGATCATGGCACGCTTGCCGATACGCTGACCCAGGATGTCGACGCCGCGCGGCATGTGCTCACCGAGACCGAGCGGCTGGGGCTCGATCTCGACGGCGTAACCGGTGCGCTGGTTCGGGAGGGCGTCGCGTCCTTCGCCAAATCGTTCGACGACCTGCTGGGCTCGATCGCGGCAAAACACCCCGCCGCGGCGTAACCGACCGCTCGTCGAACTGTCGCGGCGCTAGACACGTAAGGAATCAACAGATGAGAATCGGTATCGTCGGCCTCGGCCGGATGGGCGCGAACATCGGACGCCGCCTGATGAAAAATGGTCACGAGGTGGTCGGGTACGATCGCGACGAGAAGGCGGTAAAGGACTTGGTCGCGGACGGCGCGATCGCGGCGTCGTCGCTCGACGATATGCGCGGCAAGCTTGACAACCCTGCGATCTGGTGGGTCATGCTTCCTGCCGGCTCCCCGACCGAGAGCACCGTCGCCGACATCTGCAAGATCGCCGCCAAGGGCAGCGTCGTCATCGATGGCGGCAACAGTTTCTACAAGGACGACATCCGCCGCGCCAAGATGCTGAACGAGCATGGCTGTCATTATGTCGATGTGGGCACGTCAGGCGGGGTGTGGGGGCTCGAGCGCGGCTTCTGCATGATGATCGGGGGTGAGGACGAGATCGTCCGGATGCTCGACCCGATCTTCGACGCGCTGGCGCCCGGGCGGGGCACGATCACGCGCACGCCGGGCCGCGAGGAGGCCGACGGCGAGGATCCGCGCGCGGAAAAAGGCTACATCCATGCGGGACCCGCGGGCGCAGGGCATTTCGTCAAGATGGTCCATAACGGCATCGAATACGGGCTGATGGAAGCCTATGCCGAGGGCTTCGACATTCTGAAGGGCAAGAATTCGGACAAATTGCCCGAAGATCAGCGCTTCGATCTCAATCTGGCCGATGTCGCCGAGGTGTGGCGGCGCGGCAGTGTGATCTCGTCGTGGCTGCTCGACCTCTCGGCGATCGCGCTGGCAAAAGACCAGATGCTGGAGCAATTTACCGGCAAGGTCGCCGATTCGGGCGAGGGCCAGTGGACGATCGATGCCGCGATGGAAGAGGCAGTTCCCGCCAACGTCCTGACCGCCGCGCTGTTCGCGCGCTATCGCAGCCGGGTCGACCATACGTTTGGCGACAAATTGCTGTCGGCGATGCGGTTCGGCTTCGGTGGCCATGTCGAGATGCCGCAGTGAGGGCCAAATTGTGAAGCCGATCAAGCTGGTGGTGGCTGATGTCGACGGCACGCTGGTCGACCAGCATAAGCAACTTACCTTTCCGACGACCGACGCGGTCGCGCGGCTGGTCGAGGCCGGGGCGGGGTTTACGATCATCAGCGCGCGCCCGCGATCGGGCATGATGCCGATCGCCGACACGCTCGGCATCGATCAGCCGATGGGTGCGTTCAACGGCGGCATCATCTTTACTCGCGACGGCGAGGTCACCGCGCATCACATGATAGATGCCGAGGTTGCGAAAGGGATGATGGCGCTGGCCGAGGGGGTAGCAGTCGATCGCTGGGTATTCGCGGACGACAAATGGTATTCGACCACTGATCAGGGCGTCCATGTCGAGCATGAGCGAGTCGCGTCGAACCAGCAGCCGATCCTCACCGACGATTTCACCGATTTGCTGACCCGCGCCGACAAGATCACTTTCGTCAGCGACGATGCACCCGTGCTGGCCGCGCTCCACGAGCGGGCGGCCCCGTTCAAGGCCGCTGCGACGATCGCACAGAGCCAGACCTATTATCTCGATGTGACCGCGCTTGCCGCCAACAAGGGTGACGGGATCACCGCGCTTGCCACGGCGATCGGGGTCGACCTTGCTGAAACCGCGGCGATCGGCGACCAGTTCAATGACGTGCCGATGCTCGACATCGCGGGCTATGCGGTGGCGATGGGCAATGCTCCCGCTGACGTGAAGGCCCTCGCCGACGCCGTCACCACTGGCAACGACGCCGATGGCGTCGCGCACGCAATCGACACCTTGATCCTTCCCCGTATCGGAGCTCCTGCATGAAAGACCTCGTTGCCTTCGACCTCGACAACACGCTCGCCGAGAGTAAGCAGCCGCTCAAAGCCGCGATGGGCGAGGCGCTCGCCGACCTGCTGGGCGTCGCGCATGTCGCGGTGATCTCGGGTGGCGACTGGCCGCAGTTCCAGAAACAGGTCGCCAGCCGCCTCCCTGCGCGCGCCGATCTATCAAAGTTGTGGCTGATGCCGACGACGGGCACGAAGCTCTACACGCACAAGGGCGATGCGTGGGAAACCGTCTATGCCGAACTTTTCGACGACGAGACCAAGCAGCGGATCATGACTGCGTTCGACGAAGCGCTCGAGGCGACGGGCTTCACGCCAGCGGAGACGTGGGGCGAACGGATCGAGGATCGCGGCTCGCAGATCACGTTCTCGGCGCTGGGACAGCAAGCCCCGCTGGAGGCAAAGGAGAAATGGGATCCCGATTTCGCCAAGCGCAAGGTGATTCAGCAGGACCTGAAGACCCGCCTGCCCGGTATGTCGGTCAACATGGGCGGCGCGACCTCGATCGACATCACCCGCGAGGGAGTCGACAAGGCGTATGGCCTCAAGAAATTGCGCGACCATAGCGGGATCGCGCTCGACAAGATGATGTTCGTCGGCGACGCGATCTTTCCCGGCGGCAATGATTATCCCGCCAAGGAACTCGGGCTCGACACCGTGAAGGTCCGCGATCCCGACGATACGCTGTCGGTGATCGCGGCGATCGTGGCGTGCCAGAAATGATCGCCGCCCTCGCGCTCGCGCTCGTGATGCAATCGGATAAGCTGCCGCCGGCGATCCCGCTGCCCCCGCCGCAGACCGAAGAAGCCGGCGTGATGCGCCCGATCACCGCGATGTTTGCGGGTCTCGCGGCCCGCAACGCCAACGCGATTCTTGCCGAAGTGCGCACCGACGGGGGTGCGACCGTCGCGCTGGAGAATGCCGATGGCACGCGAACAATCCGTCATATGGGATGGGCGGACTTCGCCGCGGGGGTGAAGCCGGGGCCCGAACGCTATGAGGAACGCTTGACCGACGTCGCGATCGATATTGACGGCGACATTGCGATGGTGTGGGCGCCCTATGTCTTTCTGATCGACGGCAAGCCGCACCACTGCGGCACCGATCATTTCGATCTGGTCCGCGAGAATGCCCGGTGGAAAGTGCTCAACGTCACGTGGTCTCAGCGCACGACCGGCTGCTCGATCGCCTAATAAACCGGGAGGCTGGTGCTCGCGCGGGAGTGCAGGCGCGGCTGGAGCAGAATGAGGTCACCGTAATCCATTCGCGCTGAGCTGGTCGAAGCATGGTGAGACTCAAGCCTTCGACCAGCTCAGGGCGACGGCGGGCGTTCGGATCAACCAGATATCATTCACTCTCGCCCGGATACGGCTTGTCCTTGAGCAGCCCGGCCAGATGCGCGGCATTGCCCGCGACCATTTTGGCCGTCTTTATGACCTTGTCTGGGGTCTGGTCGAGATCCTTGAAATCGATCGACCCCATCGCCTCGCCGACCCAGTAACAAGCCGCGACCGCGGGGATGGTCCAGCCCACATCGTTGAGCGACTGGAATAGTTGCGCCGCCGAAAAATGCGCGCCGTCCTCGTTGCCGACAATGGCGGCAACCGCCACCTTGCCATAGCTCGGCATCCGGCCCTGATCGTCGGTTTCGGACAGGAACGCGTCCATCCGCTCCATCACGCGCTTGGCGACGCTGCCGACCTGTCCCATCCAGATCGGCCCGCCGAAGATCAGGATATCGTGCGCCAGGATCTTCTTGCGCATCGCAGGCCAGTCGTCGCCCTCGCCCTCATCGCTGGTCACCCCGGGCTTTACGTCATGCGCGGCAACGCGGATCGTCTCGGTCAGTTCGACATCGCATTTGGCGAAGGCGTCTTTCAACAACGCGATCATCGCGTCGGTCGACGATGGCTCCGATACGTCGGATTTCAGCGTGCAGTTGATCGCGATCGCGGTGAGTGTTGGCATAACGTGTCCTTGGGCTGGATGGCGAGTTGGCTGAAAGGCGGATGTGCCGCTCGCCATTCTCAACGCCCGAGCCGCACATCCGTGCCGTCGCGCGGCGAGCTGCAGGCGTCATCGCGGCGAGCCGCGGGCGGAGCGTATCCGTCAAAAGGGCGCCCGAATCACTCCGGACGCCCTTCTGCTGTCCCCGCGCGGAAATGCGCGGAACGGGGATATGGTAGGACGGCTATAGCGAATAGTACATGTCGTATTCGACCGGGCTGGGAGTCATTTCCCAGCGGATGACATCGTTCATCTTCAGCGCGATATAGCTGTCGATCTGGTCCTTGGTAAACACCTCGCCCTTGAGCAGGAAGCCGTGATCCGCGGCGAGGCTATCGAGCGCTTCACGCAGCGACGCGCAAACCGTCGGCACCTCGGCAAGCTCGGCGGGAGGCAGATCGTAGAGATTTTTGTCCATCGCCTCGCCGGGGTGAAGCTTATTCTGGATGCCATCGAGCCCCGCCATCATCAGTGCTGCATAGGCAAGATAGGGGTTGGCCATCGCATCGGGGAAGCGCACCTCGACGCGCTTCGACTTCGGCCCGGTGCCGTAGGGGATACGGCACGAGGCCGAGCGGTTGCGCGCCGAATAGGCGAGCAGCACCGGGGCCTCATACCCCGGCACCAGCCGCTTGTAGCTATTGGTGGTCGGGTTGGTGAAGGCGTTGATCGCCTTGGCGTGCTTGATGATCCCGCCGATGAAGAACAGGCACATTTCGCTGAGGCCAGCATAGCCGTTGCCCGCGAACGAGGGCTCCTTGCCGTTCCAGATCGAGAAATGGGTGTGCATGCCCGACCCGTTATCGTCCTTGATCGGCTTGGGCATGAAGGTCGCCGACTTGCCGTAGGCGTGCGCGACCTGGTGGACGACATATTTGTAGATCTGCATCCGGTCTGCGGTCTGGGTCAGCGTGCCGTAGGTGAGGCCGAGTTCGTGCTGGGCGGCGGCGACCTCGTGGTGATGCTTGTCGCAGGGCAGGCCCATCTCGATCATCGTCGAGATCATCTCGCCGCGGATGTCGACCGCACTGTCGACCGGCGCGACCGGGAAATAGCCGCCCTTGGCGCGCGGCCGGTGGGCAAGGTTGCCACCTTCATATTCGCGCCCGGTGTTGGTCGGCAGCTCGATGTCGTCGATCTTGAAATATGAGGTGTTATAGGCGTTTTCGAACCGCACATCGTCGAACATGAAGAATTCGGCCTCGGGGCCGACATAGACGGTATCGCCGATCCCGGTTTCCTTGAGATACGCCTCGGCGCGTTTGGCGGTGGTGCGCGGATCGCGGCTATAGCCCTCGCCGGTCGAGGGTTCGACGATGTCGCAGAACAGAATCATCATCGGCGTCGCCGAGAAGGGATCGATATAGGCGGCATCGAGATCGGGCATCAGCGTCATGTCCGATTCGTTGATCGCCTTCCACCCCTCGATCGACGATCCGTCGAACATCAGCCCGTCGGTCAATTCGTCCTCGCCGATCAGGGCAGCGACCATCGTCAGATGCTGCCATTTGCCCTTGGGGTCGGTAAAGCGCAGATCGACCCACTCGATCTCCCCGTCCTTGATCTGCTTCAGGATATCGCTCGGCTTATTGGCCATGAAAGTGTCTTCCTTGTCGTCACCCCGGTGAATGGGGGGTTGTGGTGTAGCCAAGCCCCGGCGTCGACCAGGGCAACGAAAACTACGTCAGATCGCGGCGTCGTCGCGTTCGCCGGTGCGGATGCGGAGCGCGGACTCGACCGGGAAGACGAAGATCTTGCCATCCCCGATCCGCCCGGTCTGCGCGGCGGCGGCGATCGCCTCGACGACACGCTCGGCCAGCGCATCCTCGACGACCACCTCCAGCTTCACCTTGGGCAGGAAATCGACGACATATTCCGCACCCCGATAGAGTTCGGTATGCCCCTTCTGTCGACCGAAACCCTTGGCCTCGGTCACCGTGATGCCGCTGACACCGATCTCGTGCAGCGCCTCCTTCACCTCGTCGAGCTTGAAGGGCTTGATGATCGCCTCGACCTTCTTCACGGCGCTGCTGTCCCTTCTTGTTGGTTGGACCCTCGCCCATCGGGCGTCTGGCACTAAACGTGCCAGTAGCCGCGCCTGTGGGCAACCGGCATTATCGTGAAGACGCTGCCCGCGGATCGCGCAGACCGGCATCGGTTGCCTGCTTTTGCGGCCGATCGAGCGGCCGCGATCCGCCATGATCGGCGGCCTCGAACACCCGACCGACATGCGCATCGCCGCGCGCCGCCGCCAGAATCGCCTGCCGGTGGCGTTCCGCATAGCCCTCGCGTTGGGCGTCGGTGCGAGTCGCATGGCAACGCGGACACCCGATGCCTGCCTCGTATAGCGGGGAGGCGCGGTCGGCGGGGGATACCGGCATCCGGCAGCCGCGACACAGCGAATGCGTCCCGGGCGCAAGGGCGTGTCCTATCGCGACGCGCTCGTCGAACACGAAGCATTCGCCCTCCCAGCGGCTGTCCCGGGTCGGCACCTGCTCGAGGTATTTTAGGATGCCGCCGCTCAGGTGGAACACATCGTCGACCCCTTCGGATCGCAATAGCGCGGTCGCTTTTTCGCACCGGATGCCCCCGGTGCAGAACATCGCAACCCTGGCCTTGCCAGCGAGCAGCGCGTCGCGATGCTGGCGGAACCAGGTCGGGAAGTCGCTGAATGCTCGCGTGGCCGGATCGACCGCGCCGGCGAAACTGCCGATCGCGACTTCGTAATCGTTGCGGGTGTCGATCACCACGGTATCCGGATCGTCGATCAGCGCGTTCCAGTCGGCGGGGTCGACATGGGTGCCCGCGTGCGCCGGATCGGCGGCGGGTTCGCCCATCGTCACGATTTCGCGTTTCAGCCGCACCTTGGTCCGGTGGAATGGCATCGCATCGGCAGCGCTGTATTTGACGTCGAGATCGGCGCAGCCGGGCAGCGCGCGGATATGCGCCAGCACCGCCTCGACCCCATCGGGCGTGCCCGCGATCGTGCCGTTGATGCCTTCGGTCGCGAGCAGGAGCGTGCCCTTGACGCCGTTGTTGGTGCACGCAGCGAGCAGCGGGTCGCGCAACGCGGCGGGATCGACGAACGCGGTGAACCGGTAGAGCGCGGCGACGCTGATCCCGGGGCGCATATCAGCCATGCGCCGCCCACCAAGTCTCGACGTGCGTGCGCGCCGTTTCATCGAGTACCAGCCCGAGTTTGCTCCGTCGGCTGAGCGCGTCGCCGACCGTGGTCGCCCATTCGTGACCGCGCATCCAGCGTAGCTCCATCTCGGTCAGACCCGCCCCGAAATCCTCGCCCATGTCGGCCGCTGAGGCGACGTCGCGGAGCATCTCGAACAGCGTTTCGCCATAGGCATGGGTCATCCGCGCGGCGCGCGCGTCGCCCAGGAACGGCCAGCGCCGCGTCACCCGAGCCAGCAGCGCATCATAGCCGTCGGTGGGTGCGCCGGGGAAGCGGCGGTCACGCGTGACCGGGCGCGCCGCCTTGCCGAACAGCTTTTCGCATGCTTCCTCGGCCAAGTGGCGCGCGGTGGTGATCTTGCCGCCGAACACCGACAGCAGCGGTGCGCCGTACGTATCGAGTTCGAGCACATAGTCGCGCGTGATCGCCTTCGCGTCGGTCGCGCCGTCATCGTAGAGCGGGCGAACCCCCGACCAGGTCGAGGTGACGTCAGCGGGGCCAATCTGCGTCGTGAAATGGCGGTTCACCGCATCGCAGAGATACGCGATCTCGTCATCGCCAATTCTGGCGTCCTCGGGGGCATCGACCGGAACGTCGGTCGTCCCGATCTCGGTGAAGTCGCGCTGATAGGGGATCGCGAACACGATCCGGCGGTCGGGTTGCTGGAGGATATAGGCGTGGTCGCCGTCGTAGAGACGGGGCACGACGATGTGGCTGCCCTTGACCAGCCGGACCCGCGCCGCGCTGTTGACCCCGACCCGGCCGAGTGCCTCGCCGACCCACGGCCCGGCGGCGTTGACGAGCATTCGCGCCGATACGGTACGCCCGTCCGAAAGCGTCGCGCGCCACCCGTCGCCGGACCGGCGTGCGCCGACCAGCGCGGTGCGGGTCGCGATTTCGGCACCGTTGGCGGCGGCGTCGAGCGCATTGGCGAGCGTGAGGCGACTGTCGTCAACGAACGCATCCGAATAGACGAAGCCGCGCCCGCTTCCCTGCAGCGGCGCGCGGAACGCGGCGTCGCTCTTGCGCAGGCCGCGCGAGCGTTTGAGCGAGCTTCTGCCGCCGAGCAAGTCGTAGAGGATCAGTCCCGCACGAACCATCCACCATGGGCGCACCGCATGCTCATGCGGCAGCACGAAGCGCAGCGGGCGGATGAGGTGCGGCGCAGCCCTCAGCAGCCGTTCGCGTTCGCGGAGCGCTTCGGACACGAGCGCGAAATCGTAATATTCGAGGTAGCGCAAGCCCCCGTGGATCAGCTTTGTCGAGGCCGACGAGGTGTGGCTGGCGAGATCGTCGCGCTCGATGAGCAGCACGCGCTGCCCAAGCAACGCCGCCTCGCGTGCGATCGCACAGCCGTTGAT
>JALYTW010000118.1 GCA_030854075.1 Pseudomonadota bacterium
CTGGTTGCTGGGTTGATCGAGGAGCACGCCGCGCTCACCGACGCTTGGCGACGCTATACGCGGTCAGGTTGACGACGCTGCATACGGCCAAACAGATCACCAACGTAACGCGCGCGGCGCTAAGCCCAGGCCTCCGTCATGGATGATCGACAATCGCCGTCTGCCAGCTATCTCCAGCGTCAAGCTGCTTTGTCGCGGTGGGACAATGAGGGCGGCGCCCAGCCAGAGCAGCCCGACACGCCCGATCTGACTAACGCGGAACTGGTTCAACTTCGCGTTCGCGTGATCGCGCTCGAAAATCTCGTGATCGCGTTGCTCGCGGACGGATCGGAGAGAACGCAGGCCGTCGCTCGCGACATGGCGACGTACATCTCCCCGCGGCCGGGATTTACGCCCCATATTCTGACGCTTCATGCCGCTGCCCATATGATCCAGCTGGTCGACAGGGCTGTGCATTTTCAAGAAATGCCAGCCTCGTGAACGCGTTGTCCCAGTCGGTGGCCTCTGCCCCCTACAGCAGCACGCCGGTGCTTGATAACCATCCGTGGTCCGTCGGCCTGCGCCGCGAGTTGCCCGAAATGCGGGGGTCATGAGCGCTCCGGCCGCCGACGCCGCGCCGCCAATCAGGCTTCGTGATCCCGTCAGCAACGTGCTGAAATGGATATTGCTCGCGGTCGGCATCGCCTGCTTCTCCGTGATGGCATGGGCCACGGTCGTTACGTACCAAACTGTCCCACCCCAGCCTGATCGTTATGTCTCGATGCGGGGTGATTTGATCATGTCGGGTGACGATATCGTCGCCGGCAAAGGCGGCTTCCAGAAAGCCGACCTGATGGATTACGGCAGCCTCTACGGGATGGGCTCCTATTACGGCGAGGACTACACCGCCTCCACGTTGGTCGCGCTCGCCACCGCGACGCAAAATGCGATCGCGGTGGCGCGGTACGGCAAGCCGCTCGCCGCGCTCGGCCTCGACGAAGCCGCCGCGACCAAGGCGCAGATGCAGCGCGAGTTGAACGGCATCGACCTCACCCGACACGAGGTTATTTTGTCCGATGCGGTCGCGGGCGCGATTGTGCAGGTGCGCCAGCGCACCGCAGCCGTGCTCAACCGCACCGATCGGAAAACAGGGTGGACGGCGGCCTATAGCTTGCGCGGGTCGCTCGCCGAAAAAACCGCCGATTTCATCATCTTCTCTGCGCTGACGACGGTCGCAAAACGACCCGGAACCGATGTGTCGTGGACCCAGAATTGGCCCTACGAACCCTTGGTCGGCAATGCTCCGACGCCCTCGACCTTCATCTGGACCTGGGCGAGTTTCTGCTTCACCTTCTTCTGCTTCGGGCTCGTGCTGTTCATCTACGAGCTGTTTCTCAACCACCCCGACGACGCGCCGATGGACCCGGTGCTGGCGAATTTTCTGCCATTGACGCCGAGCCAGCGAAAGACCGGCAAATATTTCCTGCTGGTCGCCGCCCTGCTGCTGATCCAGATCGGCGCGGGGACGATCATGGCGCACTCCTATTATGATCGCACCAGCTTCTATAGCTACGACATCAACGCAATTCTGCCGTTCAGCTTCCTGCGCGCGGTGCACACCCAGGCACCGATCATCTGGATTTGCCTGGCCTGGATCGGTGCCGCGCTGTTCCTCGCGCCGGCGATTGCGGGAGGCAAGGAAGCGCGGGGCCAGGGCGTGCTGGTCGATCTGCTGTTCTGGGTTACCGCCCTGATCGTCGTCGGCGCGTTGGTGGGCAATTATCTCGGGATCATGGGGCATATCGATCGCGGGTGGTTCTGGTTCGGCAACCAGGGGCTGCCCTATCTCGAGATCGGCCGTTTCTGGCAGATCCTGTTTTCGGTCGGATTGTTCTTCTGGTGTCTTATCGTCGGCCGGGCGCTGTGGCCGACCCGCGCGACGCTCTGGGCCGCAACCCGCGAATTCTGGTCGGGTCATATCCGGCTGGAAAATCTGCTTTGGGCATCGACTGCCAACATCGCGATTCTATATATTTTTGGCATGATCCCCCTCACCGGGATCGAGAAATCATTCGCGATCACCGATTATTGGCGCTGGTGGGTCGTCCATTTGTGGGTCGAGCAATCGTTCGAATTCTTCGCCGCTGCGATGACCGCCTATCTGCTGATGGCGACCGGCCTGGTATCGCGCAAGCTGGCGGAACGAACGGTTTATTTCGAGCTGATCCTGATCTTCCTGGGTGGTGTGCTGGGCACCGGGCACCATCTGTATTGGGTTGGTGCGACCAGCCTGTGGATACCCTTGGGCAGCATGTTCTCGTTCATCGAGGTGTTGCCGCTGGTGCTGCTCGTGCTCGATGCGATCCAGCACTACCGGTTGATCGGCTCTCACCGCGAATTCAAATACGGGCTCGCCTACACCTATGTCATCGGTGCCGCGTTCTGGAATTTCGTCGGCGCCGGCGTTTTTGGTGGCGGCACGCTCAACGCGCCGCTCGTCAACTATTACGAACATGGCACGTTTCTTACCCTCAACCACGCTCACACTGCCCTGTTCGGCGCGTTCGGCTTGCTGGCGATCGGCCTCATTTATTTCTGCATGCGCTATATTTCCGCTGCACAGTCGGAGTTTAGTCATCGGCTCGGTCTCATCGCTTTCTGGCTCTACAATGCCGGGCTGGTGATGTGGATCACGCTCAACTTCTTCCCGATCGGCTGGCCGCAGCTAATGGCGGTGTACGAGCACGGCTACGCCTATGCCCGGAGCAGCGCATTTTATGACACGACGGTGTTCTGGCAATGGATGCGGATGCCCGGCGACGTCGCCTTTGCGATAGCCGCGCTACTGATGGCGATCGACTTCGTCATCAAGCTCGGCCCGCTCTACCCTGGATGGAGCCGTTTATTGGGGCGCCCCAAGTCGCGGGTAGTGGCAAACGACGGTACCGATCGCGGACCATCTGCTGACGCAAACGCCTAGCCTTCCACCGACCTCGCCTCGACCAGCCGACATAGTCACGCCGTAATCGCATCGCTATGCCGCGCCCAGTCATGCAGCCCACCGATCTCCGCGTCGCGCTCTTCAGCGGCAATTACAATTACACCCGCGACGGTGCCAACCAGGCGTTGAACGCGCTCGTCGGGTATCTCCTCGCGCGGGGCGTACAGGTGCGGGTCTATTCCCCGACGCTCCCCAAACCAGCCTTTCCACCGACCGGCGACCTGGTCAGCGTGCCCGCGATCCCCGTCCCCGGGGGTCGCGACGAGTATCGCCTCGGACGTTATCTCCCCAGCGCGACGCGCCGCGACCTGGAGACGTTCGCGCCCAATCTCGTCCACGTCTCCGCGCCGGAATTTCTCGGCCATGCCGCGGTCACCTGGGCGCGGCGGCACCGGGTCGCGTCGGTGGCCTCGCTGCATACCCGGTTCGAAACCTATTTCCGCTATTACGGCATCGGCTTCGTCGAACCAGCAATCCGGTGGATCCTTACCCGCTTCTACAACCGCGTCGACGAGGTCGTCGTCCCCTCCCCCAGCATCCGCGCGCTGCTGCGTGACTGGGGAGTCACTACCCCGATCGGGATCTGGAGTCGCGGGATCGACCACGATCGGTTCCGCCCCGATCGCCGGAGCCTCGAATGGCGTCGCAAGCTGGGGATCGCCGACGACGAGATCGCAGTCGGCTTCCTTGGACGGCTGGTGAAGGAAAAGGGGCTCGACGTCTTTGCAGCGGTACTGACCGAACTGCGCCGCCGTAATGTACGTCACAAGGCGCTCGTGATCGGCAAAGGGCCCGCGCGCGAATGGTTCGCGCAGCAGGTCCCCGATGCGATCTTCGCCGGCTTCCAGACGGGCGATGATCTTGGCCGTGCGGTCGCCTCGATGGACGTCTTCTTCAATCCCTCGATCACCGAGACGTTCGGCAATGTCACGACCGAGGCGATGGCGGCGGGCGTCCCCGTCGTCGCCGCGCGCGCGACCGGCGCGGTCGATCTCGTCAAGGAAGGCATCACCGGCTTCCTCGTCGAACCCACCGATATTGCGGGCTATGCCGATGCGATCGCGCGGATCGTCGCCGACCCCAGGCTGCGCGACGCGATGGGCGCGGCGGGCAATGCCGAAGCCGCGCACTACCGGTGGGACAGCGCCAACCAGGCAGTGCTCGACACCTATCTGGCGCTGCTGGAACGCCGATAATCATTCTTCCCTGCCGGGCAGGGTTGG
>JALYTW010000129.1 GCA_030854075.1 Pseudomonadota bacterium
GGCGCTCGCCCCGAAGGCGGCGTCCAGCGCGGCTCGGTCCAGGATATGACGACCTATCCCGGCGATCCGCTCACCCCGGGTATCGGCGCGACCGCCAACGCGAAGCGGCTGACCCGCGCCGAGGCGAAAACGATCCTCAAGATCCCCGCGCTCCCGATCTCCTATGGCGATGCGGCCAAGATCATCGCCGGGCTCGAAGGCCCCGTCGTCACCGGGCGTCAGCGCGGCGGGCTCGGCATGGCGTATCGCTGGGGCGGCACCGACGCGGTGAAGGTCCACCTCGCGGTGAAATCCGACTGGTCGTTGAAGCCGATCTACGACGTCATCGCGATGATGAAGGGCTCGACCTACCCCGATCAGTGGGTGATCCGCGGCAACCATCATGACGCGTGGGTGTTCGGCGCATCCGATCCGCTGACCGGCAACGTCGCGATGCTGTCGGAGGCCAAGGCCCTGGGCGCGCTCGCGAAGACCGGTTGGCGCCCGCAGCGCACGATCGTCTACGCCAGCTGGGACGGCGAGGAGCCCGGCCTGCTCGGCTCGACCGAATGGGCCGAGGCACATGCCGACGAGTTGCAGAAGAAGGCGGTCGTCTACATCAACACCGACAACAACGGCCGCGGTTATCTGGGGGCGGAGGCGAGCCACGATCTCCAGCATTTCGTCAGCACCGCCGCGCGCGACGTGATGGATCCGCAGACCGGCGTCCCCGTCCTCGACCGCGCCCGCGCGCGCATCCTCGCGCGCGAATTCGACACCCCGGGCAGCGTCCCCAAGCACACCTATGAGGCGGCGAAAGCGGGCGGTGACCTGCCGCTCGGGCCGCTCGGTTCGGGGTCGGATTACTCGGCCTTCCTCCAGCATCTCGGCATCGCGTCGATCAACCTCGGCTTCGGCGGCGAGGACGAGGCGGGGGGCAGCTATCATTCGGTCTATGACAGCTTCTACCACGTCACCCATTTCGACGACCCCGGGCTCGCCTATGGGGCCGCGCTGTCGAAGGTCGCAGGCCGCCTCGTCCTGCGCGCCGCCGATGGCCCGCGCGTGCCCGCGCGCTACGGCGATTTCGCGTCGACCGTCGCGATGTACGTCGACGAGGTGATGAAGCTCGCCGCCGACCAGCGCGCGCAGGATCGCACGCTGAAGCAACTCGCCGCCGACGGTGATTTCAAGACCAGCTCGAGCCCGACCGATCCCACCGCGGCACCCGCGTTCAAAGGCGTCACCCCGCTGATCGACCTGCTTGCGCTGCAGGACGCATCGGACCGGCTTGCGCGTTCGGCGAGCGCGGCGGACGCCATGCTCGGACGGCTCGACGCGCTGCCACCCGCCACTCAGGCGCGGATCACGACGAGCCTCGCGCAGATCGACCAGCTGCTGCTCGACGACGGCGGCCTGCCCGCGCGCCCGTGGTTCCGCAACCTGGTCTACGCGCCGGGCACGCTCACCGGCTATGGCGCCAAGACGCTGCCGGGGGTGCGCGAAGGCATCGAACAGCGCCGCTTCGACGATGCTCAGCGCTTTGTCGGCAAGACCGCCGCGGTGCTCAACGCATATTCGGATCGGCTCGACGCCGCGGTCGCGCTCGCGAAAAAGGGCGCGTGAGGAATGTCCCCACGCGCCCCGGTCAGGTCGTCCGATAACGCCGGGTTACTCGGCGGTTTCGAACATGTCCTGCGCGTTGGCCGCGGTCGCGGACAGCCGCACCGTGTCGCCCTCGATCGACGCGACCAGCCCGGCGGGAAGGTAATGATGCTTGGCACCATGCCCGTCCTCGGTCGACGGGCTGTCGTCCTTGGTCAGCTTGATCCGCTCGCCATCGACATGGTCGACGGTGCCGACATGGACGCCGTCGGCGCCGATGACCTTCATATGTTCCTTGATGTTGCTATGATCGTGCATGACATGTCTCCTATGCTGGTGTCGGGTAGGGAACGCACCACGACGGAGTTCGCTGCATGACGCTCCAGGTCGCCATCATGTACGCGGTCGCCGCGGTCTTCGCGGCGGTCGGCGCGGGGCTTCTCGTGTCGCTGCTCCGCCCCGCCGGGCCGGCAAAAATATATGTCTATCGCATGGTGGGGATCATGGCGCTCGCGTTCGGCATCGTCCTCGCGCTCTCCGCCACCGCGATGTGGCAGTGGAGCCTCGAGGCATGATCCTTCTTCCTTCCCCCTTCCCCACCCTTTCTCTCTTCCAGTCGGAGTAACCCTCATGTCCCTTCTTCACGCCTCCAAACAGTACAAGCCCTTCGAATACCCCTGGGCGTTCGAATTCTGGAAGCGCCAGCAGCAGCTCCACTGGCTCCCCGAGGAAGTCCCGTTGGGCGAGGATTGCCGCGACTGGGCGCAGAAGCTCACCGATCACGAACGCAATCTGCTGACCCAGATCTTCCGCTTCTTCACCCAGGCCGATGTCGAGGTGCAGGATTGCTACCACGAGAAATACGGCCGCGTGTTCAAGCCGACCGAGATCAAGATGATGCTGACCTCGTTCAGCAACATGGAGACGGTCCACATCGCCGCCTACAGCCACCTGCTCGACACGATCGGGATGCCCGAAAGCGAATATGGCGCTTTCCTCGAATATGCCGAGATGAAGGAAAAGCATGATTACATGCAGAAGTTCACCGTCGACAACGACGAGGATATCGCGCGCACGCTCGCGATGTTCGGCGGCTTCACCGAGGGCGTCCAGCTCTTCGCCAGCTTCGCGATGCTGATGAACTTCCCGCGCTTCAACAAGATGAAGGGCATGGGCCAGATCGTCACCTGGTCGATCCGCGACGAGACGCTGCATTGCGAGGGCATCATCAAGATGTTCCACACCTTCTGCGCCGAGCGCCAGTGCCTGACCAAGGCGGTCAAGGACGACATCGCCGACGTCTGCCAGACGACGATCCGGCTCGAGGACAATTTCATCGACCTCGCGTTCGAGATGGGCCCGGTCAACGGCATGACCCCCAAGGAGATCAAGAAGTACATCCGCTACATCGCCGACTGGCGGATGAACCAATTGGGGTTGAAGCCGATCTACATGATCGACGAACACCCCCTCCCCTGGCTCGCCCCGATGCTCAACGGCGTCGAGCACGCCAATTTCTTCGAACAGCGCTCGACGGAGTATTCGAAGGCCGCGACCAAGGGCCAATGGAACGACGTCTGGGACAGCTTCGACAAGCGCCAGAAGGCGAACGCGGGCAAGCCGGCGGCGAACGAGGATATCGAGAGTGGAGACATGTTCTCGGCGGCTGGTGTGGCGGCGGAGTAGGGTGCGGACGGCTTCGGATTGCTCGAGCAATCCGAAGACTCGTCACGGCGGGCAGCGGGACCGGTGAAACCGGTCACGTCTGACGGCGTGGCGCAGGACGGCGCGGAAGGGTGAGGACGATCGGTGGGGGCCGATCGCGGCCGCTGGCGATCGTATCTTCGTCGTAGTATATATGTGGCGTGGTAATATTCGACGGATCATCAACTTCAGGAAAGCCAATGACCGAGAGATCCGAAAATACCGTTCGGGTATCGCATGAGCAAGCGCTCGCCGCTGCAAATGCATGGGCAACGCCGGAAAATCTTGCATGGTTCGACGCGCTGACCGACGAGGACATCGCCGCGCAGATCGCGAGCAACCCCGACGCCGCGCCGGAACTGACCGACGAATGGTTCGAAAACGCGCGGCTGGTGATCCCGCTCAAGGGCCGTAAGCGCGCGGCATGATCTGGGACGCCGCCGATCGCCTCGGCTCGCGCGAACCGGTCCTCGCCTTTCTCTAAATCGGTCTTCGAAGACGGCGATCCCTCGCTGAGCGCCTAATGAAAGCACTCGCTATGATGCCACCGCAGGTAACGAGCATGCGGGCGATTACTGGGTGAAGACGGCAACCGCGCCTTTCTATCCCTAAAAATCAACCGCTCCACACCCTCCACATCGTTAATCTTCCGTGACAGCAGGATGTCGCCATCATCGCTCAGAGAGATCAGCCCACGATCGAACATCCAGTGCATCGTCCCCGATAGTGCGATGCCATTACTAGCCACGTCAGGGCCGCCAGCCTTCACGCTCATGATATGGGCGGCCTGCGTCTCCGCCCTGCCGCCGCCATTGATCAGCTTCATGCCCGTCAGCGCGCAGGTTGACTGATACACATCGAGCACCCGCTTGCGGAATTGCCGATCACGCACCGGCCTGCTGACAAGCATGGTAGCCCGATCGATCGGTCCCTCCCACGGCTCCCGTTCCTCTAAGACGCGGTCGTAGCGAGGTTCGTCCTCATCGACCCTCGGCAACAGTTCGTCTTCCTCCACCAAACCAAGCCCGACAATCCGGTTGAAATCCCCGTCCGACAACGATCGGATGGACTGCACGGCGCGGCCATTGTTCAGTCGGCCATCGGCGTCGAGCAGCCCGCGCTCGACACCAAGTCCATCCACCTGAAAAGGCACGTCGCGTCCGAACTCCAGAAAACTGCCGGGCTCGATCAGCGCCAGATACATTGCTGCATCCGCAGGATCGGGCACGATCCGCTCAACCTTCGCCACCGCATAATAGCCGCGCTTCCCGGCGCGTCGCGGCTCCAGATAGACAATCCAGTTGCCGACGACCTTTGCGGCGTTCGCCAGCCACTGCGGCGGAAACCGATAAAAGCGCTCGGGCTCGTCCTTATAAATCGAATCCGACCCGATCACGAAGACGCCCTTGCCAACACCGGGCTGGGTCACAACGCTCGTCGTTCCAAGCCAGCGATACACTCCCGAGCCCGCAAACTCGACGACGCCCCGATCGCGCATCTCCTGCAGCTCACGGCTGAGCGTCATGGCGGGCGTCGAACCCGCCGAAGCCGTGTCGGCGATGATCTGCGTCAGCTCAGCATCGATCAGGGATTGCCGAGAGAAGATCGGATTCCCGGTAGCGGCAACATGCCGTTTGACCGCCGCCTCGACCGCTTCGGCCCAAGATACCGGCATCCGTCCCTTTCGTATCCGGTTCGGACCCAATTGCCCGTCCAACCCACGTACCGCGCCAACAATTCGTTATGATGCCGTCATCGTCAACGCGAAAAGAAAGAACAATGAAAATCGATATAGTTTGCGGCACATGTGGCAGCACGAACGTGTCGCGCGATGCCTGGGCATCGTGGGACAAAGCTACGCAGGATTGGGTGCTGGGAGCCGTTTTTGATGCGGCCTTCTGCCATGATTGCGAAGCAGAACGCAGCCTTGAGGAAATTCAGATTTCGACCTGATACGTACACTGCTATTCTACGGCCTCGCCGGAATGATCAACATCTGGCCAAAAAGCGATCAGCCGCTCCACGATATGATCCGCAGCGGCGGGATTGAAAGTCGCGATATAGGTGACGATCGCCTCGACATTGGCGACCGCATCGTTTGTCCAGACGATGCGCAACCTAGTCGCCGATGCGAGGCCGTGGCAGCGGCGTGGCGGATCGCAGTGACGACAGCCAGCGCTTCACCGCCTCATGGCTGATCAATCGTCCGTAATGCACGTCGGCATCCGCGCGCGCATCGGCGGCAGGATCGCTCGTCTCGAACAAGGCGTTCTCGCGTGTCATCGACCGGTATCGTATCACCGAATCGTCATGCGGAAAAAACGACGCCCACGTCCCTCAACACCAGGGCGGCCGCCGCCCCTCCCACGGCCGCACCAGCCCCTCGTGCACCAGCATATCCCCCAGCGACACCCCGCCCCGCTCGACCACGCGCAGCTTGCGGCCATAGCGGTCGGTATCGCGGTCGATCGACATCAATGTCACCGGCCCCGCGTTGAGCAGCGCCTGCAGCCGGTCGGTCGCGGCATTGCCCAGCCGCGCTTCCTCGGCGCAGCGCGACGGGTGGGTTTCGGGGGCGTCGATGTCCGCGACGCGGATCTTCTCGCCGTCGATCCAGAAAGTGTCGCCATCGACGACGCAGTTAATCCCGCCCCCGATGTGGCACTGGCTGAACGATCGCGTCACCCCCGCCGCGCTCGCATCCCCTGACGCGGGCGCGCTCGACCGCCACCACTCGACCCCCGGCACCGCGAGCCCGATCGCCACGCCCGCCAGCACGACCAGCCGCAACTCGCCGATCGAAACGCGCGCCCGCCCGCGCCGATACCGACGCCAGGGTCGCGCGCGCGACGGCGCGAAGACGAGATCGCGGGGATGCACCATCGCGCGATCCTGGGCCGCAACGCCTTAACGCCCCGCTAAGCCCGCGTCCGCAGCGCCGACGGCCTCGCCCACCTGTCTGTCCTACACGCTCGCGCCGGTCTATCTGTCCTCCTCGCTCGATCGAGGAACCGTCATGCGCCGTCCCGTCACGTCCGCTGCCGATTGGTGCAAAAATGGCAACGATCGACCCGAACAAACGGGTGATTCCGTGTCAAAGTCGTCAATGTCGCACGGGTCCCCTGCCCCCACCAGCGCAGCGATGGTGATCCAGATGAATCGATTTTGCCGCCCATGCGTTGGTGTCGTGAAGGAGACGGACGATGGCGAAAAACACCGGCGAGGGCTACCGGATCGGGTCGGTCGACGATCGCACCCAGGTTGCGCGCCCCGATGGCCACTGGACGAAACGCGACCGCGAGACCGGCCAGTTCATGGACGTGAAATCTGACGACGACCCCTTCAAGGGCGTCGCGCGCGAGCCCGATGGGCGGCGGCACGACGGCGCTGACTGACCGGGCTTAACCACATCGCGCAACCCGGCTGAAAGGCGGCGGATGCAGAACGGCGCGATGATGCCCTCTGCCCGCCTATTCCGCAGCCGCTGGAGCGCCATGTTCTGGGCGGCGGGAATCGTCTGGATGGCAGTCGACGTCGCCGATTCCGCGCCCACTCCCCCCCCTGCTGGCAACACCGCGACCCCCGCCGCCACCGATGCGTCCGGCGACACCTTCAACGCCGCCGATCTGGCCGGGATCGTCAACGCATTCGGCAACTGACCCCCCAGCGCTAGGCAAAGCCGGCAAGGCTGCCGGTTCGCCTGATCCAGCGGCGGTCACCCGCCGGGTTTAGGGCTTGAGCGCCTCGTCGTCGGCATCGTCGAGATCGTCATCCGCGACGCTGCCGTCGTCGAACTCGGCCTGGACGTTGTCCTCGTCGATGTCGTCCTGGGTCATCGTCACGCTGCGATCGGTGTCGCCGACCGTGGTCGATGCCATCCCGATGTCATCGGCCTCATCGCCCTCGTCGTCGGTCATCTCACCCAGGTCGGGGGCGATGTCGGTCATCACCGTCCCGTCGCCCGGCCCGTTGCGGGTCGCCTCCAGGATTTCGGCGCGCTGGCTCTCGTCGAACCCGTCCTCGTCATAGCCGTCGTCGCCAGAGCCGTGACTGCGTACCTGATGTCCACCCATGATCGTCTCCATTGTTGTGAAGCGCGAACGGTGGGCGGGGCGATCAGGTTCCGTCCGCGGGGCGGGTTCCGTCAGCCGGGACGGAACAACCGCCCCCGCTCGGTCGCGAGCACGATCAGGATCGAGGCGACCCCCATGATCAGGAATCCCGCCGCCAGCGGCCGCGTGGTCCCATCGAACGCCTGGCCGATCACCACGCCCAGCCCGGCGCCGATCGTCACGCTGAGAAACCCCTGGACGCTCGACGCAGTTCCCGCGATCCGCCCCATATTCTCCATCGCCATCGACGAGAAATTCGACGTCGCTAGCCCGAAGCACGCCATCGTCAGCGCCTGCAGGACAACGAACGTCATCAGCGTTTCGTCGCCCAGCGCGGCGACCGCGAGATGGATCGCGCTCAGCACGACCAGCGCCGATACCGCGCTGTGGCTGATCAACCGTGTGCCAAGCCGCATCACGATCCGCGAATTGGTGAGATTGGCGACCGCCATCAGCGACGCGGTGGCGGCAAACATCACCGCGAGCAGGTTGGGACGCTGGAAGGTGTCGAACATGATCTGCTGGACCGAATTGAGATAGCCGTACAGCGCCCCCATCAACATCGCGGTCGCCATCGTATAGCCGATCGAGAAGCGGTCGGTCAGCGCGATCCGCCAGCCGCGCGAGACCCGCGCGAACGAGATCGGGAGGACATTATCGGGACTCAGTGTCTCGGGCATTCGAAGATAGAACCAGACGAATACCAGCGCGGTAACCCCCGCGACCGTCCAGAAGATGCCGCGCCAATCGGCAAACAGCAGCACCGTCTGCCCGAACGTCGGCGCCAGCACGGGCACGATCATGAACACCATGAACGCGATTGACATCACCCGCGCCATCGCGCGGCCATGATAGCAATCGCGCACCAGCGCCACGGTCGCGACGCGCGACGCCGCGATCATCGCCCCCCCGACGACGCGCGCGACCAGCAACAGCGTGAAGCTCGCCGACACCGCACACAGCACATTGGCCACGATATACCCCGCCAGCGCCCACAGCAGCACCGTCCGCCGCCCATACCGATCCGCGAGCGGCCCATGGATGAGCTGCGCGACACCGAACCCGATCAGGAACGCGGTGATGATGAACTGCCGGTCGTTCTCGGTCGCGACGCCGAGCGACGCGCCGATCGCAGGCAGCGCGGGGAGCATCGAATCGATCCCGAGCGCGGTCAGCGACATCAGCGCGGCGACCAGCGCGACGAATTCGACGAATCCGATCGGCGCGCCCGGGGGCTCGACGGCAACCGCCGCCGCGGTCTCGATACTGGTCTGCTGGTCCATAACGGGCCGCGTGTAGCGGCATTTGCTGCAGTGCGTCACCCACAGAAAGCTGCTCGGCGCTGAAACCGTGGGTTGTTACGCGCACAGCCTTGAAAGCGGTTCCGATCGGGATTACCCGACTTATCACCCCAATACACCGGAGATCGCAATGCCCCGCCTGATGCTGTTCGCCCTGCTCGCGCTGCCACTGGCGGGGTGCAACCAGCCCGACGAGGGAACGACGATCTCGATCAATGCCGACAGCGGCAACGTGCTCGGTGCAGTCGATGGCAAATCGGGCGAAGTGAAGCTCGATGTCCCTGGTTTTTCGGGCAAGATCAAGCTGCCCAAGATCCAGCTCGATGCCGATAATTTCGATCTGAACGGGGTCCACCTCTATCCCGGTTCGACGATCGACAACGTCAACGTCGCGGGCGGCGGCAAGCAGGACAGCGGGACCGTCGAGGTCTCTTTCACCAGCCCCGCCAATCCCGCCGCGGTCCAGCAATGGTTCCAGGATCGCCTCAACAAGGTGGGGTTCACGGTTAACCCTGGCGGCAACGGGCTGGTCGGCACTACTGACGAACACAAGCCGTTCGCGCTCGACCTGAGCCCCGACGGGCAGGATCGCTCCAAGGGCAAGATCACGCTGGGGAGCTGACCCGCGTCGACATCCAAATGCGCGTTGCCGGCAGTCAGACCGCGACGGCGGCTATAATCCCCTGACCGCGTCGAGCGCCGCCTCGGCATGCCCGGCCACACGCACCTTGCGCCAAGCCTGTTGCAAAGTGCCATCCGTGCCGAACAGGAACGTCGATCGCTCGATCCCCATATATTTCCTGCCGTACATCGACTTTTCGATCCACGCGCCGAACGCTTGACATGCCGACCCATCTTCATCGCTCGCCAGCGTTACCGACAACTCGTGCTTCTTCGCGAATTTGACGTGGCTTGCCGGATCGTCCTTCGAGATGCCGAGTATGCTGGTGCTCGCCGCGGCGAACTGGTCGCTCAGCGCGGAAAAGTCCTGCGCCTCACGGGTGCATCCTGATGTGTCGTCCTTGGGATAGAAATAAATGACCACCGGCAGCGGCAAGTCCGTCAGCGCGAGCGGCGTTCCGTCTGCCAGCGTCACCGTCACATCGGGCAGCGTATCGCCGTCATCCATCGTCGTGCTCCGTGGGTTCGCGCCCGGTCGTTGAGCACCCTATCGTTGCGGACCAAGCTTGCTCGACGTCTTGCCGAGTCTCGGCGAACGCCGCAACCACTACCGCCCAGTCGGCCAGTCCCAGCGCGCGCGCGATCAGCGCCTTCGTCGCGAGCGATGGGTCGTCGACCTCGGGAGCGACCAGTCGGGTTGTGACCAGCAATCGCGTCAGCAGGTCGTGCGCCGATCGCAGCGACGCGGGCAACAGTCCCGCCGCAATCAGCATGTCGATCGCGGTCGACAGATGCGGATCGAAGCCGCGGCGGTGAAGCAATTGCGCGACGTGGACAGTAAATTCGAGGTCGACGAGCCCGCCGGGCGACAGCTTCGCATCGAACGCCCCGCGCGGCGGTTTATGCGCCGCCATCTCGGCGCGCATCGTGGCAGCATCGGTGACGATATCGCGCTCGGGATGCGAAGTTGCGAGTACGTCGGCGATGATCCCCGACACGGTCGAGCGTGCCGCAGGTGATCCGAAGACGACGCGCGCGCGCGTCAGCGCCATATGCTCCCAGCTCCAGGCATCCGCGCGCTGATATTGTGCGAAGGAATCGAGTGACACGACCAACGGCCCCTGGGTGCCCGAGGGACGCAGCCGGGTGTCGATGTCATAGAGCGGCCCGGCCGCGGTCGGCACCGACAAGGCGGCGGTCAATCGCTGCGCGAGGCGGTTGTAATAAAGCGTCGCCCCGAGCGGTTTGGCACCGTCGGATTCGCTGCGGAAATCGCCGATGAACAGATAGACCAGATCGAGGTCCGATGCGTGCGTCAACGCCGCACCCCCGAGCCGGCCATAGGCAATCACGACAAGCTCACTTTCCGGCACGCGCCCGTGGCGCTCCGCGAACTCCGCGATCGTCGCCGCGGCAAGGAACTCAATCGCGGCTTCGGCGACACGCGCATAACCTGCCGAGACCGCGAGCGGGTCGGCAGCGCCGACCACGATCTGCGCCCCCAGCGCGAACCGCCGTTCGCCGACGACGTGACGAACTCGATCGAGCCGCGCCTGATAGTCCTCGTCCTCGTCTCTGCGCATAGTAGCCGCCAACTCTGCAACCGTGCCGACATCCTCGAAGGCAGAAGCGTCGATCAGCCCGTCTAGCAGTTCGGGGCGCCTGCCCAGCACATCGGCAAGTGGCGCGGCGTGGCTCAGGATCGCGGCAAGCTGCGTCGCGAGGCCGGGTCGCGCCTCGAGCAAGCGGAAGATATTGACCGCGCTCGACAGCCGCTCGAGCATCGTATCGAGTCTCAGCAACGCCGCCGTGGAATCGGGTGCGGCGGCTAACGCGGGCATGATGACGGGCAGCACCGCCTCCAGCGCTTGGCGCGCCGCCGGGCTGCGCAGCGCCGGGTATCGTCCGCTCCGCCAGCGTTCGACCCGCGCCGCCGCGCCGTCGCCATCCTGAAAGCCCGCCGCCGCGAGCGTCGCCGCCAACGCATCATGGACCTGCGAGAACGCCACGGGGGCGCCTTCGTCGAGCGCATCGTAGATCCGCCCCGCTTGCGCCAAATGCGGTTCGAGCAGGTCGATCAACCCCAGACCGTCCGCCAGTCCATGCAGCCGGGCGACGCGATCGAGCGCCTCCCCTTCGGGCAAACGGTGGGTCTGGCGATCATCGATCATCTGGACGCGATGCTCGATCGTCCGCAGCACGGTGTAGGAATCGATCAACGTTCGCGCTTCGTCGGGCGGAACCCAGCCAGCCGCCGCCAAGCGCGTTAGGGCATCGCGGGTGGCAGGTGCGCGCAGCGCCGGATCTCGCCCACCGTGGATCAACTGGTGGATTTGAGCGAAGAATTCCGCCTCGCGGATACCGCCCCGGCCGCGCTTCAAGTCATAGCCCGGGCCCAAGCGCTGCCCCGCGCTGTGATGATCGCGGATGCGATGCGACATCGCGCGGATGTCCCTGATCGCACCGAAATCGAGCCCCCGCCGCCAGACGAACGGCGCGATCGCATCGAGGAATGCCTCCCCCAGATCGCGGTCTCCCGCCGCTGCGCGCGCGCGAATGAACGCCGCGCGTTCCCACGCCAGCGCCTGCGATTCATAATAGGAAATCGCCGCGCCGACGGACAGCACGATCGGCGTGATCTCGGGCGACGGCCTCAGCCGGAGGTCGACTCGCAGCACATAGCCGTCGCCGTCGCGGGCCTGCAGCAATTCGACGACGCGCCGCCCGATCCGCACCGCCGCCTCTTCGGGTTCCTCGCGCGCCCGCCGGGGTAGCGTGTCGGGGTCGAAGATCAGGATCGGATCGATGTCAGACGAATAGTTGAGTTCGCGGCTGCCCTGTTTGCCCAGCGCCAGCGCCGCGAACCCGCGCGGCGCAACGCCGGGCGTCCGTTCCTCGATCGCGGCACGGATCGCGGTGTTCAGTGCGTAATCCGCAAAGTCGCTCAGCCGACGCGTCACCTCGGTGAGATCGAATACCCCTGCAAGATCGCCGATCGCGACCGACAGCGCCACCGATCGGCGTTCGAATCGTAGGCGACTCCCCACCGTGATGTCCGGATCAATCACCGCGTCCTGCGTAAAGTCGCCCGCGGCGATGCGGGCGACCAGATCGGGATCGCGGGCGATCAGGCTAGCCAGAAAAGGCGAGTTCGCGGACGCGCGTGCCAGTGCGTCCTCGATTGATCGGCTGGGCGAAGCACCAGCGGTCATCGCCGACCTGCTTCACGAGAACCGAATTTGTGCAACATTTTGGCGATCGGGTCGTTTCTAAGCCCATGACCGACCAAGAATTCTTCTGCGGCAACGCGCAACGCGGCGATTACGTTGTACCTGCGCCGCGGCTTGCCGATGCTATCGGTCAGGCTTTGAAGGGGGTCTATTCCACGAGCGCGGTTCCCCCCGAGATGCAGGTGCTGCTCGCCAAGCTCGACCAGTTCCTTCATTAAAGGTAGATGGGCGAGGCGAGCCTCCCGTAAACGAACGCCGAACACTTCACTCGCCGCGCCGCACGATCACCGCCCTTGGCTGAGTTCGTCGACTTCGCCCATGATCGTATCAAGTGCCGATTTACCCGGCTCGGTTTGATGATCACGGCGCGCAGAGAGCGAATTGTCGGTCATGATCGTCTCCAGCGCGACCCGACCACGCGCCACCCGGCTCTTAATCGTTCCCACCGCAACCTGACAGATTTCAGCCGCCTCTTCATAGGCGAACCCGCCTGCACCGACGAGGATCAAAGCTTCGCGCTGCGGCTGCGGCAAGTGCATCAGCGCGCGCTGCATGTCACCCAGTTCAACGTGGCGATCCTGGTTAGCGGGTGCCGCCAGGATACGATCGGCGACCAGATCGTCCCACTCGCCCTTGAACCGTGCGCGGCGCATCTGGCTGAGATACAGGTTGCGCAGGATAATGAAGGTCCACGCGCGCATGTTGGTCCCGGCCTGGAACCGCTGCCGCGCGGCCCATGCCTTTAGGAGCGTTTCCTGGACCAGATCATCGGCGACATCGCGATTGCCCGATAAGGACCGCCCGAACGCGCGCAGGTGCGGAATCACCTGTGCCAGTTGAACCTTGAACTCGGGGTCAGACAGCGCGACGTGCTCGACGACGGGCTCGCTCTCGGCTTCGTCATGTTGATCGTCGCGCGGCGCGGGCTTGGTCATGCAATTCCGTTCGAAGGAGATGGTCGACAGGGAGCACGCAAGATAGGTTCGCCGACCGGCGATTGCCAACGCCGAGGCGGCAAAACCACCGATCGCACGCTGCCCATCAAAGCAGAATGAACGCGAACACCACGATAATCAGCACCATCGAAATCCCGAGGATGTACCGCGTCATGTGCGGGGTCGCCCCCGCCCGGGCGTCGTCGGTAGACAGGTGAGTTGGTTCATCGCGATCAGCCATACGCTATCAACCTCCGAAAATTGTTTTAGGTCCGTAATCGTCTCGGTGCAGCCGAAATGGTCAGCCCGCGGCGGGTACCGTCGACTGATCGAAGAACAGCGCCTGGCTGATCGCCGCCTTCACAGTCGAACGCTGGAACGGCTTGGTGATCAGGAAGGTCGGCTCGGGGCGCTCGCCGGTCAGCAGGCGCTCGGGGAAGGCGGTGATGAAGATTACCGGCACGTTGAATTCGGCCAGGATGTCCTTGACCGCGTCGATCCCCGAACTGTCGTCGGCGAGCTGGATATCCGCTAGCACCAGCCCAGGACGATCCTCCATCGCCAGCGCCACCGCTTCGTCCCGCGTCACCGCCACCCCGGTAACCTCATGACCCAGATCGCGGACGATCGTTTCGATATCCATCGCGATGATCGGTTCGTCCTCGATGATCATCACCCGGGCGCGGGTCTGATGGTCGATCTCGGCCAGCGCATCGGTAACCAGCGTCTCGACCTCACTGGTGTCGACTTCGATCAGATAGGCCGCGTCCTCGGGGGTGAATCCCTCCATCGCGGTCAGCAGCAACGCCTGGCGCGATAGCGGCGCCATTCGCGCGAGCCTGGCCCGCGCGATCGCTTCACTGCCCTCGCTGTCGCTGGCGGAGGTGGCCTCCTCCCCGTCGATATTGGCGGACGTCCAAATCCCCTGGAACATTCGATACAGCCCCAGTCGGGGGTCGACCTCACCAGGAAATTCGTCGGGAGCGGCGACGATGGCCTCGAGCGTCGCGCGTACATATTTGTCGCCCTGATGCTGGCTGCCGGTCAACGCGCGAGCGTAGCGCCGCAGAAAGGGGAGGTGCGGGGCGAGTTGCTGTCCGAGCGACATGAGCGGTGGTGACTCCCTGAATATAGATGCGCGCGCTCCATCTGTGCCGGGGGCGACGCTATTGCAACGGTGTTTGTCGAACCATCCCCCCGCTAACGGCGGAACAGATTTTTCGCACGGACATGGAACCAACGAGCACGACTTTGGTTTCACGATCACCCAAGCCCGTGACGCCGATCGGCTACGAGCATGGCAGCAAGCGCATCAGACCTTCACTCCACGGGGTCTCAGGGGGGCAAGTTCGAATTGGCCGGCATCAAGGACGAGAAGACGGAACAGCATAAATCTTCGCCCAGGATCCAGAGCAAGGATCGGGATATGGGTTCGGCCTTGCGATCCGCCTATCAGCGCACCGTCGACGAGACGATTCCGGACGAGATGCTTGATCTATTGAACAAGCTCGCCTGATCATCGCATGATGGTTCCTTCCGTCCCGGCGCGACCCGATGGGGTCTCTGCCGGGCCGTCTCCTATCGACCCGATCCTCCCCTCGCCCGCCGAAGCATTTGGTGGAGCGCCGGTAATGCCGTCGTCCGCGCTGTTCCGGCTACCGACCGGGGCCAAATTATTTCTCATCCTCAGCGCTGCACTGTTGCCACTGGCCTTGATCGCGATGATTGCGACACTCCAGACCAGCCGGGTCGCCGATGCGGAGGCCCGAGCACGGTTGCGGGTGGCCGCCAACGAGAGCGCGCGTTCGCTCGCAATCGAGTTGATCGGCGACACAACCGCCTTGCGCGCCGCGGTCGACGCGCTCGCGATTGATCCGGCCGATGCGCCAAGCTGCGCGCGTGTGCGCGGCATCTTCGCCCAACAGGCGGCGTTGGGGACGCGGTTCGCGATTGTCGACGCCGCCGGGCAATTGCTGTGTGGCAGTCCGATACCCCCCATTGCATCATTTCCCGCCAGCAGTGCGATCACCGCGCGGCTGCTGCCACGCCAGGGCCTGCTGCTGGCAATCCCCGGCAGCACCAATAAAACGAGGGGCCGGGTGTTCTTCCCGCGTAACTTTATCGTCCAACTGGCAACGCCGACCAGCCGCGCGTTTCCGTTTGCCAGCGCCTTGGTCGAGGGCGACACCACGCTCGACCTCGCGACGATCGAAGGGGTCGGGCCGCTCGATCGCATGGAAACGATGCAAACCCGAATCGGACTAGACGACTTGCAACTGCGGACCAGCATTCGCAGCGCGCCGATCTCCTATTCGCTCATCATCGCGCTGCTGCTGCCGCTGATGATGTGGGCGGCGGCGGCCGGGATCGGCTGGTTCGTGGTCGACCGTTTGCTGATCCGCCCCTTGCGTCAATTGCGCGCCGACGTCGGCGCGTATCGCCCTGGCGAGATCATCGACCCCGGTCAGCTTCGGTCGCTCCCCGCGCAGGAAATCCGCGAACTCGGTGAAACTTTCCGCGCGATCAGCGAGACCGTTGCGCGGCATGAGGAGGGGCTTGCGCAAAGCGTCATCCGCCAGACCAAGTTGACGCGGGAGGTTCATCACCGCGTCAAGAACAACCTTCAGGTTATCGCGAGCCTGATCAATTTCCACGCCCGAGGCGCGCCGAGCGTCGATGCGACCAACGCCTATGTCTCGATCCAGCGTCGGGTCGATGCACTCGCGGTGGTCCACCGCAATCACTTTGCCGAACTCGAGGAAAATCGCGGGCTCAACTTGCGCGCAGTGATCAGCGAACTCGCGTCCAACATTCGCTCGAACGCCGCCGAGGGCATCGGGCGGATCGTGATCGCGCTCGATATCGACCCGTTCCTGGTCACCCAGGATGTCGGCGTGGCGATCGCGTTTCTGGTCACCGAAACGATCGAGCTCGCCATGAGCTGTGATCCCGCTGCCCAAATCCGGGTCGCGGTCACGCCCGATGCGGATGACGACGCGCGCGCCGTCCTGCGCGTCGTGTCGCGCGCGCTCGTCGCCAGCGATACGCTCGAAGCCCTCTTAGCGACGCGCTATGGTCGCGTCATCGAGGGGCTCTCGCGCCAACTCCGCTCCGGGCTCCACCACGACCCGATGGTGGGTGCCTATGAGATCAGCTTCGCGATTGTCGGGCGGGATTAAATAACGTCGCGCTGGACGGTATATTTGCACGATGCGGGGAACCTGCGGTCGCGAGCGATGTTATGACTTTCGGATCGCGAATTATGCTCCCCCGCTCTCGCGATCCACGACTTAGGCCCGGAAGCACCACCCTCCCCCCCCGGTGGTGCTTTCGGGTCTTTATCGTTCCGATGTCATTCGGTTCGATCGCGGAACGAACGGGGGGTCTCGATCATTTTACGACACAGGCAGTACTGCCCCTGATCGGAGATGGTTTATGCGTAAGGTTTTAGGATTGGCGATCGTCGCGGGCGCGCTATTGGTTTCGGCGTGCAACACGATCGAGGGGATCGGCAAGGATGTCGGGTCCGCGGGCGACACGGTCGCCAAGACCGCCGACCACGCCAAATAGCTTCCCATCGGTTAACGAACTGCCGCCCTGAAGGACGAGGCCTCCGCCAAAGACGGTTAGCGGGGACTTTTGATCGATCCGGCGCGGCCTCGGGGACCCCGCTGCCGATCACTCTTCGACGGTTACGGTCTCGACCTGCTTGGCGCGGCGCCGTTCGGTGATCAAGATGCCGATCAACGCCAGTTCATACAGCGCGACCAACGGGATCGCGAGCAGCAGTTGGGAGCCGATATCTGGCGGCGTGAGCACCGCCGCGATCGCGAACGCCCCGACGATGGCGTAGCGCCGAGCCGCGACTAACTGTTTACGCGTCACCACCCCGGCGCGTTCGAGCAGCATCAGCAGGACGGGGAGCAGAAACGCCAGCCCGAAGCCGAACAGGAACTGCATGATGAACGACAGGTAGTTGCCGATCGCAGGCAGGGCCTCCCGCTTCACACCTCCGACGACGCCGTCGAAGCCGAGCAGGAAATGGAGCGCCATCGGCACCGCCACGAAATAGGCCATCGCCGCGCCCGCCAGGAACAGCACCGGGGTCGCCAGCAAAAATGGCAGCAGCGCGCGCTTCTCCTGCTTGTAAAGCCCCGGCGCGACGAACTGCCAAAGCTGGTTGGCGATGACGGGGAAAGACAGCATCATCGCCGCGAAGAAGGCCACCTTCACCTGGACGAAGAACGCTTCAAAAATCTCGGTGTAGATCACGGTCTTCTGCCCGGCGATCAGCAGCGGGTGGACCAGAAACGCGAAAATATCCTCCGCGAAATACATTGCGATCGCAAAAGTGACGACCAGCGCGGCGATGCAATAGAGCAGCCGCCGCCGGAGCTCGATCAGGTGATCGAGCAGCGGCGCGCGGCTGGCATCGACATCGCCAGCGCGGCTGGCATCGACATCGCCCGGCTCGCTCACGTCACAGCCTTACTATCGATAACTGGTGCTGGACGGTCCGTCGGGGCTGGCTCGACCGGGGCTGGCTCGACCGCGGCTGGCTCGACCGCGGCTGGCTCTGCCGGGGCTGGCTCGACCGCGACTGGCTCGACGATTAACTGATCAACCATCACCGGCTTATCGACCATCATTGGCGGCTGCTCAACGTCCAGCGGCAGCATCGGCTCGGCGGTGCCGGGGGGGAGGTCCGCGGGGGGCGTAGTTACGGCTGCGCCGTGGTCAGTCATGGCAATATCGGTGACGGGCGAGTCGACCGGATGCTCACGCATGATCCGGTCGTTCTCCGACGCCCACCGTTTTTCCATCTCTTCGAGTTCCGCCTCGCGCACCATCGAATCGAAGCCTGTCCGGAACTGGCGCGCTACTCCGCGCGCCTTGCCGACCCAATAACCGACCAGCCGCATCGCCTTGGGCAAATCCTTGGGACCGATTACCACGATCGCCACGAAAGCGACCAGCAACAGTTCAGTCGGCGCGATATCAAACATGAGCGCCTAACCAGCGTCGAAGGGATCGAGGATCAGGGCTGTTTGTCGCGGACGCGATTGCCGTCGCGGTCGAACGCAGGTTCGGCACTTTGCTGGGTCTCGATCCGCGGGGAGGGCTTGCGCGCGGCAGCCTCCTCCTCCTCAGACATCCCCTTCTTGAAATTCTTCACGCCCTTGGCGACGTCGCCCATCAGGCTGGAGAAGCGCCCGCCGCCCAGCAACAGGATAGCGACGACCGCAAGCACGAGAAGGTGAATCGGGCTGAAACCGCCCATAACATATCTCCTTGGAATTCGAGTCTATCTAGGGATCATCAAAGGTATTTTCCACCACAATTACCACATCTTCGTCCCCGGTCGCGAGATCGACCGGATCGAGCAGCCCCGCCGCCTTCAGATCGTCGACCCCTGGAAGGTCGCGGCGACTGTTCAACCCGAAGTGAACGAGGAACGCTTCGGTCGTCGCATAGGTCAGCGGTCGGCCAGGCCCCTCTCGGCGGCCCGCCGGGCGGACCCACCCCGCATCCATGAGAACATCGAGCGTCCCCTTCGACATCTGCACCCCGCGGATCGCCTCGATCTCGGCGCGGGTAACAGGCTCGTGATAGGCGATGATCGCCAGCGTCTCGATCCCCGCACGGCTCAGTTTGCGCGCTTCCTCGCGGTCACGGCGCAGCAGGTGGGCCAGATCCCCCGCAGTCTGAAATTGCCAGCGATCGCCGCGCCGGACGAGTTCGATTCCCCGCCCCGCATAGCGCGCGGCCAATCCGGCGAGCGCGGCGCGCATGTCGCCGTCCCCGACATGCGCCCTGAGCGCGTCGATCGTCAGCGGTTCGGCGGCGGCGAACAGCACCGCTTCCACCGCGCGTTCGACGTCATCGGGCTCTTCGTCGGGTCGATTCATGGTGCCGCTTTCAGGTACAGCGGCGCGAACGGGGCCTGCTGACGCAACTCGACCCGCCCCTGTTTGGCAAGCTCGAGCGCGGCGAGGAACGAGGAGGCGAGCGCCGACCTGCGCCATCGCCCCGACCCCGGTGGCAGGAATGTCTCGATCGTCGCCCAGTCCACCGCCGCCCCGATCAGCGCGGCTACGCGGTCGAGCGCGACCTCCAGCGTCATTACCTCGCGATCGGCGACGATA
>JALYTW010000137.1 GCA_030854075.1 Pseudomonadota bacterium
TTCGCCTGCGGCGGCGGTGTTCACCGGCGGCGGTATCCTGAAATATATCATCATGTTCTCGCCACTCGCGATCGTGTTCGCGATGAGCTTCGGCCAGAACCGGATGAGCACCAGCACGATCCAGGCGTTGTTCTGGGGTTTTGCAGTGTTGATGGGGCTGTCGCTCTCGACGATCTTCCTCGTGTACAGTGGTACCTCGATCGCGGGCGCATTCTTCTCGACCGCGGCGGGCTTCGCGGCGCTGAGTCTCTATGGCTATACCACGAAGCGCGATTTGTCGGCGTTCGGGACGTTCCTGATCATCGGCGTCGTCGGCTTGATCGTTGCGATGGTGATCAACATTTTCCTGCAGTCCAACGTGATGGGATTGGTGATTAGCGGGGTTGGCGTGTTGATCTTCGCCGGCCTGACCGCCTACGACACGCAGCGCACCAAGAGCATGTATTTTCAGGTCGCCGGAACCGATATGGTCGGCAAGGTGATCGTGATGTCGGCGCTGGCGCTGTATCTCGACTTCATCAACATGTTCCTGTTCGTCCTCCGGCTGTTCGGCTCGGGCCGCAACTAGACCCGGTAGCGATGGTATCATTCGGGCCCGGCGGACCTCTCCGCCGGGCCCTTTTTCTTGGGGGTCGCCCCCGGTAGCGAGGGACATGCGATGCGGCTCGGGATCGAAGTCGACCTGGTCTACTGGTTCGAACGGCCGACCGACGTACTGCTCCAGATTGAGGCGGCGGCGATGGGCGATCAACGGATCGAGGCGGAAACGCTGACGGTCTGGAGCGACGACCCGATCCGTGCCGCGATCGGCGAGGATGGCATCGGCCAGCGCTGCTGGACGCGCGCCGACGGGCAATGGCGCGCGGAATATCGCGGCACGATCGCGATCGACCGGGCGACGATCGATCTTGCGCCGCTCGCCGCCACCGCGCCGCGCGATCTCGACGGCCATCTCGTGCCGTATCTCTTGCCGAGCCGCTACTGCCCCGCCGACCGCTTCGAAGGCTTTGTGCGGCGCGAATTTGCGGGGCTGGAGGGCGGTGCGCTTGCAGCAGCGCTGGTCGACTGGGTCGCGACATCGCTGAGCTATGGTGGCAACGCGAGTACCGGCGAAACGACCGCGCTCGACACCTTCGCCAGCCGCAGCGGGGTGTGTCGCGACTACGCGCATCTGCTCGTGTCGCTGGCGCGCGCGGGCAACATTCCGGCGCGGTGCGTGTCGGCCTATGCGCCCGGCGTCGACCCGCCCGATTTTCACGCGGTCGCCGAATTGTGGCTGGAGGGATCGTGGCACCTCGCCGATGCGACGCGGATGGCGGGATGTGGCGATATCGCGCGGGTCGCGGTGGGGCGCGATGCGACCGATATCGCGTTCATGACCGTGTTCGGCAGCGCCCAGTTGATGGAACAATCGGTCCGCGTGCGTGCGCTCTAGGAACGGCCTGCGCCTTCGATCGTTTTAAACGCGAAACCATATTGGAGGCCTGCGATGACCGATATCGACGAACGCGCGCTCAACAGCTTGTCGGTGGCGCCTGCCAAGGACGACGGCGCTTGCCAAGCCGACGCCGGAACCGACAAGTCGATCGAGGAACGGCTGGAGAAGAATCCGGAGAGCGTCGACGCCCGGCTCGATAACGCGCTCGATGAATCGATGGACGCCAGCGACCCGCCGTCGTCGACCCAGCCGGTCCATCGCACTGGCCCGGCGCCCTCGTCGGGGTATGACGAAGAAGCCGAACGGGCGCGCAGAGATTCATGATGTCGATCGCCGCCAAGACATGATTGTTGCGCTAAAGCCTCACCTGCCGATGCAATCGCCTCATGGGGACTCGGTTCATCGCAACTGATGTTGCGACGCAGCAGTCGCCATGGTCTCTTGGTTAACGCGGGACGACAAGGCGTTAAGGGCTCCGTTAACCATCCTGGCGCATAGTCATCCCGTTCCTTGGGCAATGGGCGGGGTGACGATCATGGGCAGCAGGATGAAACCGGCGGAAGGCGCGATGACGCTGGCCGAGATGAAGGAGTTCGCGGGCTTTCCGGCAGCGACGCAGCGCTATATCCGCCGCAGCCTCGATATCGGGCTTGATCGCGAAGATGCGATGACGCGCTGGTCGCGCGACGTCGTCGAGGCCGCGAGCATCCGTGCCCAGGCGCGCATATATCGCGCGCTCACCGACCTTCGCGACATGTGTCCCGACGATTCCGATCTTCAGGCTGTCGAACCATTCCTCGCGCCGCTGATCACGCTGGTCGCATTCGACCTGGGGCAGGGGCGCATCACCAGTTTCTCCGCATTTCGATTTCTCTACGAACGGCTGATCGGGGCGCAGGTTCGCCCGTGGTTACCCGCAGCGTTCTGTGGCGCCGCGGCGTTGCCCCACCTCCACCCCGAGCTGCGTCGCAACCTGCTCCAGTCGATCAGCGAAGCCGCCGCGACCGCGTCAGGTTGGTCGAACCGTCAGCCTGCTTTCTTCCCGTACTGGGTCGAAAAGGTCGACAGCAGCGCCGCGCTGCCCAACTGATCGACGACTAACTGATCGACGACTAACTGATCGTCGCCGGAATGATCGTCGCCGGAATGATCGTCAGCGGCTGATCGTCAGCGGCAAGCGCGCCCGCCCAGCGCGCCCCGCTCGGCTTGGTCGAGATGGAGATGATCGCGATGCGCTGCGTTGTAGTCGGGGCTGAGGACCGTCGAAAATAATTGGCACGCTCCATCGCGGACGCGGTGAAGAAACCGGCTCTGCGGGCCGTCGCCGCTCCAGTCCCCCGCAATGCGCACGCGGATCCCGTTACCCAGCCTAAACCCCACGATATCGATCGCGTCCGCAGTGGCGTGTTCGCTCCACGTGCCGATGTCGCGCCTGTCGATGCGACGGCAATTGTAGCTGCCGACATGATCGATTCCGACGACGCGGGATCCGAAGATATCCTGCGCCGCGGGCTGAACGATATCCCATTCCCACATCGCCAGCGCCGCCGCGACAGGGCAGGACATGCCGACATCGGCGGGGAAGACCCCGATCCGGCGCGCGCCACCGCTTGTGAAACGGATGCCGTCATCATAACCGCACGTCGCGCCATCGTGTCGCCCGGGCAAGACCATGTAGCGGATCCCGGCACGCGACAGCAGCGCGCGGCATTGCGGGAAATCTTCCGTCAAGACGGCAAGCTTCCGCCCGGTAAAAAGCCCGATCCGCTCGCCGAGGTCCAGCGGCGTCCAGGGCAGGTCCTGCGGTCGCCCGCGTGCCAGCGTCCACAGCGCCAATGCGGCCGCAGCAAGGATCGCCGCCGCGGCGAGCCAGCCGACGGTCCGCCGCAGCGCGCGCATCAGCCCCTCAGTACACCCGTCATCACTTCGGACGTCACCGGATAGCCAAGATCATCGGGGATGCAGAGGTGCGGCAGGCCGTCGCGTTCTTCCAGATAAGGCGTTATCGTTCGGACCGGATATGCCCGCGCATCGGCGACCGCGGCCTCGAAATCATCGTAGCATGCGAGTCGTTCGAGGTTACGGCGGGTCGGATAGATGATCGTCGCGCGCCCCGCGTCCGCCTCATCGAGCAAGGCTTGCGCGGTCGTCCAGCGGAGGCGGACATTCTCGGTCTCGTCGACGCTCGCGCACGGCGCATCAGCGGGCAGGCGCGCAAGAAAGAAGCGGGTGTCGAAAATCCTCATATGAGCGTGCGCGGGCAGCCACCGCGCGAACGGCTGGAGCCGGTCGACGTCGAGCGCGGTGCCCGCCGCTGCAAGCGCGGTCGCGAAATACTCGCCGGCATGGAGCGCAGCGCGCAGCGTCGCGAGCGCCTCCGGCGGTGGTAACGGATCGAGCCCAACGGGTAGCCCCGCCTCCTCGATCGTCTCACGAATCGCGGCGATGCGCGACGGACCGTCCTCGTACGGCGCGATGGCGTTGGCGAGGGTATAATCACCCGGATCGATCCGCCCGCCGGGAAATACCCAAGCCCCCCCCGCGAACACCATCTGCTTCGCGCGTTCCACCATCAGCAGTTCGGGGGGGCCGTCCATCGCATCCCGAAAGATGACGAGCGTCGCTGCGGGAATGGGTGTCTGGGGATCGGACATGATGCTGCTGTACCGCGCGTGCCCCGCGCTGCCACCGCCTAAATCAGAGGGCGATTGAATTAAGGGGGACCGACCCGCTCAGGCTTGGGGGCTGAACGAGCCGATCCGGTGTCGCACCACAAGGGGGCATGATGGCGACAGGGGGATATACGGGGATGTCCATCATCCGGATGCGCCGATCCCGAATTTCACGCCGATCATAATTGAATCTGCGTAACTGAAGTTGATCCGACCATCAATCTAGACACAACTTGGCCCGTTGCCATCGGCAGAGGCAACGGATGGGTGGCGGAACGAGCCTTAGCGCCTCCCGCCCCCATCACCATTGTCAGGCTACTCGTTCGCGGGTCGCAGAATGACCGCCAGCGCGGTACAGCATATCGCTGGCACGCGCCGCATCGACGCCCGCGGCGCTGGTGTCGACCGATACGAACGTGCCACCATCGTTGACCCGATCCTGATAATAGACCGAATCTTCACGGGAGACGCCATGCTCTTCGAAGGCGCCCGCCAACCCACCGGCGACCGCGCCAATCGCGGTTCCGGTCAACGCAGCACCGCCGATCGCGGCCTGGGCGATTGCTCCGGCGGCAACGAACGGTCCCACCCCGGGGATCGCAAGCGCGGCAATGCCGAGCAGCGCGCCGATACCGGCGCCCGCCGCCGCGGTGCCGACGACATCCTTGGCGACCTCGTCGCCCGCGCCGTCAGTCGTCGTCGTATGCTCGCCATCATGGCGCGCGACGATGCTGATCGCGCTATCCTGAATTCCGGCCGCGCGGAGATCGGTGACTGCCCGCTCTGCCTCGCCACGCGTGTCGAAGACCGCGGAAATGACGCTATTATTCATGATGATGTCCCTTCTTTTGATGGAGATAGCCCTCAAACGACATCTCGCTTGTTTCGTTCCCCGACCCGGTCTGATCAGCTTGTTTAATCGATGCTCAGCGCTGCGAACGCCGGATCGCAGCGACGGTTAGCCGCGCACCGCCACGCCGCATCGCAACCCCGCCGCGTGATTAATGGTCGACGCGCAGGGTTCGATCCCGAGATCGGCGGGGTGTATGGGAACGGGTTCGGAGCCGGCGAGGATGGCGAGGGCGTCGATCCCAATCCGGCGGGTGGCGATAGGGCGCCACTCTTCGCACGTGCGGACCAGAGCGAGCGCTGCTAAACCGGGCCGTTGCTGGGCTTTTGGGAGTTTCTGACAGCTGCCTGGGATCACGCTCCCCTGCCGCAAGGTGTCGGTGACGAACGTGGCGTCAACGAACCGTGCCCGGGTCGCGACATCGCTGATGTTGAGCCGTCATTGCTTGTGAACACCCATCGTTATGGTTATCCTCGCGACATGGTCACGGCGCAGCATTCGTGCCTGCCGCTAGGCAACCCCCCGCCGCTGGCGACAACGCGGTTGAGGTTGCGGGTCCCGGGCGCGGATGACGCCGCGACGATCGCGGGTATGGCGAACGACTGGGAGATCGCACGCCGAATGGCCCGGCTTCCGCATCCCTATGGCATCGATGATGCGCGCTTCTTCCTGCGGGACATCGTCCCGAGCGAACTGGCGTGGGCGATCACATCCGCACCTGATGGCATCCTCGTCGGGATCGCGGGCCTAGTCCCGGACGGCGCGACCAAAACGGTTGAGCTGGGTTACTGGCTCGGAAGGCGATATTGGGGACGGGGCTTGGCGACGGAGGTCGCCCAGGTGATCACCAGATACGGTTTGGAGATACTGGAATTGCCGGTGATAACCTCGGGGTGCTTCACCGATAATCTCGCATCGCGGCGCGTCCTCGCGAAGATCGGTTTCGGGGAAACCGGCGTCAGCGAGCGGTCGTGCCTGGCGGTTGGCGGCAATCTTCCGTTCATCGAAATGAGGATCGAGCGGCCTGACCGGTCGGTAGAGCAATTTTCGGCCCCTCGCATCTGAACCATCTCGGCATGATCTTGTTCACGCTGTGGGCCACCGTCGAGGATTATCAATGAAACTGCGCATACCTGGAGCCCGAGTCGGCTTGCTCTTCGGCATCACCCTCGTCCTCACGGGATGCTCGCCACTGCGAACCTTCGATGCCGTCGTGCCGAAGGATGCGGCGAGTACGCGCAGGGCTCAAGGCGTTGCCTACGCGCCCGGGCCGCGACACATGCTCGATGTGTACGCGCCGCGTCGCGCCGTGGTAGGCGGCCGCAGCCGCCCGGTGGTCGTTTTCTTCTACGGGGGCAGCTGGAACAGCGGAACGAGGACGGGATATTCGTTCGTGGGTCGCGCGCTTGCTGCCCGCGGATTTGTCGCGATTATTCCCGATTATCGGCTGGTGCCGACTGTCCGCTATCCCGGCTTCGTAGAGGACGGTGCCGCCGCGGTGAAATGGACCGAGGCGCATGCCGCGGATTATGGCGGCGATCCGACCAGAATCGTCGTCGCCGGTCATTCGGCGGGCGCTTATATCGCCGCCATGCTGGCCGTCGACGATCGCTGGCTTGGCGACGCCCGCGCGGCGGTCAGAGGCTTCATCGGACTTGCCGGGCCGTATGATTTCGCGCCGTTCGACCTTCCTGCGAGCCGCGCTGCATTCGGAGATTGGCCACGACCAGCCGAGACCCAGCCCGTCACCTGGGCTGGAAGTGGCGACCCCCCGGCGCTGTTGCTAGTTGGCGATGCCGATCACGTCGTTCAGCCTCGCAACAGCGAGGCGCTGTCATCGCGACTGCGTGCAGGGGACGTTCCGGTTGAGCTAAAGCACTATCCGGGGGTCGGCCACGTCGGACTGGTGACCTCGATCGCGAAGCCGTTCCGCGGTCGCTCCCCCGCTCTTGACGACATGACGACCTTCATCGATCGGGTCACGCAGTGAACGGCGAACATGCGCGCGATCGTCTGCTTCGCTCGGGCTCGGGCGATCCAGCAGCGGAAAAAGGGCTGATTCCAGCGAATGGGATGTGGTGGAGCCGACCGAGATCGAACCGCTGGCCTCTGCAGCAATTGCACTAAATCTGGAAGGGCAGTACCCAGCGAACATCTGCCAGCTCGAGGCAGAACGAACCAGAGACATCGGCGCAATTGCGGTCCCCGGTGCGGCCCCGGCATCCAAGGTCGACGGCATATGAATGATGCGTATCTTATTGACCGGCAACCCGACCCACTTTGCAGTCGCGCGCCGCATGTCGAACACGCTCTGACTCGGTGACCATATCGTCAGCGCCCCTCGTTCGAACGAAGACGGGCTTGTAGAGAATGGTCACCACTTTTGGGTGTGATCAGGCGCGCCATAAGATTGGTCAAAAGGGCACGGTCGAGTGGTGCCGACAGATCAGTAAGAAATATGGTGCCCGGGGACGGGGTCGAACCGCCGACACTGCGATTTTCAGTCGCATGCTCTACCAACTGAGCTACCCGGGCCAGACCGCGACGCGATCGGAAGCGGGGCTTTAGTCGGCGGTCTGGGCGCTGTCCACCCCGTCGTCATGGGCGGGCGGGCCGGGGATGCGATAGCCGTCACCGAGCCACTGCAACAGGTCGCGGCTGGCGCAGCCGCGCGAGCAGAATGGCGCGTTCTGGTCGCTCGCAGGCTTGTCGCAGATCGGGCAGGTCGGGCGGGTCATGCGCTCTCCAGGCGGGGCGCGACACCGGTGCGGCGCGCGAGCTCGGCCAGCCATGTGGGGCGTGCGGTCAGATAGGCAAGGACCGGCGGCGCCACCCGCAGCGTCCGCGGGCTGCCCGGCGGGGTCCGCTCCAGCGTCCGCAGCGC
>JALYTW010000164.1 GCA_030854075.1 Pseudomonadota bacterium
CGTATGACGATACATCCCCGATCGCGGGGTATCTGAAGAAGAATCCGGCGGGGGGGCAGCATCATGTGTGCTTCGAGGTGGCCGATATCGATACCGCGGTCGCCGACCTGCAGGCGAAGGGCGCGACCGTGCTGGGAACGCCGCGGATCGGGGCGCATGGCACGCCGATCGTGTTCGTTCATCCCAAGGATTTTGGCGGTGTGCTCGTCGAGCTGATGGAGACGCCGGTAGAGGGGCACCCCTAGGCATCCGTTCGTGTCGAGCGTAGTCGAGACACAGTCGCGGATCGCAGGGGTCGGTTTCTCGACTTCGCTCGAAACGAACGGCAGGAGAGAACGAAGGCATGACGTACCAACACATCCTGACCGAGCGGCGCGGCGACGTGCTGGTGGTGACGTTGAACCGCCCCGATCGGCTCAATGCCGCGCCGCCCGCGATGTTCGTGGAATTGCGCGCGGCGCTTGGCGATCTGGACGGCGCGCGCGCAGTCCTGGTGACGGGGGCGGGGCGCGCGTTCTGTTCGGGGGCGGATGTCGGCGGCGGCGCGCTGGGGAGCGACGATCCGGGCAACGCCACGTTCACGGCGCTGACCGAGTTTTACAATCCCACGATGCTCGCGCTCGCCGAGCTTGGCGTGCCCGTCGTCAGCGCGGTGCGCGGACCCGCGGCGGGGATCGGGTGCAGCCTCGCGCTTGCGGCTGATTTCTGCGTCGCGAGCGAGACCGCGTATTTCCTCCAGGCGTTCGTCAACATCGGGCTCGTCCCCGACGGCGGCGCGTCGTGGATGCTGCCGCGGCTGATCGGGCGCGCGCGCGCGACCGAGATGATGCTGCTCGGCGAGAAGGTGCCCGCCGCCAAGGCGCTGGACTGGGGGATGATTCACAAGGTCGTCGCCGACGACGCGCTCGATGCAGAGGCACTCGCGCTGGCCGAGCG
This sequence comes from Pseudomonadota bacterium, assembly GCA_030854075.1. Lineage (GTDB taxonomy): Bacteria > Pseudomonadota > Alphaproteobacteria > Sphingomonadales > Sphingomonadaceae > Sphingomonas. The sequence goes on from JALYTW010000164.1 coordinate 937, forward strand.
GCTCGCCGCGGGGCCGACCGTCGCGCTCGGGCTGATGCGTCGTGGCCTCGCGCAGGCGCTCGAGAGCGACTATGCAGCCGCGATGGCGACCGAAGCCGACCACCAGCGCCATGCGCGCGGGAGTGCGGATTCGATGGAGGGGGGCATGGCGTTCCTCCAGAAGCGCAAGGTAAATTTCAAGGGTAGTTGATGGCGGAGATCGAGACCAATCTGGGCGAGGATGCGGGCAGCACGCGCGAATCCGCGCCGCAAGACGAGCCGACCGCGCGCCCTACACTGGCCGATTGGCAGGCGCGCGCCGCGAAGGAATCGAAGGGCCGCGATCTCGACTGGACGACGCCCGAGGGGATCGTCGTCAAGCCGCTCTATACCGAAGACGATGTGACGCCGGATAAGGTTGGCGATCCCGGCCTGCCCGGCTTCGCGCCATTCACGCGCGGGGTGAAGGCGACGATGTACGCAGGGCGGCCGTGGACGATCCGCCAATATGCGGGGTTCTCGACCGCGGAGGAATCGAACGCCTTCTATCGCCGCAACCTCGCCGCGGGGCAGAAGGGCCTCTCCGTCGCGTTCGATCTCGCGACGCACCGCGGGTACGACAGCGACCATCCGCGCGTGACCGGCGATGTTGGCAAGGCAGGGGTCGCGATCGACAGCGTCGAGGACATGAAGATCCTGTTCGACGGCATCCCGCTCGACAAGATGTCGGTCAGCATGACGATGAACGGCGCGGTCATCCCGATCCTCGCCTTCTTCATCGTCGCTGGCGAGGAGCAGGGCGTCGCACGCGACCAGCTCGACGGGACGATCCAGAACGACATCCTTAAGGAGTTCATGGTCCGCAACACGTATATCTACCCGCCCGAGCCGAGCATGCGGATCATCAGCGACATCTTCGGCTACACCAGCCGCGAGATGCCCAAGTTCAACAGCATCTCGATCAGCGGCTATCACATGCAGGAGGCGGGCGCGACGCAGCTCCACGAGCTCGCGTTCACGATTGCCGATGGCATGGAATATGTGAAATACGGGGTCGCGAGCGGGCTCGATATCGACAAGTTCGCGGGCCGCCTCTCGTTCTTTTTCGCGATCGGCATGAACTTCTTCATGGAGATCGCCAAGCTGCGCGCGGCGCGGACATTGTGGCACCGCGCGATGACGCAATTGGGCGCTGCTGACGAGCGTTCGAAGATGCTGCGGACGCATTGCCAGACCTCGGGCGTGTCGCTGACCGAGCAGGACCCGTACAACAACGTGATGCGCACCACGATCGAGGCGATGGCGGCGATGCTGGGCGGCACCCAGTCGCTTCACACCAACGCGCTCGACGAGGCGATCGCGCTCCCCACCGATTTCTCCGCGCGGATCGCGCGCAATACGCAGATCGTGCTGCAGGAAGAGACGGGGATGACCAACGTCGTCGACCCGCTCGGTGGCAGCTATTATATCGAGAGCCTGACGCAGAGCCTGGTCGATGGCGCGTGGGAATTGATCGAGCGGATCCAGCGCGAAGGCGGGATGGCCAAGGCGGTCGCGGCGGGCTGGCCCAAGGCGATGATCGAGGAGGCCTCCGCAGGCCGCGCCGCGCGGGTCGATCGCGGTGAGGACGTGATCGTCGGGGTCAACAAATACCGGCTGAAGGACGAGGATGCGATCGACATCCTCGACGTCGATAACGTCGCGGTGCGCGAGGCGCAGGTCCGGCGGATCGAACACGTCAAGGCGACGCGCGACGAGGCGGCGTGCCGCGTGGCGCTGGATGCGTTGCGCGAGGGCGCTAAGGGTGACGACAATCTTCTCGCGCTTGCGGTCGGGGCGGCGCGGGCGCGCGCGACGCTTGGCGAGATATCCTCCGCGATGGAGGACGTGTTCGGGCGGTACGATACTCAGCCGACCCCGGTCAGCGGGATTTATGGCGGGGCGTATGCGGACGATGCGCGCTGGGAGCGGCTGACCGATGGCGTCGAGGCGACCGAGCGGCGGCTGGGGCGTCGCCCACGGATGCTGGTCGCCAAGATGGGGCAGGACGGCCACGATCGCGGCGCGAATCTCGTCAGCAGCATGTTCGGCGACCTCGGCTTCGAGATCGTCCCCGGCCCGCTGTTCCAGACGCCCGCTGAAACTGCTGACCTCGCGCTGGCGGAGGACGTCGACATCGTCGGGGCCTCCAGCCTCGCGGCGGGACACAAGACGCTGATCCCCGCGCTGATCGACCATCTCAGGGACGCGGGTCGCCCCGACATCAAGGTCATCGCAGGCGGCGTCATCCCGGCGCAGGATTACCAGATACTGCGCGATGCCGGGGTGCAGGCGATCTTCGGACCCGGCACCAATCTGATCCAGGCGGCAGAGGAAGTGTTGCGGTTGCTCGGCCACAACATGCCGCCGAGCACTATTGATACACGGAAGGCCGCAGAGTGAACGAGAAAACGGCAACACTTAGCCTCCTGTCTGAATGGGAGGGACCTAAAGTTCGCACCGACTGGACCCACGACGAAATCGCCGCGCTGTTCGACTTGCCGTTCGACGAGCTGATGTTCCGCGCGCAGAGCGTCCACCGCCAATATCACGCCGCGGGCGAGGTGCAGTTGTGCACGCTGCTGTCGATCAAGACGGGCGGCTGCCCTGAGGATTGCGGCTATTGCTCGCAATCGAAGAGCGCCGACAGCGGGGTCAAGGCGACCAAGCTGATGGACCCGCGCAGCGTTCTGCAGATGGCGGCGCAGGCGAAGGATTCGGGGAGCCAGCGGTTCTGCATGGGCGCGGCGTGGCGCAACCCCAAGGATCGCGACATGCCCGCGATCGTCGAGATGGTGAAGGGCGTACGACAGATGGGGATGGAGACGTGCATGACGCTCGGCATGCTGACCCCCAAACAGGCCGACACGCTCGCCGAGGCGGGGCTCGATTACTACAACCACAATATCGATACCTCGCCCGAGCGCTATGACAGCGTCATCACGACGCGAACCTTCGCCGACCGGCTTGCGACGCTCGAGGAGGTGCGGCGCGCGGGGATCAACGTGTGCTGCGGCGGGATCGTGGGCATGGGCGAGACGCGCGAGGATCGCGTCGGCTTCGTCCACGCGCTCGCCACCCTGCCACGGCATCCCGAGAGCGTGCCGGTCAACGCGCTGGTGCCGGTGCGCGGCACGGTGCTCGGCGACATGCTCGCAGATACGCCGCTGGCCAAAATCGACGATATCGAGTTCGTGCGGACGGTGGCGGTGGCGCGGATCACGATGCCGTTGAGCATGGTGCGGCTGTCGGCGGGGCGCGAGAGCATGTCCGAAGTGACGCAGGCGTTGTGCTTCATGGCGGGCGCGAATTCGATCTTCACCGGCGACAAGCTGCTGACGACCGGCAATCGCGGCGACAGTGCGGACGCGGCGCTGTTCGCGAAGCTGGGCGTGCGACCGATGTCGGGTGAGGAGCCGATGCGGGTGGTGGTGGCGTGAACTGGCGGATAGTAGTTGTCGGTACGTCGCTTCTACTGACCTGGGCCTGCTTTGCCTATGCCGTCGTTGTGTGGCTCGACCAAGCAAAGCAGCATTGCGCTAGACACGATAAGCTGGCGGCGGAATGTTTTGCTCCGCATGCAGCGCTGGCAATGGGGCTTTCGGTAATCTTCATAATTGCCAGCGGGACACTCGGCTGGTTCGCGTTACGCAAGTAAAAAGGCATCCGTTGATGTTCAAGAAAATCCTGGTCGCCAATCGCGGTGAAATCGCGTGCCGCGTGTTCCGCACCGCCAAGAAGATGGGGATCGCGACCGTCGCGGTCTATTCGGACGCGGACGCGCGCGCGCCGCATGTGTTGATGGCGGACGAGGCGGTTCGGCTCGGGCCGGCACCCGCCGCGGAGAGCTATCTCAGGGCCGATCTGATCCTGCTCGCGGCCAAGGAGACGGGGGCGGATTGCATCCATCCGGGCTACGGCTTCCTGTCCGAGCGCGAGAGTTTCGCGACCGCGTGTGCGGAAGCGGGGATCGCGTTCGTCGGGCCGCCGCCGGGCGCGATCGCGGCGATGGGCGACAAGATCGAATCGAAGAAGCTCGCCAAGGCGGCGGGGGTCAATGTCGTGCCGGGCTATCTCGGCGAGATCGCGGATACCGACGAGGCGGTGCGGATCGCGGGCGGCATCGGTTACCCGGTGATGATGAAGGCGTCGGCGGGCGGCGGCGGCAAGGGGATGCGGCTCGCCTATAGCGAACAGGACGTTCGCGAAGGCTTCGAGGCGACCAAGCGCGAGGGGCTCGCCAGCTTTGGCGACGACCGTGTCTTCATCGAGAAGTTCATCGAGACGCCGCGGCATATCGAGATCCAGCTGATCGGCGACCAGCATGGCAACGTGATCTACCTCAACGAGCGCGAGTGTTCGATCCAGCGCCGCCACCAGAAGGTGGTCGAGGAAGCGCCGTCGCCGTTCGTGACGCCGAAGATGCGCCAGGCGATGGGCGAGCAGGCGGTCGCGCTGGCCAAGGCGGTGGGCTATTATTCGGCCGGAACGGTCGAACTGATCGTGTCGGGCGCGGATACGAGCGGTGAGGGGTTCTACTTCCTCGAGATGAACACCCGGCTCCAGGTCGAGCATCCGGTGACCGAAGAGATCACCGGGGTCGATCTGGTCGAGTTGATGATCCGCGTCGCTTACGGAGAGAAGCTACCGTTTGCGCAGGCCGACATCGGGATCAATGGGTGGGCGATCGAGAATCGGGTCTACGCCGAGGATCCGTATCGCGGCTTCCTGCCGAGCATCGGGCGACTGGTGCGGTACAATCCGCCGCATGACCATAAGCGTGACGGTGACGCCCCGATCGTCCGCGTCGATGACGGCGTGCGTGAGGGGGGCGAGGTCAGCATGTTCTACGATCCGATGATCGCCAAGCTCGTCACTTGGGCGCCGACCCGCGAGGCCGCGATCGATGCGCAGATCGCGGCGCTCGATGCGTTTGAGATCGAGGGGCCGGGCAACAACATCGATTTCCTGTCGACGCTGATGCAGCACCCGCGGTTCCGATCGGGCAACATCACCACCGGGTTCATCGCCGAGGAATATCCCGACGGCTTCCACGGCGCGCCCGCCGACGCTGACCTCAAGCGGACGCTCGCCGCGGTCGCCGCCTTCGCCGCGACCGCGCACGCCGATCGCGCGCGGCGGATCGACGGGCAGTTGGGGCGGACGTTGCGTCCGCCCGCCGACTGGGTCGCGACGATCGACAAGGTCGAATCCGCGGTCACGGTGTCGACCGACGGGCTGATCGTCGACGGCGAGATGCTCGACCTCGCGCTCGAATACACGCCCGGCGACCGGATCGTGCATGTCGAGAGCGAGGAGCAGGGCGACCTGTCGATCCGGCTGGCGACGGTGCCGGGCGGGTTTCGCCTGACGACGCGTGGCGCGAGCCATGTCGTGCGGGTGCTGCCCGCGCGGTTCGCGGGGCTGACGCAGCACCTGATCGAGAAGGTGCCGCCCGACCTGTCGAAATTCCTCGTCAGCCCGATGCCGGGGTTGCTCGTCCGGCTCGACGTGAAGGTCGGCGACAAGGTCGAGGCGGGGCAGCCGCTCGCGGTGGTCGAGGCGATGAAGATGGAGAACATCCTGCGCGCCGAGAAATCCGCGGTGGTGAAGGCGCTCGAGGCCGCGACCGGCGACAGCCTGGCGGTCGATCAGGTGATCCTCGAACTGGAATAGCGCCGGTCAGGGCCGCCGGTGGTGCCGCGTATAGGCCTCGGGCGCGTGGACGAGTTCGCGGAGCAGTTCGAGTTCCTCTGCGGTGTCGACGTCGATCAGTTCGGCGGGGGTCGTCACGACATGCTTGCCGCGCCGGACCATGTCGCGCGCACCCGAATCACCCTCGAGCGCCAGCAGGAAATCGAACTGCGCGCAGCCGAACAGCGCGGGCGGGCTCGGGCGTTCGCCGTCGCTCGATGCGACCACCGCCGCGTCGTCATCGAACGCGTCGAACAGGGTGTAGATATGGGTCGCAGTGATCCGCGGCATATCCGCCAGCGCGATCAGCACCGCCTTCGCGTCGGCCGCCTTGGCGTGCTCGACGCCGATCTTGACCGACGAGGCCATGCCGCGGCTGGGATCCTCGTTGGTCAGCACCCGAAAGCCGTAGGCGGCGAAATCGACCGTCGCGCCGCCCACTACGGCGATACGATCGCGAAATGATACGGCTTCGAGCGCTACCGCGACATGAAGTCCGAGCGGGCGGTTGAGAAAAAGTTCATCGAGCTTGCTGCCGATATCGCCGAACCGCTCGCTGCGTCCCGCCGCGAGCAGGATCAGCACGACGTCGTCGGGGCGGATCATGCGCGCTTCTCGTGGAATGCGGCGACCATCGCGGCGGCGACCGACAGCGCGATCTCCGACGGCCCGATCGCACCGATGTCGATCCCGACCGGGGCATCGATCCGGTCGAGATTTGCGGCGCTGATCCCCGTCGCGGCGAGCCGTTCGCGCCGCGCCGCGTGGCTCTTGCGCGATCCCAGCGCACCGACATAGGCGGCATTGCTCGCCAGCGCCGCGATCAGTGCGGGATCGTCGATCTTGATGTCGTGGGAAAGCGTGACCACTGCGGTCGCAGGACCGGGCTTGAGCGCCTCGATCGCCTCGTCGGGCCAGCGATCGTCGAGCGTGACGCCGGGGAACCGCTCTTCGGTCAGGAACCGCGCGCGCGGGTCGATCAGCACGGTCTCGATCCCCAATGCGCGCGACAATTGCGCCAGCGCCTGCGCGATCTGCACCGCGCCGACGATCAGCAGCCGCCGCGGCGGATCGTAGCGGTTGACGAAGACCTCGCCGGTCTGCTGCGGGCGCAAATCGCTGTGGCCGGTCGTGAGATCGGTGGTGACCACCAATGCCTGCCCGGCATCGCGCGCATCGGCGATCCGGTCGAACAATTCGGGGTCGAACCCCGCGGCGGAGACGGGTTGGACCATGACCTCGATCTCGCCACCGCAGGGCAGGCCTACCTCCCATGCCGCGGCATCGGCGACGCCGTATTTCCTGACCACGAACGGCGCGCCCGCGATCACCTGTGCGGCGGTATCGAGGATGTCGCTTTCGACGCAGCCGCCCGAAACCGAGCCTTCGAAGCGCCCGTCTTCGTGGACGAGCATATGGCTGCCCCGCGGGCGCGGCGCCGATCCCCAGGTCGAGGTGACGGTGGCGATCGCGAGCCGTTCGCCCTTCCAGGCGGTGGCGGCGGCGAGGACGGAATCGTTTTCGGCCATTTTTTTCTTCCTAAATCCTCTCCGCTCGCGGGGAGGGGAACCGGCGCAGCCGGTGGAGGGGGCGTGTCACGAAGCGCAGCGCCCGAGGATAACCCCCTCCACCACGCCGCTGCGCGTCGCGGTCCCCCTCCCCGCGAGCGGGGAGAAGTGATTTACACCGGCGGCAACCCCGCCAGCAATTTGTCGAGCGTCACCGGAAAGTCGCGGACGCGCACGCCGGTCGCATTGTAGATCGCGTTGGCGACGGCGGCGCCAGCGCCCGAGATGCCGAGTTCGCCGACGCCCTTGGCGCCCGCGGGGTTCGCCGAGGTGTCGACCTCTTCGATGAAATGAACCTCGATCTGCGGCACGTCGGCGTTCACCGCGACATGATATTCGCCGAAGTCGGGGTTCACGAACGTACCCGTCCGGGTATCGACGATGCCGTCTTCGGATAGCGCATAGGCGGTGCCCCACACCATCCCGCCGATCAACTGGTTGCCCGCGGTCTTGGCGTTGAGGACGCGCCCGATGTCGAATACCCCGATCATTCGCCGAACTCTGACCTCGCCGGACACCGCGTTGACCGCGACCTCGCAGAATTGCGCGCCGTGGCTCGCTTGGCTGGTCCGTTTGCTCTCGGCACCGGGGCCGGTCTTCCCCTTTGCTACGATCGGTTCGCCGCGGACCAGATCCGCCAGCGCGGTCTCGCGCCCTGCGACTCGGACGCATCCGTCCTTCAGTCGTAACTCATCTGGGCTTGCGTTCATCCGCCGCGCCAGTTCGGTCAGGATGTCCTCGCACGCCAGCACCGCCGCCGAACACGCCGATCCCGCGCCGAACGATCCACCCGATCCTGCACTCGGGGGCAGGTCAGTGTCGCCGATCCTCACCTCGACATCCGCGATCGGCAGCCCGAGCATCTCCGCGACGGTCTGCGCGAGGATCGTGTAGGTGCCGGTGCCGATGTCGGTCATGTCGGTTTCGACGATCGCGCGGCCATCCGCCTCGAGCCGCACGACCGCTTCGGCGTTGACGGTGAAGTTGCCGCGCAGCGCCGCCGCCATCCCGGTCCCGATCAGCCATTCGCCCTCGCGAACCGAGGCGGGAGGCTGCGGGTTCCAGCCGAACCGCGCTGCGCCGTCGTCATAGCAATCGATCATCCGCCGGGTGCTGAACGGCTTGCCGCTGAGCGGATCGACGTCGGGCTCGTTGCGCTTGCGGAGTTCGATCGGGTCGAGCCCCAGTTGCTCGGCGAGTTCGTCCATCGCGCATTCGACCGCGAAGGTGCCGACCGCCTCGCCCGGCGCGCGCACCGCGCCGGTCGCGGGCAGATCGACGCGCACGAGGTCGGTCTTGAAGTGGCGAACCGCGCCGCGATACAGCGGCAGCGAACCGAACGGCACCGGTTCGAGGAATTCGCCATCGTCGTTCTGCGCCGC